>JACIYH010000121.1 GCA_014360055.1 Bacillota bacterium | reverse complement strand
CGGGCGTATTGGAGGGAAGGACTTCCCCCAGCCTGCGAACACGGATCCGACGCGAGCTCAATCCTGCGGGTTATCCGACAACGTGCCCGAGAAGGACAGGACAGTCTCCCCCAATGCACCGCTTGCGGTTACCGGGGCCCGGACCCGGTTAAGGAGGTCATTCACGGGGCGGACGGTCCCAATGCAGTGATAGCCACCACTCTGTTTCAGCTATTGCCGAGTGACCGCAGGAAGGTGTTGGCTTTCGCCGATGGACGCCAGGAGGCAGCATTCTTCGCGTGGTACCTGGGACGAACGTACGAGGACATCTTTTTCCGCAACCTTATCCTGCGCACGAGCCGGCGACTGATGCCCTATTCCCCGGAGGGGTTGTCGCTGCGGGACCTAGCCGAAGAACTGCCGGCGGTCATCCGTGAGGAAGGCCTCGCTGGCCCTATGGCCACCCCTGTCGAACTCAAGAGAATGGCGTGGCGCGCTGTCTTACGGGAGTTCCTCACCAATGAAAGAAGGATCTCGCTGGAGGGGACCGGCTGCGGTCGTTGGGAGATCCGGTGGCCTCCCTGGTTCCGCATTCCCGGCGTCCTCCTGAGGGAACCGTGGCTATTGAGTGAACACGAGGCCTGGCACCTGCTATTGCTCCTCCTGGACACCCTGAGGGATGTCCGGGCAGTGCATTTGCCGCGGGACACCGGGGTGAGCCTCAATTGGGTGGAGGTCAGCCCATATCCCGCCAGGCGGGCCCGGCTCGGTGAACGCAGGGGGGAGGGCTCTGTGGAACCGTGGGACAGCCCCGGCTGCAGAAGAACGAAGCTACTGGCTAAGATGCTTGAACTGAGAGGCCTTCCCACGGAAGTTGCACGGCAAACCGCAGTGCAAACGTTACGCGAACTCTGGGGCGCATTCGCTGAGTTCGAAGGTACGATACCGGACACTCGCGAGGCGCTTCTGCTGTCCGTCCAGGACGGTCGCCAGTTGAACCCAGGATGGTGGCGTTTCAAGGTGCTGAGCCCGGGCGACCCGCTGTACGTGTGTAATCGGTGTGGCAAGCTCCATTCCGCCTCCGTAGCCGGGGTGTGCGCCAGACCGGCTTGCCGAGGGCGCCTGCGGGAGACCAGCGTGGCGGAACTTCCCCCGAACCACTACCGGGAAATGTACCATACTGGTCTCCCCGGGCTGTTACGGGTAGAGGAACACACGGCCCAACTCGGTAGGGAAAAGGCCCGCGAGTTCCAGCGCGCTTTTAAGGACGGCCACATCGGCGTCCTGAGTTCGTCGACTACCTTCGAGCTGGGGGTTGACCTGGGGGACCTCGACACCGTCTTCCTGCGAAACATTCCTCCCGAGGCCTTCAACTACGCCCAGCGGGTCGGGCGAGCGGGACGCCGACCCGGCCACTGCGGGTTTGCAGTCAGCTATTGCCGGCGGTCGCCCCACGACCTCTATCACTTCGCTCGCCCGGAGCGAATGTTGAAGGGCCTTACCCGCCCTCCGGTGCTGCGCCTGTGCAATGAGAAGATCTTGCTGCGTCACGTCACGGCCGTCATACTCGGCCGGTTCTTCCGGGCTAACCCGGGCCGCTTCGGATTGGTCAGGGACTTCTTCGTTAACCTCGCAGCCCCCCAGGCGGCAGCCGAGGTGAAGCAGTTTGCCCAACAGCACAGGGATGAACTCGAGTCGCTCCTGCGTTCCGTGGTCCCGACCGACATGTGGTCAGCCATCGGTCTGGAAGACGGTAGGTGGCTCGACCTGGTGGCCGGAACGGTCCGGGAGGGGCAAGATAGCCGGTTAGTAGACGCAGAAAAGGAACTCGCCAGTGACTACCAGCGTGTACGGGCGATCGAAGAGGAGTCCAGCCGCAAGCGGCAGCACGGACGGGCAAAGTGGGCCAGGAACCGCGCCGAGGACTTAGAGAAGGAAGACATCCTCTCTTTCTTGTCGCGCAAGGCCGTCATCCCCAAGTACGGCTTCCCCGTAGATGTGGTAGAACTTGATACCCAACGCAAAACCGACGAGATCGAATTGCAGAGGGACCGCGCCATCGCCATTTCTGAGTACGCTCCCACGGCCCAAGTAGTGGCCAACAAGAAGGTGTGGGAATCGTGCGGCATCAAGATTGTACCGGACCGGCCACCGCGCATACGTTACTACCGCAAATGCACCGTGCATAACCGATTCGATTCATGGGACGAGACGCAAGATACACCCCCTGGCGCACCATGCTGCGAGCAGATGTCCTCGCGCAGGAAGTACGTCATCCCGTGGTTTGGGTTTGTGACAAAGTCAGATGAGCCCAGCGAACCCCAAAGACGACCGGAGAAGCTGTTCACCAGCCGCCCGTTCTTCATCGGCCTGGCCGGACGGGATCGCGGCTACGTAAACGTACCGGCAGGGCAACCACTCATTCGTCTCACAAAAGCCTGCCCGGGTAAGATGGCTGTCATTTGCGAGGGACACCGCGGACAGGGATTCTACATTTGCCTGCGATGCGGCGCAGGCTTCCGCAAACGCGAGACGTCCCACAGGACACCCCAGGGGACTGAGTGTTACGGCCGCCTGGAGTCGGTCGCACTTGGTCACGAATTCATCACCGACATAGTACGGCTGGACTTTCTGCACCGCCCTTCCTTCCCGGTATGGGACCCCATGTGGTTTGCCTACTCCCTGGCGTACGCACTCGCTGGCGCTGCCAGTGACACGCTTGAGGTACCATCCACGGACCTTAGCGCTACCGTCGGGCACCCAGAAGCTGAGGGGTTGCCTCCCATCATCTTGTACGATAACGCGCCTGGAGGAGCGGCGCTGGTGGCGCGGCTGGAGGAAGAGGACACGTTGCGCGCGTGCCTGGAAGCGGCCCGCGCTCGGGTGGACGGTGCGTGTGGCTGCGGGGAGGACGACAGTTGCTACGGTTGCCTGCGCAGCTACTCGAATCAGTTTGCCCACACCCGGCTCCGCCGCGGCCCCGTTCACCACTTCCTGACTGAACTGCTGGACCTCTGGGCGGGGACAACCGCCTAGCCCGGTATCTGCCCGATGCTCGGCGGGTCCCTGTGGGAGGGGTAGCCGCAATGGACGCCCAAACCCTGCTCGCGTACGAATCGCGTGCAGCGGAGTTCTGTGCACGCTACCGTGCCACCGAACCGCGGGCCCTATACGGGTTGATCGAGGGCTTCTTCCTCCGAGGCGCCCCCACCGCGGACGTCGGCTGCGGCAGCGGGCGGGACGTCGCCTGGCTCTCGCGCAACGGCTTTCCTTGCGTCGGCTATGACGGGTCCCCCGCCATGATTGCCGAAGCGCGCAACGCGTACCCTGGTATCGACGTACGACAGGCCCTCCTGCCGGACCTCGCCGGGGTCGAGGATGGAGGCTTTGCTAACGTTCTTTGTTCGGCCACCATCATGCATCTTCCGCAGAAGGTTCTCATCGGTGCCGTGCTGAACCTGGCACGCATTCTCGCCCCGGGCGGCCGGCTCATATTGACCTACCGGGCATCACGGACGTCCGGCGAGCGCGAGCCCGACGGTCGCCTTTTCGCCAGCATCCCGGCGGGCAGGATGACCCTCCTCCTGGAATCAGCCGGCTTTGGCGACACGTTACACCTCGAACTGCCGGACACAGAGAGCAGCACCCGGTGGCATACCTTCCTGGCCCGTAAGGGCCCGCAGGAGCGCACGACCGCGCTGGGTCGGATCTGGAGGGTACTTGCATACGAGCACAAGACCGCAACCTACAAGCCGGCCTTGATCCGTGCTCTCTCCTCCATCGCCCGGCAACAGGCTCACCTCGCGGTCTGGGGCAAGCAGGAGGTGTTCGTGCCGCTGTGGGCGGTCGCCAGGGAGTGGCTGATATACTATTGGCCCATCATCAACGCCCCGGTGTTCACGGCCCAGTTGCTGGGCGAGACGTCCGGCAGTAAACAACTCCGCGTCCGCCGGGCAATCGGGCGGTTGGCGCAACGGTTCGGCCAGGACGCGGGCGGCCTGTATTCGCTGCTAAGCGCCATGGACGAAGAGCCTGAGAGCTTCCGGGGCGAACTGGCCGCCATAGCCGCGGCAATCCGCGAGGGACCCGTCCGCTATGCCGGGGCAGGCTCCGCCCTCTTTGGGTATGAGCGGGAGGTCCGTGGCCTGCCACCGCATACACGGCGGGGTGAAGGAGACCTGGGCTGGGTGGTGGTCCCCCAGGACGTTTGGCTGGACCTTACCCGCTTTGGCCACTGGATTGAGCAGAGCGCAGTCGCCCGGTGGGCGGAACTCAGTGCGCGGATGACGTCAGCGGGCCCGGAAGGGCTAAGCGAGGCCGCCCTCGGCACGGCGATGCGCCACCTGCTGGCACCAGACGAGCATGCAGTCCAGGAAACACGCGAGCTACTGCTCTCCTCGGGCATCAACATCCGCTGCGTGTGGACCGGCCGGGAACTCGGGCAGTCCTTCCGTGTTGACCACGTGATCCCGCGCACGGCCTGGGGCAGCGACGATCTGTGGAACGCACTCCCCCGTTCACCTGACCTTGCCCTGCCGGCCGACGCCGTCCCCACCGGTGATCTCCTCTCCGCAAGCCGGGAACGGATCGTGTACTACTGGAGCATGTACAGCGCAAGGATGCCCGGGCGATTCGGCCGC
>JACIYH010000120.1 GCA_014360055.1 Bacillota bacterium | reverse complement strand
GCCGGTAGCCTGTCCGGAAGTTTTGCGCTGGGTGGCAGGACGGGCGGCAGAGCCGGGTTCTCTTGTTTCGGGGGCGGGTCCGTTGACGGGTGCAGACGGGGTTTTGCGGGTGGTGTCGATTTCCCTGGGCTCCAGCGCCCGGGACCATGTGGCACGGGCGGAGTTCCTGGGGCGGCAGGTACTGGTGGAGCGCCGGGGGACGGACGGGGATATCGGCAAGGCGATCCGGCTGGTGAGGGAACTGGACGGCCAGGTGGACGCCTTCGGCATGGGGGGCATAGACCTCTACCTGCAGGCCGGTCGAAGGCGTTACCGCGTCCGGGATGCCGTACCCATCGCCCGGGCTGCCCGCGAGACGCCCATGGTCGATGGCTCCGGACTGAAGGGTACGCTGGAGCGCCGGGTGATCCGCCTGCTGGTAGGCGACTACGGGCTCGACCTGCGGGGCAAGACCGCCCTGCTGGTTTGTGCCATGGACCGCTTTGGGATGGCCCAGGCGCTGGTGGAAGCGGGCTGCCGGGTGATCATGGGTGACCTCATGTTCGGCCTGGGTGTACCCGTACCCCTGTACAGCCTGCGTTCCCTCGACCTGCTGGCCCGGGTGCTGGCTCCGCTCATCGTGCAGTTGCCGTTCCGGCTGCTGTACCCCACAGGTGAAAGGCAGAAGGAGAACCGCCCCCGCTTTGAGGCCTACTACCGCCGGTCCGACATCATTGCCGGGGACTACCTGTTTATCGCCCGCCACATGCCGGACCGCCTGGAAGGCAAGATCGTGATCACCAACACCGTCACCCGGGCCGACGTGGAAGCCTTGCGCGCCCGCGGGGTGAGCCTGCTGGTCACCACCACCCCGGATCTGGAGGGCCGTTCCTTCGGCACCAACGTCATGGAGGCCCTCCTGATCGCGCTCTCCGGTCGCAGGAGCCCGCTGGCACCGGCTGAGTACGAGGAGATGCTGGACCGCATTGGGCTGCGCCCGCGCGTAGAGCGACTCAACTGAAGGAGTTGCCCGCGCCCCGCCCCGCCGCGCGCCCGCCCGGGACCCCGGGGCCCGGGGTCAGGCGCGGTATCTCCGGGGCTCAGGGCTGGGTCGCCTGGCGGGTCAGGCGCGGGTTAAGCCGGCGGTGTGCCGGGCTGCCTCCAGGGCCCGGCACACGGCGTCCTCCGGGGAATTCGCGGCCACCACCGGGGCGGCTGCCCCTTCCCGGGATGCCACCCAGGTGCCCAGGCCCACCACGGGGCGGCCGAACTTAAGGGCGAAGGCGATTTCCGAAAGGGTCCCGTAGCCGCCCGAGATGGCAATGGCGGCGTGGCAGGTACGGGCAATAATTACGTTGCGCGCGTCGCCCATGCCCGTGACGATGGGGATGTCCACGTAGGGGTTGGCCTGCTCGCGGGAGTCCCCGGGCAGGATGCCCACCGTCAGGCCTCCCGCCTCCTTGGCCCCCCGGCAGACGCCCTCCATGACGCCGGTGGTCCCTCCGCACACGAGCACGGCCCCCGCCCGGGCGATCTCCTCGCCCACGCGGCGTGCGGCTTCGTAGACGTCGGGTGAGCACTGGTGGGCGCCGAAGACCGCTATCAGGAGCAACTGCTTTCCCTCCATTCGGGTGACACCCGCGGCGGGCGGTCCGCCAGGTAGGCGGCCAGCCGCCGCATGCCTTCCTCGATGTTCTCCAGGGAGTTGGCGTAGGAGAAGCGCAGATAGCCCTCCGCGTTCCGCCCGAAGTCGATGCCCGGAGCAACCGCCACGCGGGCGTGTTCGAGCAACTCCATGGCGAAGGCGTAGGAGTCGGTGCAGAACCGCCGGGCGTTGGCCAGCACGTAGAAGGCCCCCGTGGGTTCCACCGCCACCCCGAAGCCGATCTCCCGCAGGCGGCGGACCAGGTGGCGCCGCCTGGTGTCGTAAGTGGCCACCATGTCCCTCACGTAGGCGTCACACTCCCGGAAGGCGGCCAGGGCGGCGTGCTGGGCCAGGGAGGAGGCGCAAATCATCAAGTTCTGCTGCAGCTTCTGCACCGGGCGTACCAGTTCGCGCGGGAGGATGGCGTACCCCAGGCGCCACCCGGTCATGGCGTACAGCTTGGAGAAGCCGTTGATCACCACGCACCGGTCCGTGTACTCCAGCAGGGAGTGGGCGCGCCCGTCGTACACCAGGCCGTGGTATATCTCGTCCGACACCAGCAGGGTGTCCAGGGTGGCCAGGTCCCGCAGTTGCTCCGGTGCGAGCACGATGCCGGTGGGGTTGGCGGGGGAGTTGATGAGGGCCGCCCTGGTACGGGGGCCGATGCGTTCGCGGATGGCTTCGGGGTGGTAGCGGAAGCCTTCTTCCTCCTTCAGGGTGACGTACACCGGTGAGCCGCCCACGAAGCGGATGGTGTTGGGGTAGCAGGCGTAGTGGGGGTCGGGCAGGATGACCTCGTCGCCGGGGTCGAGGAGGGCGGCGAAGACGAGCAGCATGGCCGGCGAGGTCCCCGAAGTGACGATGATGCGGTCGGGGGTGATTTCCACCCCGTACTCGCGGCAGTAGTAGGCGCAAATCTCCTCCCGCAGTTCGGGTAGTCCCAGGCTGTGGGTGTAGTGGGTGTGCCCCGCGGCCAGGGCCCGCGCGGCCGCCTCCTTGATGGGGGGCGGGGTGTCGAAGTCCGGTTCCCCCACCTCCAGGTGCACGATGGGAGGGCCCTGTCCTTCCAGGGCGTGGGCCTTCTCCATCACGTCCATGACGATGAAGGGTGGGATGTCACTTGCCGTGCGCGAGGGATTGGTCAGCACGTACGCCGCCACCTCCTTGGGGGCGTGCCGGGCGGGGCGGCGCCCCCGGTTGTGCTATACGTTAGTGGAAGTTCGCGCGGCGGGCCTTCCTTCCTGCCAGCAACCCTCCTTCCTGCGACGGGCTGTACTCCGTGCCGGTGCAGGAATCGGCGGCCGGGCGGCGAATAGGAGCAAATAAGAGACAGGTGACGAATTGGGTAATCCGTCGTCACTGCCCCCCAATCGTCACCGGTCGGGAAAGGCGTGCGGGGAGTTGCCAGAAGGCGCCCCGTCGCCACCGGCCATGGAGAAGCTTGTTTAAGGGAGGGACCGGGATGCCCAGGCCGGTGCGGGTGGCGGTGATCGGACCCGGCGACATGGTGGACCAGGCGGTCGCCGTGGCCGGTCGCATCCCCGGGGTGCGGGTCCTCCCCATGCCTTACGAGCACGAAGGGCAGGCGTCCGAACTCTACCGGCAGTGCTCCGGCCAGGCCGAGGTGGCCCTCTTCACCGGCCCCCTGGCCTACCAGAAGACGGCGTCCGAGCGGCAGGCGGGCATCCCCGCCCTGTACATCCCCTACTCGGCCATGTGGCTCTACGCTTCCCTCTTCCGGGTGGACGACCGGGAGGCCCTGACGCGGGTGAGCGTGGATACCATGGACCGGCAGGTGGTGGAGGAAACCTACCGGGAACTGGGTATCCCCCTGCGCGATATCTACGTCTACAAGTACAGCGGCGTCCCCGACCCGGAGCAGGTGGTGGAATTCCACCTGGGGCTCCACCGGGAGGGCCGCACCACCCACGCCCTCACCTGCCTGCGCCGCGTATACGGACGCCTGCGCACCCTGGGCGTCCCCGCGGCCTGGCTGGTGCCTTCGCGGGTGGCCGTGGCGGAGGCCCTCGAGAAGGCCGTGCTGGTGGGGGAGGGGATGCGGGCCCGCGGCATGCAACTGGTGGTGGGGCTGGCGAAGACCCATTCCCAGGAGGAAGCCCTCACACCCCTGCAGCAGCAGCGGGCGCGTTTGCGGGCCTACAGCATCCTGCTGGGATTCGCGGAGGAGATCGACGGCCACCTGTGGCACGACGGGGGCGATGAGTACCAGTTCGTCACCACCCGCACCCTCTTCGAGAAATCCACCAACTTCTACACCAGCTGGGACCTGGTGGAACGGTTCAACCGGGCCGGGGTGAGGGTGAGCGTGGGGGTGGGCTTCGGCGAGACGGCTAACCGGGCGGGTGCCAACGCCCGCCTGGCCCTTCAGGAAGCGATCAAGGCGGGGGGGAACAGGGGCTATGTGATGACGGAGCACGGGCGCCTGATCGGTCCCCTGGGTGCGGGAGCGGTCGGGTACGACGTGCGCAGCACCGACCCCGCCCTGCTGGACCGTGCCCGGGAACTGGGCATGGCCCCCGCCTCCCTGAGCCGTGCCCTGGCCCTGCTGGCCGATCTGGGGGAGGAATTCACGGCCCGCGAGGCGGCCGCCCGCCTGCAGGTGGCCGTCCGCAGTGCCAACCGCATCCTGGGGAAGCTGGAGGCGGGGGGCCTGGTGGAGCGGGTGGGCCAGGAGGCGCCGGGACGGCGGGGGCGCCCGCGCCGGGTTTACCGCCTGAGCGCAGCGCCGACGGGTCCGGGGGCCCGATGGGGCGAGGGGCTGGGGGGTAACGGCCCGCGGGAAGGCCGGGCCGGATTCTCTGGGCGGGAAAGGAGGGGAAGGTGTGATTGACGGGGTCGCCATTATCGGGGGCACGGGACTGTACGACCCAGGGCTGGCGGGCGGCCGCGAGGAAAAGACGGTGAGCACGCCCTACGGGCGGGTGACTGTCACCCTGGGCGACCACCACGGGGTAGCCGTGGGGTTCCTGGCCCGGCACGGCGCCGACCACCGGGTGCCGCCGCACCGGGTCAACTACC
>JACIYH010000012.1 GCA_014360055.1 Bacillota bacterium | reverse complement strand
GCCTATCTCCAAGTCAAGCGTTCACATTCTGAACATCATTGCCACTATCCCTGCAAGCCAGGGGCCCCATCCCGTTGGGGCTCAACGGGTCTGGCACAGGGGGCAACAAAACTGTCGAAGTCGCGACTGAGCACGGTCATCACCAGGCCCCTGGGCCGCCCGGTGTAGGCACCGCGCACGTCGAACACGGTGGCCCCCCGCTCGAGCACGGACGTGACGTAGTGGGTGAGGGATTCCACCCGGTCGGTGATGATGAGCACCGCCTTGGCCCGGTTGGGCCCCTCCTGTATGAGGTCGGCCACCCGTCCCCCCACGAAGGTCACGATGAGGGCGTAGAGGGCGGTGTCGGCCCCCAGCAGGAGCCCCGCCGCCGCGAGCACGATGCCGTCCGCCACCAGGTAGGTCTCCGCCACGGTGAGGCCGCGGTGGTGGCGGAGGTGCTGGGCCAGGATGTCCAGGCCCCCGCTTGAGCCACCGGCGCGGAACATGAGCCCCAGCCCGGTACCGTTGATCACGCCCCCGTACAGGGAGGCGAGGAGAAGGTCGTCCATGGGAAACCTGACCGACCGGGTCAGGATGAGTGCCCCCGTGACCAGACCCGCACCCACCAGCGTGCGCAGGGTGAAACGGCCGCCCAGGGAGACGTAGCCCAGCACGAGCAGCGGGACGTTGAGGAGCAGGTAGAGGACCCCCACGGGCCAGCCCGTGAAGTAGTGTATGATCACGGAGATGCCGGAAAGGCCCCCTTCGGCCAGCCCGTTGGCCACCACCAGGCCGTTCAGCCCCAGGGAGAATATGGCGGCGCCCGCCACCAGCATGAGGCCGCTGCGAAGGTCGGCTCCCTCCCGGCCGGGTGTGCGCGGGGTCGAAGGAGTCGGGACAATGTCGTCGGGAGAGCGCACGTGGCCTTCCACCTTCGCGGGAAGCTCTTCCGGTCAGGGTCATTATAGCACGCAGCCCCCCACGGACAGCGTCACCACTTACCAGGCGTGCATATTATGTGAAGCAGAAGGGGGTTGAGATATGAGGAGACGGTTCGCCCCCATCCGCATGCCGTCATATTCTGTGCCCGAGAAGAAGGAGGTGGAAGAAGTGGAAACCAAGTCTCCGGGTCCGGGACACTGGTGGCACTGGCTCATCATTCTGGCCGTCTTCACGATCGCCGTGCTGGCTGTGTGGTGGGTGTGAGCCAGTAAGTACCCCAACCGACGGAGCCGGCCCCGCGCGGGGCCGGCTCAATTTCCTGTGCGCTGCGTCGGTGAATGGGGCCGGGTCGCATGGTAGAATTGGAAAGAGCCCCCGGGGGTAGGGGGCAGGTGCTAGGACATGGAACTGTTTGAACGAATGACGGTCGATCCCGAGGTCTGCGCGGTCACCTCACGGCGGCGATCCTCATGGTCTGGCATGGCCTCCCGGAAGCGTCGGCCCGGACCTCCCCTGGTCGCAGCGGGCCTTGCTGTACTTCTTTTCTGCGCAGCGGCGTTTTCGGTGCCGGCAAAAGCCTCGGGTGGGTTCCCCGACCTGGCCAGCCACCCGGCGGAGGCCATAGTGGCGGAGGCTGCGGAGGCGGGGATCGTGAACGGGTACCCGGACAGCACCTTCCGGCCCGACGCCCCCGTCACCCGGGCGGAGTACATCAAGCTGCTGGTCGCCTCCGGCCCGGGAATTTCATCGGGGGGCCGCTCTTCCGCGACACCGGTGGCCACTGGCTGGAAGCGGCAGGCTATCTGTGCACCGCCAGTTGGTACGGGGTTGTGGATGTGAATGATTACCCACAGGACTTCCTCAGGCCGGATGAGCCCATCACCCGCCTGGAGATGGCGGTCATGGCCGAGCGCCTGCTGGGGCGTGGCTACCAGGCTGCCGCCGAGGTGGGCGCGCCCCTGCCCTTCCTGGACGCGGCGGGTATCCCGGAGCGGGCCCGGGGCTGGGTCGGTCTGGCGGTGCGGGACGGGATCATCACCTGCTACCCGGATGGTACCTTCCGTGGGCACGAGGGCAGCAGCCGGGCGGAGGCGGTGGCGGCGGTGCTACGCACCCTGGACGTGATGACAGCGGGCATCCAACCGGGGCTAAGGCTTGAGGTGAGCGGCAAGCCTGTGACCCTCCCGGTCCCACTGGCCATCCAGGACGGGCTGGTGTACGTACCCGTTCGGGCGGTGTACGAGGCTTTCGGCAGCAGCTGGGGCGTGTACGTGGGCAACGACCCACAGGGCGCCCAATACGTCCTGTACCCTGGCAACGATGCCTTCCGGGCCAGCTCTTTGCGCCTGGAATTCCCGGCTGGGGCGCCCTTTTGGCGGCTGCGGGAATGGTGGAAGCCAGGGGAGAGCACCAGCAGCCAGGGGTCCCTTCTGGGCCCGTCGTACCTGCTCTACGGCGAACTGATGGTGCCTGCGGCCAGGATAGGTGGCGAGGGAATGCTCCCCTACGCCCAGGTTCACTTCGACGCGCAGGCGGCGATTGTGAGGGTGGACATCAGCCCGGACTGGCCGGGGTACCACCTGCGTGCCAGCCCCGCGGAAGTGCGGCTACTCCTCCGCGCAGGCGGACCCCTGAAGCTGGAGCCGGGGATGTTCCTGTCAATTCCAGGAATAGCAATGGTCGACGCCAAAGGGCGCGAGGTGGACCCTGTCCGGCCCTTATCCTGGCGGTATGAAGTGGAGCCCGGCAGTCCCCTGCGCTTGCGGCTGGGGACGGATGGGCAGCCCATGAAATCCTTCACCTTCACCCGGGACCCCTTCACGCAGCCGTTTTGGGACCTCTACCTCAGGGCTGCTGAGGAAGACCCAGTGCCAGAGGGGACCTACAATCTCACTATCACTTCACCCGGATATGCGCCGTTGGTCGTACAAGTTGCCGTGGCCGACCACCGCCCCTATCGCTTGGCCTTTGACCCCCTCCCGGAGGTGGCCGCCGGGCAGGAGCAAGTCATCACCCTGCGGGTCCTCGATCGGCGGGGGCGGCTGGTGGACTGGTGCGAATACCTCCCCGGCCCCATGCTCCTGATCGGGCAGCCCGACGGTAGCACGGTTTCCGTCCCTCCCCAGACCGTTACAGAGCCTGTGAGCCAATGGCCCCGGACCGTTCTTCACGGGGTCGCCACCTTCCGCTTCATACCACCGGTGCCCGGGACCTATGTGTACACGGCTGTAGCGCGCCTCTGGTCCAACCCCGACGTGGAACTCCGGGCAACGGCCGCGGGTACTGTGCGGGAACCTTGAGACCACTGACGACGGCGAAGTGATTTCAGTGGAGGACATGGTGGGCTGGGCAGAGGACCATCTGGCCAGGTGGTGAGCCCGGACTTCGCGCGTTCATCCCGCCGACCAGGTTGTCAGGTACCGTCCGGGCCAGGGTCTCGGACTCCACCGCGCCCAGCCCGTCCCGCAACCACTGGATGGAGTGTTCTTGGCCATGCCGGGCTCCAGGCAGGCCTGCCCGAAGAGTGCCGCCCGCTGGTCTTCGGCACAGCCGGCCACGGGGATGCCGATGGCCGCGACCTCCTGCGGCCGGACACGACTCAGGGAGACGGCCTCGCGCGCGGCCTCCAGCTGGATCTCCCAAATGCTGAGCGGATCATGTTCCACCCAGGCGGGGCGGGGGTAGATCTGCGGGAGAGGGCGGGAAGCCGCCGCCACGGGCCTACGATCAACTCACCGTCCAGAATTTGAACAGGCGGTGTTCTTGCAGGACACGGGAGAAGAAGATGGCCCGGCGCAGGGGAAGGTCAGCCCGGCCGGCGACCACAGTTGCGCGCTCGCCACGGCAATCACCTTCCTCGCCCGCATCGGGCTACGCATTCGCCGTACCGACCGTGGATCAGGTCACCTCACCGGTCGCCCCCCGCCGGTCGCGCCGTCGGTGGCCGGCGGTAGGTTCCGGTAGAGGGGGCGGAGCCGGGGATAGAGGCGGCGGTAAACCCTGCGGTAGAGGTGGTCGTACACGGCCACTGCCTCCCGCCGCGGTTCCCATCGCCCCCCGGTGCGCGTCATCTCCTGCACCGCCGTGGGGAGGTCGCGGTGCAACCCGGCGCCCACCGCCCCCAGCACGGCTGCGCCCAGACCGGATGCCTCGGCCACGTGCGGGCGGCAAGCGGGCAGGTCGAAGACGTCGGCGGTGATCTGCATGACCAGGTCGCTCTGTGACCCGCCCCCGCACACGCGCAGTTCTCGTACGGAGACCCCGGTGCGCCGCTCGATCCGTTCCTTCCCTTCTCTCATGGCATAAGCCAGTCCTTCCAGGAGGGCCCGGTAAAAGTGGGCCCGGTTGTGGAAGCTGGCGAAGCCTACCACCGCCCCTCGGGCCTCGGGCCCCGGGTAGCGCAGGCCGGGCGACCAGTAGGGCTGCAGCACCAGGCCCTGGCTGCCCGGGGCGACCTGCCCGGCCAGGCGGTCGAGCAGTGCCTCCGCGGATGACCCTTGCCCCGCCTCCGCGGCCGCCGTCTCGGCCCGGCCGAACTGGTCCCGGAACCAGGAAACCAGCCAGAAACCGCGGTAGACCTGGAACTCCAGGTTGTAGGCACCGGGCACCGCGCTGGGGTAGGGCGGGATGAGGCGGATGGGTTCCAGGTAGCGGGGCGAGGTCACGTTGATGGTGGCGGTAGTTCCGTAACCGATGCAGGCCAGGGAAGGGTCGAGGCACCCGGCCCCCAGCACCTCGCAGGCCTTGTCCGCGGCGGCTGCCACCACGGGCAGCGCCCGGGGGAGCCCGGTGGCCCGTGCGGCGAGCTCCGTCACCTCGCCAAGTTGCCCTCCGGGTGGGGTCAGATCGGGCAGGGTCTCCCGGCGCACGGGGATGGCCTGCCACTTCCAGTCCGTAGGGGCCGACCAGGTAAGGCGCCGGTAGTCAAAGGGGATGTACCCCACCTGACACCCCACCGAGTCCACGTAGCGGCCCGTCAGCCGGTAGGTTAGGTAGCCGGACAGCAGCAGGTAGTGGGCGGTGCGCTCCCAGACGTCGGGCTGGTTGGCCCACAGCCAGTTGGCCTCGGCCTCGGCCTGCAGGTAAGCAAGAGTGCCCCGCAGCCCGGCCAGTGCAAAGAGGAGCGCCCAACGGCCTCCCACCCGGGGGAACCGCTCCGCCCGCCGCCCGTCCAGCCAGAGGATGGCAGGGCGCAGGGGCCGGCCCTGCCGGTCCAGATTCACCACGGTGGCGCGCTGGCCGGTCAGGGCAACTGCGGCCAGGGATTGGGGCCGTGCCCCCTGTTCCCACAGCAGGCGGCAGGCACGGGCCAGGGCTTCCCAGTAGGTGTCCGGTTCCTGTTCGGCCCAACCCGGCTGCGGCGAATGGTAGGGGGGATCGATGGGCGCCCGGGCGCGGTACCGCAGGTTACCCCGCGGGTCGAAGACCAGGGCGCGTACGCTCTGGGTCCCTGCGTCCAGGGAAAGGATCAACTCACCGCCCATGGCCTCCCTCCTTTCTTCGGCAAGGGGATGCGCCGGCGAGGGCGGGGCTGTACGACGACTCCCACAGCGCGACGTAGCGGTCGACCTCCTGCTGCCAGCGGGTGTCGTCCCAGCCCAGTTCCCCTTGTACCAGGGGGCGGATGCGGTCGAGCAGGGGGATGGCCCCCTGGGGAAGTTGGAGCCCCAGGCGTACGCGGCGCAGGAGGAGATCGTCCAGGTGCACGACGTCCTCGCGGGCTGCCGCCCACCGTAGTTCCGCCCACAGGGTGGCCGTCCCGGGTACGGGTTCCAGTTCTCCGGGTCCCGCCTTGTTGACCAGGTCGGGCGCTTCCGGGCCATACCGCCCCTGCAGGCGCAACCAGGCCGCCGGGTCCAGCGCGGGTGCCCCGCCGACCGTACCCGGGGCGGCATCCGCTCGCGCCGCCGGTGCCGGGGAGGCGGCCCCCGGCGCAGCGTGTTCCCTGGTGGCGGCCTCTCGGGCGGCCGACCCGCGGGTAGCCGGTTCGCGGGCGGGCGGGAGTTGCGCCCGCAGGCGGCGCAGGGCACTGCGGGCCAGCACCCCGAAGGTGGTGAGCTTGCCCCCGGCCACGGTGAGCATCTCTTCCCTCCAAACCGCGTAGTCCCGCGACTCCCGGGAGGGGTCCTTCTTTCCGGTGCCCACCACGGCCCGCACCCCGGCGAAGGTGGAGAGCACGTCGTCGGGCCCGAGATCCAGAGAGGGGAACTGGTGGCGCACGGCCTCCAGCAGGTACTCAGCCTCCACCGTGCTGATGCGGGGTTCGCCCTCGGGATCCTCTCCGTGGTCCACGTCGGTGGTGCCCACCAGGGTGACTCCTTCCCAGGGCAGCACGTAGAGGGGTCGGCCATCGGCGGGGTGAAACACGTTGATCCCCCGGGCCACGGGCAGGCGGGCCTCCGGGAAGATGAGGTGGCTGCCGCGCAGGAGGCGCAGGCGGGGCCGCCTGCCCAGGCGGACACGCAACCGGTCCGCCCAGATGCCGGCGGCATTGACGACCGCCCGTGCCCGCACTTCGACCGTGCTGCCGGTGACCGCGTCCCGCACGACAAGGCCCTCAACCCGGCCCCTCTCTCGTCCCGAGCGCGGCAAGCAGAGTTCCTCGACGGGCGCGTAGTTGAGCGCCACCCCGCCCGCATCCACCCCTTCACGTATTACGCGCAGGACCAGCCGGGCATCATCGGTGAGGGCATCCCGGTACCGGAACCCGCCCAGCAGGCCCTCCTTGCGGGCGAGGGGTGCCATCCCCAGGAAGGCGGGTGCGGGATAATACTCGTGCCCGCGGCGCATGGCCATGGAGTCGTAGATTACGAGGCCGACCTTGAGCAGGAAGCCTCCCACAGGGTCCCCCCTGTAAACGGGTAGCAGGATGTCCAGAGGGGTGACGAGGCCGGGCAGTTCGCGCAGGAGCCTTTCCCGCTCCCGTACCGAGTGCCACGTAACCCTCACCTGGCCCTGTTTGAGGTAGCGCAGGCCGCCGTGCACCAGCTTCCCGGAACGGCTGGAGGTCCCGGAAGCGAAGTCGCCGCGTTCCAGGAGTACGGTGCGGTATCCTTGCCGCACCGCCTCCCGGAAAATCCCGGCGCCGGTGATCCCGCCCCCGATCACCACCACGTCCCAGGGCTGGTCCAGTGTCCCCCAGCGACGGGCGCGATCCCCTGCGGTCTCGTGCCCGGGCGCCCTGCAGACGGTACAGTCCGGATCGCCCATGGTATCGCCCCCCAACCGCATGGTGTCGCTCGCACCGCATGACCTGTGTTCCGACCGCGCAGGCCCGCCCCCCCGGTGGGCCAGCGCCCGGGGCCGGCCCGGTCCTCCCCTGCGCTAGAGCAGCTTGCCCGGGTTCATGATGCCGGCCGGGTCCAGGGTGCGGCACACGGACCGCAGCACCTCCATACCGAGGGGCCCCTTTTCTGCCTCCAGGTAAGGCCGGTGGTCGGTGCCGACGCCGTGCTGGTGGCTGATGGTCCCGCCCCCGTCCACGATGGCCCGGCTGGCGGCTTCCTTGAGGATTTGCCAGCGGCGCAGCGATTCGGCGGGATCGGCCGCCAGCCGGTACAGGTAGGTGGTGTAGATGTTCGCGCCATCAGGGTAGACGTGGGACAGGTGGGTGAAGACATAAACCTTTTCACCGATGGGGGCCAGCCCCTCCCGCAGCGCCCGCTCCACCGCTTCCAGCAGGGCGGGGACCTTGCTCCAGGTGGTGGCCGTCTCCAGGGTGTCCACGGCATAACCCATCTCCCAGAGGGTGTTACGCAGGTACGGGGTGCGGAAACGATGCTTGACCCATTCGCGGCCAAACGCTTCCACCACCGGCACGCCGCCGTGGGAGCGCGCCGCCTCCAGGGCCAGGCGGCGGGCCTGCCGCATGAGCACCCGGTTTCCCGAGAGGCCGATGAGGAGCATGCACTTGTCCGGCCCCAGCCCGCGGAGGGACAGCCACCGCTCCAGGAGTCCGACGAGCCGCTCCCGGCCGGCCAGGACCAGATTGGTGGTGGTCTCCCGGGCGGTGCTGAGGCGCAACATGGACAGGGGAAGGCCCGCCTGCACCATCTCCCGCACGGCCACCATCCCGCACTCGAAGTCGGGGAAGAAAACGGCGGGAAAGCTCTCGCGGGCAGGCAGGGGGCTTACTCTCACCGTCACCTCGGTCAGGATACCCAGCCGGCCTTCCGACCCCAACACCAGCTGGCGGAGGTCGGGCCCGGCCGCCGAGGCGGGAAAGGGCGGTATCACCAGCGTTCCCGCCGGGCATTCCAGACGGCCCCCGGCGAAGAGGTCCTCGATCCTCCCGTACCCGAGGGACTGCTGGCCGGCGGAGCGGGTGGCCACCCAGCCGCCCAGGGTGGAGTACTCCCAGGACTGCGGGAAGTGCCCGAGAGTGAACCCCCGTCCCCTGAGAGCCCCCTCCAACTCGGGACCCCTCACGCCAACTCCGAAGGTTGCCAGGTGGCTTGCCTCGTCCAGGTGGATGAGGGCGTTCATCCGCCCCAGGTCCACGGAGAGTACCGGGGGATCGCCTGGTGATACCGCCAGGTGCCCGAGCACGCTGGTTCCTCCCCCGTAGGGAATGATGCGGATACCGGTGTCCCGGGCATATCGGATGAGTTCGCGCACCTCTTCGTTCCCCGAGGGGAAGGCCACCCCGTCGGGGAATGCGGCAATAGTGCCGCTGCGGGCGGCGATCCAGTCGGGCAGGCTCTGGCCCAGCGCGTGGCGCACCCGTTGCTCGGGATCGGTGCTCACCAGGGGATGGGCTGGCAGGCGTGAGGGGGGAACCCGGGCCACCACCTCCGCCAGGGCCGCGTCCCGCGGCGGCGTGCCCGGTCCCAGCGCCGCCTCCAGATAGCGCTGCGCTCCCGGCGACACCGGATAGGTGATCGCCTCGTCCCCCCAGCCGTTCCAGCGTCTCACGGCTACCCGCCCTCCCGCCGGCCCGTCGTGAGCGATTCCCCCTCAGAGGCGGTTTCCCGCCACAGGGCGATGCTTTCCTGCATGGCCTCGGTGACGCTGGCGGCCGCCCCCTCAGCATCCCGGGCCATAGCTGCCTCCAGCAGCCGGGCGTAGAACCTGCGCGAGGCCGCGCGGTTCTCAGGGTACCCGAAGTAACGCTCGGCCGCGCGGCCGTACAGCCGGGTGCAACTGTTCAACATGAGCACGAAAACGGGATTGCCCGACAATCGGGCCAGGGAGCGCTGCAGTTCCCAATCGAAGGCAGCAAAGGCGGCGGGGTCATCAGCCAGGTCCTCGTACCCCGCCAAGGCCGCCACCACCCGGGCGGGACTGCTGAGCACGGCGGCCCGGCTGAAGGCGGGTGCCAGGGCCGCCCGTACCTCGAGGAGCCAGGTGATGAACTGGTCCCGGGGGAGGTGTTCGTATTCTCGTGGAAGGCTTTCCGCAAACCTGACCAAGGCGTCAAGGACGTTGAGGTTGCCTTCCTGCCAGAAGTCGTTGACCACGGGGGGCTGCCCGGGCCGCACCGTGATCCACCCGTCCCGTGCCAGCCTCTGCATGGCTTCCCGCAGGGTGGGGCGGGCTACCCCCAGACTGACGGCCAGTTCCCGCTCGGGCGGCAGCGCGGCGCCCGGCGGGTAGGCACCCCCGAGGATGGCGCCTATCAGGCGTTCCTCCACCCGGTCGGAGGCACGGCGCGCCGTCTCTTGCACCGGCTCTTCCCTCCCCGAGGATGATGGCACCGGGTGTGGCGCAGTGGATTCCTCCCGCAAGGGGCAGTAGGACACCGAGATACTTAGGCAGTTACCGCGGGGCGGGGTTGAGGTAAGACCGCGCAGCCCACCAGGTCTGACCACGTCCCCTGCCATTATTGCCATCCGTTTCCTGGCTGTCAAGACGGGGGCGAGTCGAGCGAGCCCGGGTGCGAAGGGCCCGGGGCGCTTGCAATAGCCTCGACGCAGCATCTCGAAGGCTACTGCGCGCGGCTCCACCATCCCGTGTTTGTGGGCGGTGAAGAAGGCCTTGGCCCCCTCATGGAGCGCCTCCTCGCATCCCGAGCAGACGAACCACACCCGGCATCCCGGCAGGGGGTTTGAGGCGAACTCCTGAGCAAGGGTGAGGACCAGCCCCGCCCCCGTGGCGTTGTCGGCCGCCGCGCAGGGGCATAGCCCGCCTGAGGGACGGTTGACAATGGAAGAAACTACTGGTATCTTTGACATGGCCTGCTGAACGGGGTTCGATAGAACCGAACAAGCGAAACCCCAGCCCCTACCACGGACAGAAGCCGAGGACCTGGACGGGGCCGACCGCAGACAGAGCCGAGTAAGCCGCAGGCCTGATCTGGGGGCACAGACCTGCCCGACCTGCCGGCGAGAGGTGTTGGGGGGTGAAGCGGGGTGAGCCGGGGCGGGAGTCCGGGCCGGTCCCGCGCCGCGGGTAAAGGAGGGCGTGACAGCCGCGGCCGGGGGGGCCCGGCGGGACGCGAAGTACAGGTGATGGCGGGAGTCCTCTTCTTTACGGCGGGGACGACGGTGCTGTACTGGGTGCTCTATTTCACCACCGGGGCGGTGCAGGCAGAGACCTCCGAGGTGTACAAGATGGTTTTCGAGGCCCTCATCAACGTGTGGACCCTGGGCCTGGGCGCCCTCCTCATCCCCTTCCTGTGGAAGCGGCGCCATCTCTTCCGCGAGTGGGAGGGTCAGTCAGCGGCGGGGAGGCGGAGACCATGAAGGCAGCGGTCTACTATGGTGCGGGCGACACCCGTGTGGAAGAGAGGCCCGTGCCCGAGCTGGGCCCGGATGAGGTGCTGTTGCGGGTGAAGGCGTGCGGCATCTGCGGGTCGGACGTGGAGGCCTACCAGGTGGGGATCTACGAGCCGGGGGTGGTGATAGGGCACGAACTGGCAGCGGAAGTGGTGGAGGTGGGAGAGGGGGTGGAGGGCTGGCTGCCCGGTGACCGCGCCACGGTGAACGGCGTCATCCCCTGCCTGACCTGTGCTTACTGCCGGGCGGGTCGTCCCAGCCTGTGTGAAAACGTGGTCATGACGGGCCTGACCATGGACGGGGGCATGGCCGAGTTCATGAAGGCCCCCGCCCGCGCCCTGCACCGGCTACCAGAGGGGATGAGCGACATCGAGGGGGCCCTGGTAGACCCCCTGGCCATGGCCCTGCACGGGGTGAACCTGTCCCGCCTGCGCCCCGGCGACCGCGTGCTGGTGCTGGGGGGCGGACCCATCGGTCTCTTCACCGCCATGGCCGCTTTCCTGGCCGGAGCGGCGGAGGTGTACGTGAGCGAGGTGAACCCCTACCGCGCGGAACTGGCGCGGCAACTGGGTGCCACCAGGGTGATAGATCCCTCCCGGGAGAACCTGGCCTACCTCATGGATTCCCTGACGGGAGGACAGGGGTGCGATGTGGCCTTCCTGTGTGCCGGCAGTGCCGAGAGCATGGCGGAGCCGTTCACCCTGGTGAAGAAAGGCGGGCAGATGGTGGTGCTGGGCATCTGCCACGATCCCGTGCCGGCCGACTTCCTCACCCTGGTCATGTCGGAACTGGAGGTCAGGGGGAGCTACGCCAGCTACGACGAGTATGACCGGGCCATCGCCCTGCTGGCGGCAGGCAGGATCAGGCCCCTGCCCCTGGTGACGGGCACCATCCCCCTCGAACAGGTGGTGGAGGAGGGGTTCGCCGTACTCACCAGGCGCGATGCTCGCGCCATGAAGATCATCGTCCAGCCCTAGGCCGCCCGGTTCAGCCCCGGGGCCGCTCCCGGGGAAGCGCAGGCCAGCGGCGCAGGAGGGCGGGGCAATTCGGGCCGATGGGAAGAGGGAGGGAAGGGTGTGAAGCTGGGAAGCCCGGAGTACCTGGAGGCCATGAAGGAGGCCACCAATGCGGACGCGGAATACCGGCGGCTGGCGAAGAACGAGAGTGAGTCGTACCTGCTGGTGCTGGAGGCGGAGCCGGCCCGCGGCGTTCCGCAATCGCTGGGTGGCTCCCGCCCGTTGTTCCCCACCCTGGGGATGGCGGTCGTCCTGCTGGTGGCCAGCACCCCGGAGGCGGTAACATATTCGCGCCGTTTGTGGGGCGAGCCCGCCTTCACCGGTGGGGTGAAGGCGGTGGCGGACGAGGGAGGTGGCCGCAGAATGGTGGAGTTGCGTGCCCACCTGGAGGGACCGCCCGGCCTCCGGGTACGTGTGGCAGTGCCTGCCCCCGGCCGGGCGACCACGCGGGAGGACAGGCGCTACCGGCTCTTTAGCCGCCTGGGCAGGGAAGCCCTCGCGGACTACATGCACGTGCGGGCGCCCTGCCGGCGTTCCCTGGCGCCCCGGCGGGGGACCCTGGTCTGGACGGCACCCGGGGGATCGGTCGTGGAGAGGCGGCCGCTCTGCCTGCTGGTGATGGAATACGGGCCCGGTTCGGTGGTGTTCGGCGGGCCCCGGCGGCTGTGAGCGGCCGCATGGTGCCGGGTTGTGCGGGCAGTTGCGCGCCACGATCGGGTCGGCAGCGGCGAAGGGGCCGGGGCCGTAGCAGGGATGAATCGCGGGACGGGCGTGGTCGATGGAGGGGGATCCGTGCGGGACGAGAACGCAGTCACGGGACGTTCGGTGAGAAGGGCGCTCGGCATCCTGCGCGTCCTGGCCGAGAACAGCCGGGGCCTCGGGGTGACGGAACTGGCGGAGCGGTCCGGGCTGGCCAAGGGGACCGTCCACCTCCTGCTCAAGGTGCTGGAGGAAGAAGGATTTGCAGAGCAGGACGGGCTCACCCGGCGCTACCGCCTGGGCCGGGAAGCCCGCCGTCTGGGTGTGGCCGTGGTGAGGGGCACGGACCTGCGCGAGATCGCGCGCAGCCATCTGGGTGCCCTGTGTGACCGGGCGGGTATGCCCGCTTACCTGGCCACCCTGGTGGGTGACAAGGCCGTGCTTATCGAGAAGGCGGAGCCGCTGGTGCCCCTGGTGGCGGTGCTGCCGGTGGGCACTCCGCTGCCTTTCCACTCGTCCGCCCTGGGCAAGGTTCTGGCCTCCCATCTGGCTCCGGAGCGACAACGGACGCTGCTGGACCTGTGGGGAACGCCCGCTTTCACGGAGAACACAATCACCGACCGGGAGGCGGTGCTCAGGGAGTGGGAGCGGGTGCGCCGGGAGGGTGTGGCGAACGACGGGGAGGAAAGCCTGCCCGGCCTCTCCTGTGTGGCCGCACCGGTACGGGACGGCGCGGGCGCCGTGGTGGCGGCCATCTCGGTGGCGGGTCCCTCCCAGCGCGTGGAGGCTGACCGGGCGCACCTTGCTGCTCTCGTGCGGGAGGCTGCCCGGGGGATTTCCCTTCAGTTGGGTTGGCAGGAACACCAGCACAATGCGGAGGGATGAACATGCCGTTTCCTTACCGGGATCCGGAACAGGCCCGGCCTTTCCTGCTGGAGTACTTCGAACTCACCAAGACCGACCCGGAGTTGCTCGAGGCCTGGAAGAACCTCGGCATGGTGGTGGGGGTGAAGATCGAAGACCTGGGTCTGGGGTACACCCTGGACTGCACCAGTGGCCGGGACGTGGTTATTCTCGATCGCTACCCGGAAGAGCCGCCGGGCTGCGCCATGAAGCTCAACGCCGACGTGTTCCACGACATCTTCACGGGACGTCTCAACGTGATGGTGGCCTTCGGGCGGCGCCAGGTGCGCACGGAGGGGAACATCGCCGGCATCATGAAGCTATCCTTCCTGCTCCCGAAGAACATCAAGCTCTATAAGGACTACCTCAGGCAGAAGGGGCTGTGGTCGTAAACCCCCATCGCCGGCCATCGGAGGAGGTGCGTCGATGACTGCGGACGACCTGCTGGACCTTTACCGGCGGATGGTACGCATCCGCCGCTTCGAGGAGAGGGTAGCCCAACTCTATGCGGAGGGCCAGATCCCCGGCATGGTGCACCTGTGCATCGGGCAGGAGGCCACTGCGGTGGGCGTGTGCGCCGTGCTGCGCCCGGGTGACTGGATCTCTACCACCCACCGGGGCCACGGACACCACATCGCCCGGGGTGCCCGGCTGGGTCCCATGTTTGCCGAACTGCTGGGACGGGAAGGAGGCGTGTGCCACGGGCGGTCGGGGTGCCTGCACCTCACCGCGCCCCGCCCGTCCCCGTTGCAGAGCGCGCTGCCGCCTACGGGATTCCCGGGAGACAGGTGGACGGAAACGACGTGCTGGCCGTACGTCAGGCGGCCGCCGAGGCGGTGGCCCGCGCCCGGGCCGGGGAGGGGCCCAGCCTGCTGGAGTGTCTGACCTACCGCTGGCGGGGGCATTACGAGGGCGACCCGGAGACTTATCGTTCTCCTGACGAGGTCGAAGAGTGGAGGAATAAGTGCCCCATCGCCCGGCTGCGGGCCCACCTGCTGGAGCAGGGGGTGGAGGCCGGTGTGCTGGACGAGATCGAGGTGCAGGTGGCCTCCGAGGTGGAAGCGGCCGTCGAGGAGGCCCAGGGCAGCCCTTTCCCCGACCCGGAAACCCTGGACCGGGACCTCTTCGCGCCCGCCTACCAGCCCCCGCCCGACCTGGTACTACCCCCCTCACATGCTGCCACCGGGTCGCCTCCTCCCGCGGCGAGGCCCACGCGGTTGCTCAACGGGGTGGCCGCCATCCAGGAGGCTCTGCGGGAGGAGATGCGGCGGGACGAGCGGGTCTTCCTCATGGGTGAAGACCTGCGGCAGGCTGTCTTCGGGGTGACCACACCCCTCTTTGAGGAATTCGGACCGGAGCGGGTGCGTAACACCCCCATCTCGGAGAGCGCCATCGTGGGTTGCGCCCTGGGGGCGGCCATGACGGGTATGCGCCCGGTGGTGGAGATCATGTTCGAGGACTTCCTGCTCGTGTGCGCGGATGCCATCCTGAATCAGGTGGCCAAGCAGCGCTACATGACGGGCGGCCAGGCCACCATTCCCCTGGTGATCCGCGTGCCGGGGGGATGCGGTCTGTCGGCGGGTGGCCAGCACTCGCAGAGCCTGGAGGCCACCTTCATCCATTACCCGGGCCTCAAGGTGGCCTGCCCGTCCACTCCCGCCGACATGAAGGGGTTGCTCAAGACGGCCATCCGCGACCCCAATCCGGTACTCTTTTTCGAGCACAAGGCTCTCTACTACGAGGGCGGGGAAATGCCGGAGGGGGAGTGCCTCATCCCCTTCGGCGTGGCCGACGTCAAGAGGGTGGGCACGGACGTCACCGTGGTGGCCATCCTGGGTAGCGTGCCGGTGGCCCTGCGTGCGGCGGAGGACCTGGCTGCGGAGGGCATTTCTGTCGAGGTCCTGGACCCACGCACTCTGGTCCCTCTTGATGAGGAGACCATCCTGGCCTCCGTGCGCAAGACACACCGGCTGGTGGTGGTAGAGGAGGGGCCCCTTACGGGGGGGATCGGTGCCGAGATTGCGGCCAGGGTGGCGGAGCGGGCGGTGGAGTACCTGGACGCCCCCATCGTGCGGGTGGCAGCGCCCAACGTGGTCATCCCCTTCACGCCAGCCCTGGAGAGCCTGGTTCCGCCGGACGAAGGAAAGATCGCGGCCGCCGTCCGCCGCGTGCTGGGCAGGTGATCCCGGTGACTGACGGGGCTGTCGCGCCGAACCCCGGGGGCTCCCCGACCCCCGCCGCCGGAGTCGCGGAAGGGGTGGGCACAGGCGCGGTGAAGGTGGTGATGCCCCGCCTGGGTCTCACCATGAAGCAGGGCCGGGTGGAGAAGTGGATGCGGCGTGACGGTGAGACCGTCAGCAAAGGGGAACCGCTTCTCGAGGTCCTGTCCGAGAAAGTCACGGCCACCGTCCCCAGCCCTGCCGACGGGGTGCTCAGGATTCTCGTCCCTGCGGGCCAGTCGGTCCCCGTCGGCACCCCCGTTGCCGCCCTGGTCGCCGCTGCTGCCGCAGCCGCCCCAGCCACGCCCTCCGCCCCTGGGCCTGCCGCCGCGGACGCAACGGGATCTGGTGCCCCGGGGCAGTGGGTACGCTCCACCCCTGCCGCAAGGCGCCTGGCCCGTGAGTTGGGGCTTGACCTTGCCGCGGTCACGGGTACCGGCCCCGATGGCCTCGTCACCGAGCAAGATGTCCGCGCTGCGCACAGGGCGCGCCAGGAAGTGTCGGCCGAGACCGTGCCCCCGACAGCGGCGCCTGCGGAAATGGCGCCGCCAGGGGCGGTTTCGACGCCGCGGCAGGGTGAGACCCGGGTACCTTTAGCGGGCAGGCGCCGGGTGATCGCGGAGCGCATGGCCGCCAGCGCGACCCAGACCGCCGCCGTCACCCTCACGGTGCACGCGGATATGACGAAGGCGTGCGAACTGCGGGAAGCGTTGCTCCCCCGGGTGGAAGCCAGCCACGGCGTCAGGCTTACCTTCACCGATATCGTGGTGCGGGTGGCCGCGGCCGCCCTGCGTGCGTTCCCCTACATGAACGCCTCCCTGGACGGCGAGACCGTGGTACAGCACGGGGGGGTGCACATCGGGGTGGCCGTGGACACCGACCAAGGTCTCGTGGTGCCCGTCATCCGGGATGCCGACAGGAGAGGTCTCGGCGACATCGCTGCAACCCGCCACCGGCTGACCGAGGCCGCACGTGCGGGCACCATCTCGCCGGACGACCTGGTGGGCGGCACCTTCACGGTGACCAACCTGGGGATGTACGAGATCGAGGTGTTCTCCCCGCTCATCAACCTGCCCGAGGCGGCCATCCTGGGGGTGGGTGCCATCGAGGACCGGCCGGTGGCGCAGGCGGGACAGGTAGTGGTGCGCCCCGTATGCACGCTCAGTCTGGTCTTCGATCACCGCATCGTGGACGGTGCACCCGCTGCCCGTTTCCTCCGGTGGATCAAGTCCGCCCTCGAGAACCCGGCCCTGCTGCTGCTCTGAGACGGCGGTGGAGAAGGTCCCGGAGGTGCGGTTGGAGAACGGTTGGGTGTGGACGGACGACCACCAGCGCACCAGTGTGCCGGGTCTTTTCGCGGCAGGAGATGTCACCGAACGCATGCTCCTCGCCCAGGTGGCCGCCCGGCAGGGCGCGGTGGCCGCGGAAAACGCCCTGGGTGGCGATGCGCGTATGGATTACCGGGCGGTGCCGGCCTGCCTCTACACGCGACCGGAGGTGGCCTGGGTGGGGTTGTCCGCCCGGGAAGCAGCAGCACGGGGGTATGCCGTGGTGGTTGGGCGCGCCTCCATGGGAGGGAACCCCCGGGCACTGGCTGCAGGCGAGGAGGAGGGCTGGGTCGAGGTGGTGGCTGATGGGCGTTACGGTGAAATCCTGGGGGCCCACCTGGTGGGGCCGCACGCCGGCGAACTCGTCTCACAGGTGGCAGGGATGATGCAGGCGGAAGGCACCATCCTGGAGTGGGAGAAGGTGATCCACCCCCATCCCACCCTGAGCGAAGCCATAGGTGAGGCCGTGGCCATGGCGGCCCACCGGATGCGGGCGGGTGCAGGGCGTTGACTGCTTCTACCCAGGTGACCTTGGTTGGCGCCCTGGAGTCCGGTCAGGACGTCTGCTGGGAGGGGTCCGGGAGCGGCCTCACCCTGCGCGTGACGGAACCCCGGCAGGTGGAGGTCGTGCTGGGCCGGTGTAGCCGGGCCGATCAGGAGGTTTATCTGGATCGGGTACAGGCTGCCGGCGTACCGGTGAGCCGCCGGCGGGGTGGGGGTTGCGCGGTGGTGGTGGGGCCGGGAGTGCTGGTCGTGTCCTGCACCTGGACCGGCTACCGGCCGCCCTACCCGGTGGACTGGATGGAGGACATGAGTGGCAAGGTGGGCCTTGCCTTACAGGGAGCGGGGATAACGGGGCTGGAGGTACGCAAGGGGGGTGATCTCACCCTGGGAGACCGCAAGGTGATGGGAGCGTGCCTTTACGTGGGTGCCGACACCGCCGTGTACGGTGCCTCCTTGCTGGTCAACCCCGACCTGTCCCTGTTTGACCGTTTCCTGCGTCATCCCCCCCGCGAGCCCGCGTACCGCCGGGGACGGCCCCACCGGGAGTTCGTGACGAGCCTGTGGGCGGAAGGTTTTCGTCTTTCTCCGCGCCAGTTGGGGCACTGCCTGGGTGGGGCCCTCTGGTCGCTCCTGACCACTCGCTGCGGCGCGGGTTGCGGGCATCCCGGGCGGGAAGAAAGGAGTTGAGGTCCTTGCACGTCCTGGTGGCTGCTGTACAGCTTGAGGCCCGGCGGTGCCGTAGCGAGGGCGAGGTGGCGGATCTCCTGCGCGGACCCGTGCAGGGGGCCGCCCGGGCCGGGGCGAGACTGGTGGTCCTCCCGTATCTCCGCGACCTGATCGCCGGCCCCGGTCTGCGCTACCCGACCGCGGTCGCCGGGGAAGTGGCTCGCGAGGCGGGTGTGTACCTGGCCCTGGGGCTGCCTGAGCGCGGGTGCGTGGGCGTGCTGCTGGGGCCGGACGGGAAGGTGCTGGGGCAACAGCGCCAGACCCATATGCCCCCGGAGGAGAGGAGTGCCGGCCTGGTTCCGGGGGACCAGCTGTTCGTTTTCCCGACGGAAGTCGGGCATCTCGGCATGCTGGTGGGGGACGACGCCTGGTACCCCGAGGTGAGCCGTATCCTTGCCCTGCAGGGCGCCCAGGTCCTCCTCTCCCTGCAGGCGGTACGCCGTCCCTATTCCTCCTGGCGCCAGCTGGCCGGCATCTGGCAGGAGGTGCAGCAGAACCAGACTTTCGGAGTCGAGAGCTGCCTCCACGGCCGCCTGGCCCTCCCGGAGGGCGATGTGGAGTTCGAGGGGCGGACGGCCATCTTCGCCCCCTGCGAGATGACCCCGGGGCAGACCGGCATCCTGAAGGAGGGGCCTGACGAGGCGGGATTGGTGCTCGCCCGACTGGACTTCGCGGCACGTGAAGAGGTCATCCGGCAATACCCCGTACTGGGTCTGCTCAATCCCGGGCTGTACCGCCGCTACCTGCCGGCAGTTTACACCCTCGACCCCGCCGCGGAGGCCGGTCCCCCGCTGCCGACGGGGGAGGCCGCGCGCCCCCGTGCTGAGGCGGAGGTACCGGCCGGGGACGCCCGCGCCGGCGCTGCTTCGCGGGAGGCCCGCGTCAGGGTGGCGGCGGTGCAGATGCGCCTGGAACTGGTGCGGTCCCCCGAGGAATACGCGGGCAGGATCCTGGGTTTTGCCGCCCGGGCGGCAGAGCGGGGCGCCCGACTGGTGGCGTTCCCCGAGGACGTGGCCACCTCCCTCCTGGGTCTGCTACCCGGGATCGACCAGCTCATGGCCACGGGCGGCCTGGGCCAGGCGGTGAGGAGCCTGGGCCCTGAGGCCACAGTGGCCGACGTCTTCCGCTCACTGGCCCCGGTGGCTCAGCAGGTCCACGAGGGGGCATTCTCGGAGGCCGCACGCCGGTTCGGCGTGTATGTGGTTGCCGGTAGCGCCATCCTGCCCGATGCCCGCGGCCGCATGGTGAACGTGGCCCACGTGTACGGTCCGGACGGGAGCAGGCTGGGCGAGCAGCAAAAGTGCCACTTCATCCCCATGGAAGTGGCCTGGGGGCTCCAGACCGGTGACGACCTGGCCATCTTCGCTGCCCCCTGGGGGTGGTTCGGCGCCCCCGTGTGCATGGACGCCACCTACTTCGAGACCTTCCGCATCCTGGCCCAGCGCGGCGCCGATGTGGTCGTCATCCCCAGTGCCAACCCGGAGGAGTACAACTGGTGGAAAGCCCTGCGGGGCATCTGGCCACGGGTACAGGAATCCCAGGTCTACGGCGTCCAGTCGTGCCTGGTGGGCAACCTGCTCGGTCTCACCCTCACCGGGCGGGCCGGTGTATTCGGCCCTCTGGAACTCACCCCGGCGGGTGATGGCGTGCTTGCCCAGACCGAAGATCCCCAGGGGGAAGATGTGGTGGTGGCCGACCTGGACCTGGGAGCCCTGCACCGGCTACGCCGGGAGCGCGGTGTGCGCCGGGCATTCAACCCGACCCTTTACGAGCGCTACTTCCCCGGCATCTACGAAGCGGCGGGGGTAGCGTACCCCCGCTGACCTGCCCGCCCGTCACCAGGCCATCGGAGGGGCTGTCTTGACCGGCCGGCCGCCTGGCCGGATGACCGTACGCTCGGGGCCCACCCACCGACGGCAGATCCGGCTGCGGAAACCGGGAAAGGAGGCACGGTGCGTGAACCGCACTTTGGAAGCGGAACTCGAGTGCGCGCGGGAACGTCGGGACCTGGCGGCCCGGTTGCAGCGCAAGCTGCAGGCTGCCCGCGATGAGTTGACCCGGTGCCGGGAGAGGTGCCGCCAACTGGAACGGGGGCTGGCCAGGGAACAGCGGGACGTGGAGAGACTGCAGGGCTTGAGCCTCACCGCACTCCTTTCCAGCCTTCTCGGGACCAGGGAACAGCGGCTGGACCGGGAGAGACAGGAGCTGGCAGCGGCCCAGTTGAAGTACGAGGCGTGCCGGCGGCAGGTAGAGGTCCTCCAAGAGGAGGTCGCCACGCTGGAGGAACGGCTTGCTTCTCTGGGGCAGGCTGAGGAAGAGTACCTGCGGCTGCTGCGGCAGAAAGAAGAGGTGCTCAAGCGCGCAGGGGGTGAAGCGGCCACGGCTCTCCTGGAACTGGCCGAGGAAGAGGGCCGCCTCGCAGCATCGGCCAAGGAGTTGCAGGAGGCACTGGCCGCGGCTTGGGAGGCCCTGGCTTCCCTGGACGACCTGCTCGCCGCCCTGGGTAGTGCCGCCAACTGGGGCGTCTGGGACATGGTGGGCGGAGGCCTCATCACGACGGCCATCAAGCATTCTCGCATCGACGAGGCCCGGAACAAGGCAGCCCTCGTCCAGCAGTCGTTGAGTCGGTTGCAGAGGGAACTGGCGGACGTGGGAGGCCGGGTGGATATCGACGTCAACGTGGGCGGTTTTCTCGCCTTCGCCGATTACTTCTTCGACGGTCTGATCGTCGACTGGGTCGTGCAGTCCAGGATCAGCGAGGCCAGGAGCCGGGCCGAAGAACAGCGGGCGGCGGTGGAGTCGGTGGAGCGCAGGCTGGAAGAAGAGTCGCGCCGGACCGCCACACTCAGAGAGGATGTTCGCGCCAAGAGGCACCGCCTGGTTGAGCACGCCCGGCTACCATGATCAACTTCCCGCTCGCGCCACACCTGCGCCCCTGGCGACGTCAGAGATAGAGGGGACCGGGAAGAAGCACGCAAACCAACCCTGAGGTCGGTCCGGCACCCGGAGGAGGAATGGGCCCGATGTCACGAGTCCGCAGCCTGCTGGTTCTGCTCGCTGTGCTGCTTGCCGTGTGCCTCTTCGAGGTCGAGATGAGACCCATCGCCGAGCGGATGATCCGCCGGGAATTGGGGTTCCCCCCGGAAGTAATAGCGCTTGGTTACGCCGGCGGTGTGCTGATATCACTACTTGGCGTTGCTCTGGCCATCGTGTGTCGCAGCCCGGTCCGGACCCGTTACGATTGGGTGGCAACTCTCGCTCCCGCTTTCCTGGGCCTCATCCTGGCGGGGATTCCGATTCCACTGGTGGGTCGTGTCTGCGCGGTCATCCCCAGCCAGACTCTGGCGATCGTTCTGTCGAGCAGTGTGCTGCGCACCGCGGGGTGGATCCTCTTCGGGGGGCTGCTTACGTGTTCGCTCCTGGACTGGCGACGAACGAACCGGCAGTTCCCCGTGGATTAGCGGTGTTCTTTGCGTGGGCGCAAGACGGGCAGCGACGCAGCACCACACGCGAGGCACAGGATGCCCGCGCAGAGGAACACCGCCCGGGGGCCAAGCCGGTCTGCCATGAAGCCACCGCAGCCGGTCGTGCCGGGGGTGAAGTTGGGCTAAGAACTCCCTCCGTGCTCCTGCGTGGCCGCCAGGTCCACCGCCGCCTGGCAGTACCGTAAGACCAGGGGATCGTGGGAGAACACCACTATTGTCCTCCCAGAGAGGTTTGTGCTGATCCGGGCCAGGATTCGTTCCGCCGTTTCCTCGTCCAGAAACGCGGTGGGTTCGTCGAGGAGGAGCACCGGAGCCTCGCGTAAAAGGCCCCGCAGGATGCCGAGCCGCTTGCGTTCGCCCCCCGAAAGCTCGGAGAGCTTTGCCGACGAGATCTGGCGCGAAAGAAGGGCCTCCACAAACTCGCCCAGCCCAAGGCTCTGTGCCACGCCGACAAGGTCTGCTTCTGTGCGGGAAAAAGCGAGGTCCGTGTCCAGACCCCCGCTCAGAAACCTCGGTTCTTGCTCCACCACGGCGAAGAACCCCATGCGTTCGGGAAGAGGCATCGTGGCCACGTCCCGGCCGAAGAGGAACACCTTGCCCGGCGGGACGGGGTAGAGACCGAGGATGATGTTCAGAAGCGTGCTCTTGCCCAGGCCGCTTCGGCCGACCACGGCCGTAGTGACTCCGCGCTCGATCTGCAGGGACAACCTTCGGAAGATGGGGACGTCACCGAGCCTGAAATCGAGGTCACGCACCTCGATGGCGTGCGGGTGGTCGGGGAGTGCGGTCGGGGCGGTGGGCTCCTCGACCGTCCAATCTTCGGTCCAGGCCAGGACCTCCTGAACCCGGCCCAGCGACACGAGCGCCGGCTCGATCTCCGCGGCGAAGCCGGACATGAAGTTGACGAACACGTGCAGCCAGTTAATGTACTGGCTGAAGGCGACCAGCGTCCCCACCGTGTTCTCCCCCCGGAAGATGAGCCACGCCCCGGTGAGGAGGATGGCCACCTCCGAGGCGACGGTGATCGAGGTGGTGAAACCGCCCTGGAACAGGAGGTTCAGCTTATAGAGGGCAAAACCCTCCCGAAGGTAGGCGGAAAGCGCCCGGGAGAAGCGGCGCATCACGCCGCGGAGGCCAGCCTGAACGCGCACCGAGTACAGGGCGCCCAGGCCCTCCTCGGCCTCGGCGATGTACCGGGCCTCGGCCTCCTGCCTGCGGGTGGCGGCTACCGCAGCCCGTTTCCCGTACATCCGGAAGCCCACTGTGTAGAGAGCTACGAACGCCACCGAGATCCCCGCCAGGAGCGGGGCCATCACGAACATGAGCGCCAGCACGATCAACGCGAGCACGATGTGCCCGAGGAGTTCGGAGAAACTCTTGATGATGAGCGGAGAGCAGCGCGGCACGTCGCTCGTGAGCCGCTGCAGCGCCTCCCCGGTCTTCGTCTTGAGCGCCTGCTCGTAGGGCACGGTATGGAATCGCCTGTACATGGCGACCTGAACGTCCTGTTCCACCTTGAGCTCGAGGCGCCGCATGGCGTAACCGCGACCGTAGAGCAGGAACACCTGCGCGATCTCCGTGCCGAGGAACACGACAATCCAGATGGCGAAGAGCCTGACCTCGAGGGCGGTCAGGGCATCGATCACCCGCTTGAAGAAGAACGGGAGGACCCCACTGACAGCGAAGAACAAAAGTTGCAAAGCAAGCGCAAGCCCCCACATCGCACGGTACCTGAACACATGCCCACGCCAGAAACGGACGACGCGGCTGTACCGCTCTCTCATCCTTCTGCGCTTCCTTGACCCCTTCCCTGGCAGTTCAATTCCTCGCGTTCGAATACCTCGGGTGACCTGTGAACCCGCCATTGCGCATGCCACCCCGATGGAATCCCATGCCAGCATTATAAGCCAACTGGGGATGGCTTGGCTATGCTCACTTGGTCAACTGGTCGCACTGGTCGGCAGTCGGAACTGGCAACACATTGCTGGCCTGCGGTGGAACGCTTAGGGTGGACGTCCCGTCTGTAGGGAGGGGGGCGCGATGCCGACGTGTGGCATGGCGGAGGGCTGGTGGGCTATGTCGGGGAGGGGGAGCAGACCGGCAGGTTGGCTGGTGGTCTGGCTGCTCGCGGCCGCGGTCCTGTCGACCGCCGGATGCGCGGGGGTGACACCGGAGCAGGGACACGACGCCCTGCCGGCTGAGCCACCGCCTCTGGAGGCCCGCTGGGGGGAGATGCTTGCAGAGGGCAGGGTGGGGGCATACGTGTGGCCCACGGGCGGAGTTGGTTCCAGGAGCATCAGTGATGTTTGGCCGCCGTTGCTGCCCTCGGAGCACATACTGGCGGAACCCGGGCAGGTTGTCAGCCTGTCGTTGAGGGGGGTGTCGAGACTTCCACAGCGGGTGCAGGCGGAACTGTTTAGGGACATGGCATTTCAGCAGGCGGAGGGGCCGGGGCTCCCGTTGTCGGGGTGGGATGTGGAGGCTCCGGCGCTGTCTCAGCGCCAGGATGGCGTTGGCTGGACGTGGGAGGTGCCGGGGCTGGCTTCGCCCCGGCGAGACGTCGGGGAGTACCAGGTAGCATATGTGCTGCGGCTGCGGGTGACCTGGGGGCCGCAGGCCTGGGCCGTGTACTACCTGCGCGTGCACGTGCTGCCTCCGGGAACGATGGCCCGTGTGGGTGTGGGGGCGGGGAAGGGAAGCGGGGCGGGCGAACCCGCTGGTCCTGTAGAGGTGGTACGTCGCTTCTTCACCGCCACCTGGGCGGGAGACGAGAAGGCAGCCGACAGCCTGTGGGACGAACAGGTGCTGCGGGCGAGGGCGTTCGGCGTGGACACCTCGCGGCTCACCATCTTCGGGGTGCACGAAACCTCGCCCTGGGACTATATCCTCTGGCGGGCGGCAGGGCCACGGCGATCCCTGCAGGGAGAGCCCAGCTTCCGACTGCAAGACCTGGTCGTCCGCGAAGATGGCAGCTTTGCCCGCGTCGAGGCCCAATACGTGGTCGCGCTGCAGGAAAGCTTGGCCGCGGATGCCATCCGCTGCGATTTCCGGGAGGAATACCACCTGCGCCGGGAAGGCGACCGCTGGCGCATTTCCCGTTTCAGTCGGGTGGGTGAGCCCACTGCCGCGGACAGGGCGAGGGCCCCCGGCTGGGCGACTCGGGTCACCTGGGACGGAGAGAAATTGACGTGCGGACGCCTGGGTGACGTGAACTGCTACCAGGGCATGGCCTGGGATCCTTCCGGCCAGATGCTGGCTTTCGTGAACTCGGACCGGGACCGGAAAGAACTCTGGGTGGTAGATGCGGCCCGACGGGAGGGCCGGTGCGTTTTGTCGCTCCCCGTGAGCAGAGACGGCGGCAACGGCACGGAGCAGACTCTGTACTTCCTGGGCTGGTCCGGAGACTGCCGGCTACTCTTCCTGGTGGCGGGGTACCAGGCCTGGGGCCCGCACCGGGGCGAGCAGGGCTGGTGGGTGGGATCCGTTCCCGCGTCCGGGGGAGAAGTGTCCACCATCGCCTTCCTCGCTGCGGGCAGGGCGGACATGGTCCGCGGCATGCGGGTGACCGCGGACGGCAAGGCGCTGTTCCTTCACCGCGGGCCCGACCTCTACCGGGTGAACCTGGAAAGCGGGCATGTGGACCACCTGGCCGGGGACCTGCCCAGTTGGGATGGGATGTATGGCTTGGCCTTTTCCCCGGACGGCTGGTGGGCGGCCGGCGATGATTGGCAGTTGTTTGATCTCCGTGCCGGTTCGAGGCGTGAGATCCCCCGACCCCAGGGGACAGAGTGGGCCCGGCCGGCCGGGTGGACCGCGGATGGCCTGCTGGTGGCGGTGACGGCGCGCGAGGAGGAGGTCGTGCTCGGAGTGGACTCCTCCTGGCCGGCCGGGGCCCTGGCCGTCCACCTGTACGACACGGCGGGACGGGAGAGGTTCTGCGTGAGATCCCCGGGAGGCCGGGCGGAGCGCATCGGGCCCTTTGCGTGGGCGCCCGACGGTTCGGCACTGGTGTTTGCCGTGGGTCCAGTAGAGGTACTCCCCGGACGAGAGAACACCGAGGTGGTTGTCGGGCGAGCTCCACGCCACCTCTCGCGGGAACTGTGGCTGTGGGACAAGACCCGCGACGAGTACCGGAAGCTGGCCGACCTGCGGGGGGAGGTAGAGCAGGTGGAGTGGCCGGTCCCCTCTCTCATCCGGGCCTGGTATCGCCCGGCGCCATCGGACACCCGGCGAGAAGGCCTGGAGGTCTCTCCCCGGGGAGATTCCCGGCCCATCGTAGATCTGCGGATGTACCGCGGAGAATGCCTGGTGGGAGAGTGGAAAGGTGCCATCGTGATAGCACGGGTCGCAGGGCGGGACCGCGGCGAGGTGGTGGCCAGGAGAGGGGACGATGAGACTGTCCTGCTCCAGTACGAGACGGCACGATGCGAACCGCGGGTAGAGCACGGTTACCTCACGCTGGTGGAATGGAGGGAACCCTACGGCACCTCACCGGGGGGAACCTACGTTCACCTCCTGCCTTTGCCGCCAAGTTGGTGAGCGGTTGGTGCCGGGGGCGCCGTGCTCAGTCGTGTTGGGGCGGTGGGAAGATGGACATGAAGGGTGAGAGAGGGTTTATGCGTCGTTTCTACCGGTTGGTGGTACTGCCCGGTTGCCTGGTCGCCGAAGCGGTGGCTGCCGTACGCAAGCTCGGCTTGAGCGGGTTGCTGCTAGATTTCGAGCACCTGCGGGACTCCACGGGGGAAGGCCGTTCGGGGCTGGCAGCCCGCTATGTGCGCTTCCTGGAGACGGTGAGGGCGGAACTGGACCGGGCCCTGCCTCCGGGGTCCGGCGGTGGGCGTCTCGTCCTCGGTCTCTCGCTCTCCGCGCACCAGTGGGTGCTGGATCGCCAGGGCAAGGTGGTGCGTACCTACACCCCCCTGCTCGAAACAGTATATCGGTCCATCCAGCAGCGCAGCGGCCCCGGGGAACAGGCGGGGACCGTGCGGTTTGACCCGGTCGCCCACCTGCCCGTGTTCGGCTACGTCAGGGATGAGGGCCAGTACGAGGAGAACGTGGTCTGGTACGAGGATGCCAGGAGTATGCGGGCCAAGATGGCCATCGTGCACAGGTACGGCCTGGCCGGGGTGTCGTTGTGGCGCCTCGGGATCATCCCGGAGGTCCTCTGGAACGATCTGCTGGGCCCGCGCCCGGCGGGGCGGTGAGGATGTCGTCGACCTGGCGGCTTCTGTGTACAGGGGCGGGGATGGGGAGGTTTACCGTATTGCAGCCTTGGGACGGGATCAGGAAAGCTCAGCGGCAGAGGCGGCGGTTGCTGCGGGGGGTATTGCTGGCATTTGTGGCCTTCCTGGTGGTGGTGGTGGCCCCGTCACCGGTTTGGCCTGGTGCCGGGGGGCCTGGCTCGGTGTGGGGTGGCACCGGGTGGGGTGGCCCGGAGGCACGGGCACAGGGGCTGGCCGGGCAGCCGACGGCGTTCACCTTCGTGCACATAGCCGATCCCCACATGGGGTCGGCGGCGGGCAACCGGGCCACCCCGCAGGTGGTGGGCGAGATCGCGACCCTGCCCGAAAGGCCAGCCTTTGTGGTGGTGGGGGGTGACCTCACCGAACTGGGGGGCCGGGACCAGTATGATGTCTATGACGCCACCCTGGCACCCCTGGGGCTGCCCCTGTACTCGACCCCGGGAAACCACGAGAGCAGGTGGTTGGACGCGGGCAAGGGCCAGTTCGTGACCCGGTACCACTCCAGGTACTACGATTTCGCATACGGGGGCATCCATTTTGCGGTGCTGGACACCTCGGTGAGCAATCAGACGCATGGCCACTTCGAGCCCGCCATGCTGGACTGGTTGCGGCGGCGGCTGGCTGCCTGGGGTAAAGAGGCCCCCGTGGTGGTCTTCATGCACCACCCGGTGGGATACCCCGGACAGCGCTTTCTGGACAACGAGCAGGATTTCCTGGAGACAGTGGAGGGATACCGGGTGGTGGCCGTGTTCACGGGACACGGTCACATCCATGCGGCCTGGCGCCGGAACGGCATCCCCTTCTTCATGACCAAGGCGGCCATGGAGGGCGGATATACCATCGTGCGCGTGGCGGAGGGGGCGCTCGCGGTGTGGACGAAGACGGTGGGCCAGGAGGCGGTCCTCGCGGCCGCCGTGCCCCTGGACGCCCCGGCAGCCCCGTCGGCCAGCCTGAGAATACTGGGACCCCAGCCCGGTTCGCGGTGGAAGGGTGACTTCACGCTGCGGGTCCGGCTGTCCCCGCCCGAGGCAACCGTGGAGTACCGGATGGATGGGGGGACCTGGGTTCCCCTGGGCGACCCCGGGCAGGCCGTGCGCACGACCACCGTCCCCATCGCCGGCCTGGCGCCCGGGTTTCACGACCTCACCGTGCGGGCCACGGTGGGTGGTGACGTCTGGACGCGTGAGGTACGCGTACGTCTTGAGCCCCCGGCGCCGACGGCCGGCACCGCCACCCGGGCGGTGTCGCTGGCGTGGAGGTACCGTACGGGCGGGGGCGTCCAGTCCACGCCCCTCATCGACGGTGCCCGGGGCTTCGTGTACTTCGGCTCCAACGACGGGGTCCTGCGCTGCGTCCGGTTGGCTGATGGCAAGCTCAGGTGGCAGGTGGGGACGGGAGGACTGCTGCTCGGGGCCCCCTGCCTCGTCGGCGCCACCCTCTACTTCGGCTCCTCCGACGGCCTGCTCAGGGCCGTGGACGTCCTCAGCGGCAGGGTGAAGTGGGAGTTTGCCGCGGGCGGGCCGGTGGTGGCCTCGCCCCTGTGCGTCGGGAACACGGTGTACTTCGGGGACGGAGAAGGCGTGTTTCACGCCGTGGATGCTTCCACGGGTGCGGAGAGATGGCGCTTCCCCACCGGGGGACTCATCCGCGCCGGCGCAACCTGGGGGCGCGGCATGGTCTACTTTGGGTCCTGGGACGGTCACGTCTATGCCCTCGACGCTGCCAGCGGTCGCCTGGTGTGGAAGCGCAACCTGGCCCGGCAGATCTACTATGCGCCCAGCGGGGGCGCCCCCCTGTATTACCTGGACAAGGTGTACGTGACCACCCCCGCCGATGCCCACGCCGGCCGTCTGGGGGTGCATGCCCTCGATGCCGCCACGGGTGAGATCGTGTGGCAGAGCACCGTGCCCGGTGGACTGTCCTCACCCGTGGTGCAGAATCTGGGCGTGCTGGTGAACACCGCCGGGGGCAGGGTTACTGCGCTGCACCCCCTGAGCGGTGACGTGTGGTGGGAACTGCCCACGGATCTCACCGTGTACGACTCCCCTGCAGTGCCATACGGCGGAGACACGGTCCTGGGCGGACTGTGGGGGGAGGTGGTGGCCTGCAACGGCTGGACCGGGCAGGAGGTCTGGCGTTACCGCCTGGGGTTCCGGTTGCTGGCCGCTCGGGCGGCGGCCGGGCACGGGTACGTGCTCGCCCCCTCCATGGATGGCTACCTGTATGCCCTGAAGGTGGCCCCTTCGCCGCTCCCGTCTGCCGAGGCGCCCTTCACGGACGTGTCCCGGCACTGGGCACGGGAAAGCGTGGCCGCGGTGGCGCGCCTGGGCCTCATGCAGGGGTATGGGGATGGCACCTTCCTCCCCGCGGCTCCCATCACGCGGGCGGAACTGGCGACCGTGCTGGCCCGCTACCTGGTGGCGACCGGCCCCGGGGAGGGGTACGTCACCCGGTTTGCGGACGTAGGGGAGCACTGGGCGCGACCGCATATCCTGGCCCTGGAGCAACGGGGCCTCGTACAGGGCGAACCCATGAGCGATGGTACGGTGAAGTTCCGGCCCGATGACCCCGTGACCCGGGCGGAACTGGCGACCTTGCTGGCGCGTATCCGGGGTGCCACTGCCCCCTCACCTGGCTTCACCAGCCGGTTCGCCGACGTAGGGAGCAGTTGGGCCCGAGATTACATCGCCGCCATGGAGGAAGAAGGGCTCTTGAAGGGAACTTCTCAAGGAAAGAAGTACCTTTTCCGCCCCCTGGCCCCCGCTACGCGGGCCGAGGTGGCCACCATCCTGGGCCGGCTGGCGGAGGCACCCTGACCCGCGATCCCTGGCCCCGGGCGTCTGGAAGGGCCCCGGACCGGGCCGCTCCGTGGCGGGGTGCTGATTGGTAGGCCCGAGGCCGGTGATGGTGAGGGATCCGGATGGAGAGTGGGGACCGTCGGTCCAGAACCGCTCGCCGGCGGCGGGCGGCTACACACGGCGCGCGGCGCCGGGCACCGTTTGCCGGCGACCCCGACGGGCTGCGCAGATACCTTGCCCAGCTCGAGGAAGACCAGCAGCCGCCCATCACGCCGGCCGTGGGCCTGTACCGCGCCCAGACCGGCTTCTGGGTACGCAAACTGAGGTCCTCGCCGTACCGGCGGGTGGTGGGGGTGTTTTACCTCGTGTCGGGTCTGATGGGTCTGGCCGTTGCGGGGTTCGAGCGTTCCCTCTGGGCGCTCTTGGTGACCGCGGTAGGGGCCCTTCTCGTGGCGGCCGGCATTTCCCTATTGAGGGGCAGATTGAGGGGCAGGCGCAGGCCCGACGCTGTGTAACGGTGGCCCATGCACGTGTGGCGACGGGGCGCACGGTTGCCGGCAAGCGATTGCAACACCTGGGGGGTCATAACCGTCTTCTGTAACGTAGGGACGGGAAAGATCGACGGGAGAGGTAGGTTCTTATGGGTATTGAAATCCTTTTCGTCTATCCGGACTTTACGGTGACCGAGGTGGCCTTGCGGCCCGGGCGGTACCAGGTGGAGGAGGGGGGCTGGTACGCCGAAGGCCTGGCGGCCATGGCCGCTTCGCTGCAGCACACCGGACACCGGGTGGCCCTGCTTCACCTGACCCGCCCCCCGTCCCGGGAGGAGTTTTTGGAGGCACTCGGGCGGTACGACCCCGCCCTGGTGGGCCTTACCGTGCGTTCCAGTGCCCTGTCCTATTGCGCCCAGTACACGGCCTGGGTGAAGGAAGTCTTACGGGTGCCCGTGGTCTGGGGCGGTTACCACCCCACCCTGGCCCCGGAGGAATGCATGGCCTTTCCGGGGGTGGATGGGGTTTGCCTGGGAGAAGGCGACGAGGCGGTGGTGGAACTCGCCGACGCCCTGGCCGGGGGCAGAGATCCCAGCCGGGTGAGGAGCATGTGGTTCCACGCCCCTGCGGGCATCGTGCGCAACCCCGTGCGCCCGCTGGTGGAGGACCTGGACCTCCTGCCCCTGCCGGACTTCGGGATATTCGAGCGCTCGCGCCTGCAGGCCACCCGTGCCCGTGCCGCCACCGCCATGGTGTCGCGCGGATGTCCTTTCCGATGTGGCTACTGCTCAAACCACCGCCAGCGGGCCGTCTATCCCAACGCGCACCGCTACCCGCGCTTCCGCAGTCCCCCCGGCGCCGTCGCCTACCTGCGCAAGCTGCTGACCTGGTCGCCGGGGACCAGGGAAATCCGTTTCCTTGACAACGTGTTTGGCCTGCGTCAGGACTGGCTGGAGGAGTTCTGCGATCTGTACCGCCGCGAAATCGGCCTTCCTTTCGCCTGCAACCAGCGGCCCGACCTGCTCGACCGCAACCGGGCCTCCCTCCTGGCGGCGGCGGGATGCCGCACGGTGTACATAGGCATCGAGTCGGGCGACCCCCAGATCCGGCGGGTGGTCCTGGGCAGAGCGGTGAGCGACGAGCGCATCGTGGAAGCGTTTCGCACCTGCCGCGAAGTGGGTATGAGCACGGTGGCCTACAACATGATCGGCGTCCCCGGGGAAGACCGCAGCAGCGTGCTGGCCACCGCCCGTTTGAACGCCCGCGCCCGCCCCTCGGCAGTGGTGGTGAGCGTGTTCTCGCCCTACCCGGGCACCGACCTGTATGAAATCTCGGTGCGGGAGGGCTACGTGCACCCGCCCCTCGACTACCGCGCCCGCACCTTCCTGGACCAGCCCGGCCTGCCCAGGCAGGACGTGCTCCTCCTGCACCTCTTCTTCCGCCCCCTGGTGCGCCTCTACCGTCTCTTCGGCCCCGACAGTGCGCCCGGCCGCATGGTGGAGCGGGCCCTGCTTTGGCGGCACCTGCCCGCCCGGGCCCTGGTACGCGGGGCGGACCTCACCCGCCACCTGCTGGGACGCCTGCGCTACGCCCTGCAGAACCGCCTGCCCGGCGTGTACCGGCTGTTACGCACCCTCAAGCACAGTGCCGCCTGACGCCTCTCGCCCCGGCCGGTCTCTGGAAGGTGTAGGCAGGAGTCCTGAAACACCAGCCCCACGCCGCGCGCCAGCTGGCTCACCTCGACTGGCGGGTGTCCCTGCTCCTGCACCAGTACCTATGCGACCACGTCCACGAGGCGGAACCGCACCGTGTCCACCAGGCCGCGGTTGGTCACCCGCAGCTCCGGAAGCACCGGCAGGGCCAGGAGGGACATGGTCATAAAGGGGGACACCAGGTGACACCCCAGGCTGCGCCACGCCTGCTCCAGTTCGGCCACGGCCGCCGCCACCTCGCGGGCGGGGCGAGGGGACATGAGCCCGGCAATGGGCAACTCCACCCGCGCCATCACCCTTCCTCCCGATACCGCCACCATCCCCCCTCCGCACTCGGCCAGGGCATTGCCGGCGGCGGCCATGTCGCCGTCGTCTACACCCACGATGAGGAGGTTGTGGCTGTCGTGGGCTACCGTGGAAGCCACCGCCCCGCGTTGCAGGCCAAACCCCCGCACAAAGCCCAGGCCCATCCCCCCTCCCCCGCCGTGGCGCTCCACCACCGCCACTTTGGCGATATCCCGCTCCGGCTGTGCCTGCAGCACCCCGCCGTCAGCGGGTAGGGTCACCGTCCGGTGACGGGTTAGGGCCTTGGCCTCCACCACCTCGATCACCCGCACCGTCACCTCGCCTCCGCCCACCCCTGCCGGCGCGTGGACGGCGAAGTCCCGCGGGGCCAGCGGCCGGGCCAGCTTTACCGAGTGGCGCACGAACTCCGGATACCGGGGATCGGGCAGCGCCTTCAGCATCCTGCCTTCCCTTGCCACCGCCTCCCCGTCCACCATGACCTGGTGCACCTCGACGGCTGCCAGATCGGTGAGGAAGACGATGTCCGCCCGCCGCCCGGGGGCAATGCCCCCCATCTCCGCGTCCACCCCAAAGTACTCCGCCGGGTTCAGGGTGGCCATCTGGATGGCCGTCACGGGCCGCAGGCCCGCGGAAATGGCCGTCCTCACCACCCGGTCCATGTGCCCTTCCGCCAGCAGGGTGTGGGGGTGGCAATCATCGGTCACCAGCACCGCACGGCGGGCATCCAGGCCCGCCTCGGTAATGGCCTTCACCGTCTCCCTGACGTCGCGCCACGCCGATCCCTCCCGCAGCATGGTCCACATCCCCAGCCGCAGGCGTGCCACCACGTCGTCGGCGTCCGTCGCTTCGTGATCGGAGGACACGCCGCTGGCGGCATAGGCCACCAGGCCGCGCTCGAGGTCGGGGTGGGCATAGTGGCCGGTGGCGGGCTTCCCCAGCCGCAGGGCGGCGCCGATCTCCGCGTGTATCCTCTCGTCCCCCTCGATGACCGCCGGAAAGTCCATCACTTCCCCCAGCCCCGCCACCTGGGGCCAGGCCAGCGCCCGTGCCACCGCGGCGGGGTCCAGAGAGGCACCCGCATCCTCGAACCGCGGCGCCGCAGGCACGCACGAGGGTACGGTGGCGAAAACCTTCAGAGGGAGACCTTCCCCTTCCGCCAGCAGCAGGCGGACTCCGTCCAGACCCAGGACGTTGGCTATTTCGTGCGGATCCATGAAGATGGCAGTGGTGCCCCGGGGGAGGACAGCCTGGCAAAACTGGGTCAGCGAGAGCATGCTGCTCTCCACGTGCACGTGCCCGTCGATGAAGCCAGGTACCAGGTAGAGGCCGGAGGCGTCGATCACCGCGGTATCCGGACCCAGGGTGTGGGCGGCGTCCCCCACCAAGGCCACCCGCCCGCGGGCCACGGCCACGTCAGCTTTGAGCACCTCCCCGGTGAACACGTTGACCACGCGACCGCCCCGGATGACCGTGTCCGCCGGGGCCACCCCCATCGCCACCTTCACCAGGTCCACCGCGACGTCGGCAAGAGATCCCACCGGTCTCACCAGACCACCCCACCCCCGGCTCCACTTTCCCGGCTCCCATCACAGAGGGGCGGGCCGGGGGTACCGGCCCGCCCCCTTCGCCCCTAGTGGACGAAGAACCGCAACAGGCAAACCGCCGCCAGGATCCACATGGTGACGCTGATCTTCTCGAACCGGCGGGCGACGGCGTGCAGGATGACGTAGGAAAGAACGCCCCAGATGATCCCCTCGGCGATGCTGTACGTGAAAGGCATCATGGCCAGTGCCAGGAAGGCGGGAATGGCCTCCAGGTAGTCTCCGAAGTCTATCTTCATGATGGGTTCGATCATGAACACGCCCACTATGACCAGCACGGGAGCCGTGGCCGCCGCCGGTACGATGCCCACCAGTGGAGCGAAGAAGGTGGCCAGGATGAAGAGGATGGCCACCACAACCGCCGTGAGCCCGGTACGCCCGCCCTCGGCCATCCCGGAGGCGCTCTCGATGTATGAGGTCACGCAACTGGTTCCCAGGATGGACCCGATGACCGTACCGAGGGTGTCTGAGTAGAGCGCGCGGTTGGCCCGCGGGAGCCGTCCCTTCTCGTCCAGCATGCCCGCCTTGCTGGTGACGCCGATGATGGTTCCCACCGTATCGAAAAGGTCTACGAAGATGAAGGTGAAGACGATGGTGATCATCCCGACGGTGAGCACGTCCTTCAGCCCGTACACGAAAGCCCCGAAGGTGGGAGCCAGGCTGGGGGGCAGGCTCACCAGTCGGAACCCGGCCGTCTTCGTCACCCCCATGGGGATGCCGATGAGGGTGGTGGCGATGATGCCCAGGAGCAGTGCCCCCCGCACCCGCAGCACCACCAGACCTCCCGTTATCACCAGGCCGATGGCCGCCAGCAGCACTTCCGGTTTGGAGAAATCGCCCAGTTGAACCAGGGTGACGGGGTTGGGCACCACGATGCCGGCATTCTGCAGCCCGATGAGCGCAAGAAAGAGGCCAATGCCTGCCGAAATGGAGAGTTTGAGGGACATGGGAACGGAATTAATGATGGCTTCCCGCGCACCGGTCATGGTCAGCAGCAGCAGGGTGAGGACACCGTCGACGAAGACGGCGGCCAGCGCCGCCTGCCACGAATAGCCCATGGCCTTAACCACGGTGTAGGCGAAGAAGGCGTTGATGCCCATGCCCGGAGCGAGCGCGATGGGGTAGTTGGCGTAAAGACCCATGATCAAGCAGGCTGCCGCCGAGGAAAGACATGTGGCTACCATGACCGCACCAAAGTCCATGCCCGCATCCTTGAGGATGGAGGGGTTGACGAAGATGATGTAGGCCATGGTCATGAAGGTTGTGAGCCCGGCCAGGACTTCTGTGCGCATCGTGGTGCGGTTTGCCGACAGGGCGAACTTACGCTCCAGCCAACCGCCCTGCATATCCTTCACCTCCCCGAAAATGCCACCTGTCCGTCAGCGCGGATCACGTAATACCCACCCTTCCAGGGTGTGGTGCTCCACCTTGCACTCGTACCCGAAAACTTGCCTGGCCGCTGCCCCGGCCACCCTGCCCCATCCCCACACCTCCACCGAAGACCACCCTGCCGCCCCGCCAGAGAAGACCGCCTGTCCCCGGGATGAGATCGCCGCCGCCTGCCACTCAGCCGCCTGCGCCGCAGGTGAGATGGCCGCCCCCGACAAACTGATGCTCGTCTCCGCCACCGTACCGCAGACCATCCCCACCCGTGAGGCCCGCAGCCACCCGACCACCTGCTCGGGATCGGGGAGCCATCCGGGACAGGGAGGGCACAGCCACATGGCCAAATAGGGAACCTAAAGGGGGGACGCGCAGGACCCGTACCCCGGGCATGCTTTCGGCAACGCCGGTGGCGTGGGCCACCGTGTCGGCAGGTCCTATCACCCCAACGCAGACTTGTTGGGAGAAGTCGGCCCGGCCGGTTGACCGCTCACAGGGGAGATCGGGGTCTGGGGACCCCCGGCAACGCAGCCGGACGCGGCCCGCAGGCTGAACAACTCTGTGCCTGTTCGAAGGGTGCTTCGCAGAGCGGTTGGCCACGATATCTATATCGATGGCGGCAAAGAGGCCGAGGGGTGGGAGGGGGGGATGCGGGCACCAGGGGGCTGGTAGACCGCAGCAGAGAGGGGGCGTGCGTCTCATTTGCCCCGGGGTTCTGCCGGACTTTGGGGTCGCACAAGAGGCCTTGCGGGGGGAAGGTAGGCGTTGCGGCGGGTGAGGGTTGCTGAGGCAGTGGGGCGAGAGTGGCCAGGGCGGTATACACGGCAGATGGCCGGGCGCTCGTAAAAGAAGGGGTAGTGCTGACGGAGGGTATGGTGGAGGGGCTTGCGCGCAGGGGTTACGAGTGGGTCATCGTGCATGATGGCCTCCTTGACGACGTGGTGATTGACGACGCGCTTTGTGAGATGACGCGGGTAGAGGCCACGGCAGCGGTTACCCAGGCGCTTCAGAAATTTGTGGCGACGGGGGGCACCAGACTCTTCCAGGCTGTAGACAGAATTATCGATGATTTGTGGACCCGTGGCGACCTTGCCTTCACTCTGGCTGCCGTGCGCAGCTACCATGACTACACCTTTGTCCACTCGTGGACGTGGCGGTTGTTTCGATGTTGATAGGGCTTGCTTCCGGCTACGACCGCACGAGGCTGCGCGAGCTGGGTGCGGGCGCGCTGTTGCACGACGTGGGCAAGGTGAAGATTCCTACGGAGATTCTGTTGCAGCACCACGAGCGGCTTGACGGGAGCGGGTATCCGCGCCGCCTGCGGGGAGAGAAGATTTTGGAGATCGGCAGGATAGTGGCCGTGGCGGACGTGTTGTGCGCCATGACCACCGACAGAGTGTACCGGCGTAAGGTCCTGCCCAGGGAGGCCGTTCGGTACCTCAAGGCGGCTGCGGACAAGTTCGACCAGCGTTTTGTACGGCGGCTCGCGCTCCGCGTGGCCGCCTTTCCCAATGGCACCTTCCTCAGGCTCAGCACCGGCCAGCTTGCGGTGGTGGTAAGGCAGGACCCCCGCAACACCGAGAGGCCGGTTGTCAGGCTCCTCGCCGACGCGGGTAACCGGCCCATTGAGCCGGTCGAGGTTGCGCTTGCCGAGGCGTCGGACCTGGGCGTGGCCCTTGTGCTCGACGACATCCCGGAGGACGTGCGCCGGGCTCTGTCGGCTCGGGGGGGAGCAGAGTGATGCGGGGGCCCGGTTCAGGCGGAGCGGGGTGTTGGTGTCGCCGGCGGCTGCACCGGGCCCGGCGACCCGCAGTCGGATGGACGGAGAGGACAGGTTTGGGGCGCCGCGGCTTTCCGGCCCAGCCCGCCCGCCCCCGGCCATGGCCGTGGCGCCCCTACCTTTTCACTGTCAGCGGGCGGGCAATCCGTGCTGCGTGCGGGTTCATGGGTGCAGCGGAAGGTTTTCGTGACTCGGCCGCGACCCGGTCTGAGCCCGGGTGGCACGCCCCTGCTTCTGTCGGGAGGCCCGAGGGCCCCGCCCGGTCCGGGCGAAAGGGGGGATTCGGTGGGGAAAGGCCCAAGCGAAGACGCGCTGCTGCGGGAGATCGAGGAGTTGCGGCAGGAACTCTACAGACTGAAAACGGGTAAGGCAGAACCGCAGGTGGTACAGGAGGTCAGCGCCAGGCTCGATTCCCTGCTGGTCGAGCTTATGAAGAGGAGGCGTGCGGCGGGGACGCAGGGCTGAAGCCGAGGCAGAGGGACCGGGCGGGGACCTTACGAGCGTGCCGTTCAGCACGGATTCGGTAGCCGGTGCCTTCTGACGATAACTTGGGGGGACCAAGCAGGGCTTCGGTTGTCGGCCCCGGGTGGGGTGAGTCAGTTGCCCGCTGGCGGAGGCGTGGCGGTGTAATCGGCTCCCGGAAAGTCGGTCTCGATCAGGATGAGTTGGCCCCCAGGGTAGACCCCATTGTTGGTGACCTTGTAGTCGTCGTGGTTGTGCGCGAGGTAGAACTGCGGGAAGAAGTGGTTGCCGGCCACCGGAGATCCGTAGTTCCACACTGCCCAATTGTAAGGGGGGATAAAGTCCCCCTTCCGCAGCCCGGTCTTGAGGACGATGTTGGCCCACAGGTCTTTGGCGCCGGGGAACGGGGGGATGAAGGTGCCGGCCGCCTTGGCATCAGCCGTTGCTTTAGCTACCTGCTGCATGAGAGACGGGAAGCCTGCTTTGCCGCGGAAAATGTAGTCTGCGTAAAGGGGCCGCTTGTCGTCCGCGGAGTACAGGACGTCATAGCTTTCCCCGGAGCCCACGAGGGTCGTGAAATTCATTTCGTGAGCCGGGTTACTCACGTCAGCGACCCTGGGGTTGGCGTCCTTTCCCACTATGAGGCCGTGCCAACCGTGGACGTGCCACGGTACGGGCTGGTAGCTGATGTTGATCAGCCTGAGCAGAAACCTGTCGGGCAGTCCGCCGGGCCTGATGGGAGCAAACGGGCGCCTGGTGACTCCGGTGGATACCCTCACGTAGGCATCGTAGCCAGGGGGGATGCTGTACCCCGAGTTGGGCACCAGGTCCGGTGGTAGGGTGGTTGGCAAGAGCGTGTCCGGGAAGGCGCGGCCGTTGACGAGCCAGTAGTTGGGCCTGTAGTTGACGGCGTTAAACGCCGTCTGATCGAATACTGCCTGGTGCCACGCCGAGTCGATGTCTGACAGGAGCAGTACCCAATCGCTATTGAAGAACGTATTGACGTCGTTGTATGCGAAATTCCGGTTGGTGGCCGAAGCGGGGATCTGAGGTTGCCACACTCCTCTGAAGAACCATCGACCTGTTGCGGGATCCTGAGTTATACCTGCCGCGGCCAGGCTTTGCCGGGAGGGATACACTATGAGGGCTCCGTACATCCCCATCTGCACATGCTCTGATGCTTCCTCATGACAGTGGTAGAAGTAAGATCCGGGCTTCTCGGGCTTGAAGTAGTAGGTGACGCTGATGGCGGGGTGGCCCGGTGGGGTCACGGGGACCCCGAAGGACGTCTCGGGTACGCCATCGACCTGCGTCGCCACGTGGCCTCCATGAATGTGGATCGTGTGCACGTCCAGGATCGGGGTCGCCGCCTGATACAGGCCGAGGTTGACAAGTGTGAGGTAGAGTTCGTCACCCAAATCCATGTCGATCCTGGGGGAAGGTATTACCGCCGTGCCCCTCAACGCGTCCAGGTTCGCGGGAATCCGTATATCGAGGTAGGGGCTGACGACCCTCACGGGCCCCTCCGGAGCACCTGCTTCTGTGATGGGCTGCTCTGCAAACAGCCCCCCCACGAAGCCAAAGACGTAGACCCGCTCCCGTCGACTGGTACCTGTGGGGTCTGTGGGTAGGTGAATGAACCCGTCCGTGGCAAACAGGTTGTAGAATAACCGTTTGGGCATGGGGTTTTTGTCCTCCCTCCGGGTTTGTTCTAGAATACGTTATGTTTCCAACCGAAAGCATGACACTGGGGTGGGTTGAGCCTTCGAATCGCCCAATGAGGAACCGGAAGGGGTCCGGGCCCTGGTGCGGGCTGGGGCAGGGGCCTGCCGCAAGCCTGGCCCCCTTGGGACCCCTGCGGCCGGGCGGCGTCGCGGGCGGGCAACGTCGCGGCCGGGCGACGTCGCGGGCGGGCCGGAAAGGCGAGGCGCGGCCTCTGCCGCGCCCGCTGCCCGCCCCCTCGATATGTACGGCCGGCGTGCCTGCCGGTGGGGCACCATGGGAATGTAAAGGTTTCACCTGCTGTGAAGGCAAGCCTACTCGCCAGAAACAGGGTCCGCTGCGCTCTGTAGCAGGGATAGCAGGCCGTCTATGTGGCGAACTACTTCACGCCGGCACTGGGCCGCCCGGAGGGCCATCTGGGCCACGTCCGTCCTTTGCGAGGCGACGTGGAACAACTCTCTCATCTCGGGCGGCAACATCCGGACCAGGTCACCGCCGTCGCATACCAGGAACGGAACGGAAACCTGGTAGAGCTGGGCCAGCCTGCTGAGTGCCGACTGGCTGGGATTGCGGGTACCCCGCTCGTAGGCGCTAATTGTCGAATGTCTAGAGAAGCCCGGCAATCCGCCCGCGTGCCTGTCGGATTTTCTCCCGCTGTACCTGGCGGATCTGGCTGCGAGGGGTGCTGCTCTTCCCACGCTGAAGGCCAAGCGGCTGGCTTTGGGTAAGCTGATTGCGTGGCTGCCCTCGGATCCCCGGCAGGTTAGCGCGTCTGGTGTCGCGCGTGCGGTCCGGTTTCTTGCCCGCACGCCGGGGATGTACCGGGTCTATCGTGCGGCGGCAGCCGGGTTTTTCGACTGGCTGAGGCGGCGCGGGCTTGTTGAGGTGGACGTTGCCCTGGAACTTCCGGGGGTGCGTGGCGGGGACGTATCCCCGAGGGCGGTCGTGGTGGAGCCGTTCTTGTCGCTTGCCGAGGGCTGGGGTGGCGGTGTGCCGGGAGTGTAGCTGTGTCCGTGTGCTGTCGTGGGCCTGGGTGTTATTGTGGCCGCCGGTTACGGTCCGTGGAGCGGTTCTGACGCGCTTGCGCTGCAGGTGGGAGGGTTCCGGGCGTGTGGGGGTCGCTCCTCGGTGTCCTTGGCCGGCGCGTATACAGGCTGGTGTCGCTTCCCGGGCTTAGCCGAACGGGAGCGGGGGTTTTGCATCGTTTGGCCAAGTGGCGGTCGGGACGTATTTGGCCGGCTCCGGGCTGGCGTGGCCGGTGGCTGCCTGGGTGTCGTGGTGTAGGTGGGTGGGCCGGTGGAGTGTGTTGACCGAGGTTACCGGGCTCGCGCCCAGGGCCGGAGAAGGGAGGTGTCCGGGGTGGAGCTGGTGGAGCCTGCTTTCCTTGCGGACGTGGCGCAGTTTGCCGCTGGGTCTGGTGGCGTGGCAGCTTCCGGGTGCCGGGGCGGGAGGGCGCGGCGGGGAGGGGGCCCGGGCGTGGGGGCGGAGGCTATTGAGGCCTCGCGTGCCGCCGTGCGGCGGGTGATAGGGAATTACTTTCCCCTGGACTCTGTTCTGGACAGGGAGGTGCCCGCAGGTCTGCCGTCCTCCGGCCGTACCTGGCTGGTGGATCCCCTGGGTGGTACGTTGAACTTCGTTTTGGGCCTTGGCCTGTGGTCGGTTTCGGTAGCCGCAGTCCAGGGAGGCGAGGTGGTGGCTGGGGCGGTGTGGGTTCCGCCCGACGTTCTCCACGCGGCGTGGGCCGGCGGCCCCGCGTTGCGCGGCGGCTCGGGTATCCGTCCCTCGGCTGTCAGCGCCCCCGAAGACGCCATAGTGTCCGTGGCCGTGCCTCCGGGCCTTTCGGCGGCCGGGGCAGCCGCCGTTTCGGAGTGCGTGCGTCGTGTTGGCCCGAGGGTGCGGGGTGTGCGCGTATTCTGTTCTGTGGCGCTGGAGCTGTGCTGTGTGGCATCGGGGAAGCTGGACGCCTGTGTGTGCCCGTTTCCGGTGCCGCTCGGCGCGGCCGCGGCTGCGCTGGTGGCCCGGCAGGCGGGCTGCGGCGTGCTGGGTTTCGACGGGAGGCCCTACCGGACAGGTGAAAGCCAGGGCCTGCTGACCGCGGCGACTCCTGTCCTAGCGGAGGCTCTGCTGGGGCTGCTGTTCGGCATCCGTTGGGAGGAAGAAGTACCAGATCCTGGTTGATGCTTTCCACGGTGTTTTCTTTATTGCGGGAGGCCTTCGTCATGGCGGGGTTTTCCTTGGACTGGCATTCGAATCCGGGCCGGCACGCGGCCGGCCTTTGTTTGTAGTGGTGTGTTGGATTTCCGGTGAGGGCGCCACTGCACTGGTGAGAGCGGTGGCTTGCTCGCGGCAGCGGTCCCTGTTGTTGCGTGGTCTACCTGAGCCGTTGTCTGGTATTTGGTGGGGGGAACGGCAGTCGATTCGCTTTATTGTGGCTTGATGGGTTCGTTCGGGTGATTGCGTGTAAGCGAGTGCCCGCGCCCGTATCTTCGGGCTGTGGAGGTACGCCTAGTCTTGTGGTAAGAGTGGACTTGGTGTGTTGCAGGCGTAGTGATCTGGCTTATGCCACTTCAGTGCGAGTTGTGGGCCTTCGGACTTCTTTCCGTGCGGTCCGCCTCGATTTCAGGACATGGGGAGGTGATGTTCAAGGGATGTAGGAGGCTGTGCGTTTGTGTAATGCCGAAATTCCAAATAGGAGGTGAAGTTGTTGCTGAAGAGGCTGGCTGTTCTGTGCGTGGCCGTCCTGGCCGTCGCGGTTGTGCTTCCGGGCCCTGCGTTTGCCTTCAACCCGGAGGCGATGGTGGATTGTGACCTGTGGCAGAAGGAGGATGGTCCGTTCCGCTGGGCCGCTCAGGACATCAATGATGCCATCTCGTTTGAGGTGTTCCTTGGGTGTCCCACGGGGACGCACACGTTCGAGTGGTTGGGCAAGGAGTGGACCCGTCCCAAAGGTCCCGAGTTCCGTCCCGGCGGCGAGATCACGCGGGCGGAGTTCGCCACTGCGCTGGCCCGGGTGCTGGGCCATGAAGGCTGGGCCGGCCCCGTCGAGGGGTTCTCCGACGTTAAGGCGGAGGACTGGTTTGGCCCCTACGTGGGTGCTCTGGTTTCCCGGGGTGTGGTGGTGCCTGCCGAATACCCGGATGAGAAGCTTGTGCCCGGCGCGCCGATCACCCGGGCGGAGATTGCGGCCTGGGTTGCGCGCGCCGGTCTGGCGGAGGGGATTGAGGACCCGGGGACCCAGGCCGCGTTTCTCGACCTGCCGCCTGACCACCGGTACTTCCGTGAGATCAGCGTGGCTACGGGCCTGGGAATCGTCCGGGGCCATCCCGACATGACCTTCCGGCCCGAGGAGAAGGCCACCCGTGCCGAGGCCGCGGCCATGATGATGCGGCTGGTGCGGAAGCTGGACGGTAACCCCCCGAAGGCGGAGGACCTGAAGCCCGTCGTCCAGGAAGCGTTCGATGCCGTCAGCGCCTTCCTGAAGGAGCACACGGGCTGGCCGGAGGATGGCCCTGCCACCTTCAAGCGGGAACTGGGTCAGTGGTACACGGCTCCCAACCTGGAGTGGTACGGGTATCCCGGGATGGAAGGTGTGCCGGTTACCCGCGGACTGGGTAATTTCCTTGGTGGTGGCGTCTCGATTCCCAGCGGCTTCGTCAACCTGCGGGTTGATGACCGCATGTTGTGGTACGGCACCATGTGGGTGGAGTCCGTGGAGCCCGTCTGGCTTGGTGACCGCTGGGCCGTGGTGAAGGTGGTGTGGGTGAACGAGCCGCACACTTACGACGGCGCCAACCTGGGCCAGGTGAGGTGGGAGGGCGTCTTCTGCCTGCGCCTTGACGGGGACAGGTGGAAGCTGTGCGATGAGCCGGAGGCGCGCCTTTTGCAGCGCGGCTTTGGCCTGCACAAGTAGGCGCCCTGGCATCGGGCCGCCTCTTCGCAGGCGGCCCTTTTCCCTTTTGCAGACCCATTTTTGGAAAGGAGGTGATTGCCGTGAACAGGCGACGTCGTATTGGCGGAAAGGAGGTGATTTGTGTGTGGAAAGCCCTTGTTGCAGCGGCTCTGGCTCTTGTCCTGCTGCTGGGTATGGCCGTTCCGGTGCTGGCCGACTATACGACCGATGACGGGTACACCGTCCACTGGGCCGGCGGCACGAACATCGTAGTGACGGACTCCAGCGGCAACGTGGTGTACGAGGGTTCCGGCACGCTCACGCAGGACTCCCAGGGCAACGACCGGTTGATCTGGGATGGGACCTCTAACCAGGGGAGTGGTTCGGGAAGCCGTGTGCGGGACAGTGTGACTCAGGACGAACTCGAGCGCCACCCCTCTGAGACCATCGGCCTGGGTGGTTCCAGGCCGGGGGGAGAGAGGGGTTCTTCCTCGAGCAGCGGTTCGTCCGGTGCACAACAGAGCACTGCTTCCACCAACCCCTACTCCCACCTTGGTATGACGTATGCCGGCATGCAGCCTGTCAGCGTGACGCTTTCTGACGGGCAGGAGATGACCGGCTATGCCAACTGCTACGAGGTCTGGGACCCGGTTCAGCAGAGGTCCATCGCGTATTCGGCCATCCCGGCGAGTTCGGACATTGGCCGGCAGTTGGCGGATGCCGGCTTCCAGGTCAGTGGCGGTTGGGTACTGATCCACTATGGAGCCTCGGGTGCTACGGTGGGCTGGACTCCCGGTGAGACAGGCCCCAGCTTCTCCATGGTGTCGGCCCGCCCGGACGAGCCGAACCCGCTGGGTGGACAGATCAACATTACGTTGCCGTCCTCGGGCAGATCCTCAAGCAGCGGGTCCTCCGGTGGCGGGTCCTACACGCCGCCCCCCAGTTCCTACGTCCTGTCTCCTGACACCCGGAAGCTTGCGGGTTATCCAGAGCTTCCGGTGGTGAAGGTGGGCGGGATGGTGCCGCTGGTGGCCGAGGTGACGGGCATCTGCCGCCAGGTCACGGCCTTTGCCGGCTGGGGCGGCTCGGCCGTGCTGGAGCCGTCCGCGGACGGCAAGTTCCGTGGCGTGCTGCAGGTCCCGGTGAACGCGCGCCCGGGCGTGTATCCACTGGTGTTTGAGGCGGTGGTCGGCCAGGTTGGCTATGCGGACAGGCTGTTCACTGTGTCCGGCGTGCTGACGGTGCAGGCGCAGGGCGGCGGTGACGGTGGGCCGGTTCCTCCCGCTCCCGGCGAGGAGCCCGACTGGTGGACTCCGCCGGAGTACCAAAGTCCGTAAACGGCTGGGGGCGGGGCTGGCGGCTGAAAGGCCCCGCCCCTCTCTTTCAGGAGGTGGTTTTGTGTTCAGGCGATTTGCTGTGCTCCTAGCTGTTGTGATTCTGGTTACCGGTCTGTCGGTCTATCCGGCCTCGGTGGCCCGCTGCGCGATGCAGGTGGTGTTCCAGGACGGTTTCGAGTCCGGGAGCGTTTCAGGTTACACCCGTGTCCCCGACAACACCTACGACGGCTGGGTTGCGGGCACGTACCGCAGCCACTCTGGTTCCTATTCTGCTTATCAGGATCTGGAAGACAGCGAGTCCGCTTACATGGAAAGGACGTTCGCCCTTTCCCAGCCTGGCCGCCTGACGTTCTGGTACTATGTCAGTTCCGAATCGGGTTGGGACTGGTTTAACTTTTACGTCAACGGCCAGAGGAAGGTTCATGTCTCTGGCTATGTGAACTGGACGCAGTATGTGGAAAACCTGGCTGCTGGAACTTACACCTTCCGCTGGGAGTACACGAAGGACGGATCGGTCAGCAGCGGTGATGACCGCGCATATGTAGACGATATTCTGCTGGAAATGGAACAGCCGCTTCCCGCTGTCCCCGGCAAGCCCTCCTTGGGCGGCGGTTCGCCCTCGTACTGGAACGTGCGGGTGAGCTGGTCCGCGAACGGCAACCCCTCGGGGACGCAGTATGAGCTATGGCGGAAGACGCTGAACCCTGACGGCAGCGTTGCCGAGGATAGGGCTATTTACAGCGGGACCGCCACGGAGTTCACGACGACGGACCAGACTTCGGGCCGGTACTACCTGTACCGGGTACGCGCGTACTACAACGGCAAGTGGTCGAACTTCTCCGCCGAGACCTCCTACTGGACGGCTCCCGGTTTTTCGTCCGTCATGCCGGGAGCTGGCAGCATCTCGCTGTCCTGGCCAAAAGTGAAGGACGGCCTGACTTACCGGGTCTGGTGGGCTGCTGAGGGATGCGGCTGGCAGAACACGGCGACCACGGCGCTGTCGTACACGCTGACTGGGCTTGACCCGGGCAGGGTCTATGTTGTCTGCCTGTCGCCGGTTCTTTCGGAGGGCGGCAACGACTGGTGGGTTGGCGGCAACCGCGTGGCCCCGCTGGCGCATACCCCGGGTTCCCCGAGCTTCGCGGGCGTCACACAGACGTCCTTCCAGGTCAGCTGGTCTCCCGGGTCCAATCCTGCCGGTGTGGCGTACGAGGTGTGGATGCACCCGTCCTCGCCGTTCAAGGGCAACGGGACCTTCGACGTCATCCATGGTGAGCACGTCGGGAACCCTGCGAACCCGAACAGCGTGGGGACGTACCTGGGCGGCGGCTGGAACGCGGCGACCCACTACAATGCTTCCCGGGTGCTGGCCATGAAGGAAGGCTCCAACACCTTCCTGCGGTTCGTTTCGGACGGTACCGGGAAGTGGGTGGGTACCACGAACGGCTGGTCCATCCGGGCTGGCAAGTGGTACCGGGTGACGGCGAAGGCGCGGACGTCGAGCACCTCGCCTATCACGATCTCGGACTATGCGATCCACACCGGTTCCTTCAACCCGCAGCTTGTCTGGCCGGACCTGAAGGCGTCGGACGGCTGGCGGACCGCGTATGTGATCTTCCAGGCCGATGCCGACCGTTCGGGGGCGATGTTCCTGTACGGCCACTGGGGTGCTGCCGGGACGACTATTGACTACGACGACGTGGTGGTTGAGGAGTTCGACTCCCGGCCCCCGGACGCTCCCGGCAGCTGGACGGAGCGCGCTGCGCCGGGCGGCGGGGTCCTCGCCCGGGTGTTTAACAGCTCCAGCTGGTACGCCTCGAAGGGCCATCCGAACACGCACGATGAGCTGATGGCGTTCTTCGACCCCGCCAAAGTGTCGTTCTACACGGCGACCGGGTTGCCGAACGTGGATTGGACCTCGCCGCCTTCTTCGCTGCAGGACCGGTTCAGCGTCGAGCACCGCGGGCTGCTCTACGCCCCCGTTTCCGGCACCTACTGGTTTGCCACCGACTCGGACGATGCCTCCGAGATCGAGATCGACGGGCGGGTGGTGGTGGGCTGGTACGGCGGGCACGGGCCTTCCGGTGACTGGTCGCATGCGGGTTCGATTGACCTCTCCGCCGGCTGGCACGTGTTCGTCTACCGGATGGAGGAGGGCGACGGCGGCCAGGCCGCCCGGGCTGCCTGGAAGAAGCCGGGCGACTCGGCCTTCAGCGTCATCCCGCGGGATGCCTTCGGCGGCTTCGTCGTGGGCGGTGGGCCCGTGACATTCGGGGGCTTGACTCCGGGCACGTCCTACGACGTGATGGTGCAGGCACTCAACGCGGAGCTCAGGCCTACCGGGTACTCGTCAGCCACCGTAGTGACGGCTCCGCCGGATGTGACGACGCTGAGCGGCGAGTCAGGGGCGCTTGGCTGGTCGAACTCGGCCGGGCGCGGTTGGGTGAGGCTGACCTGGCAGCCGGTGCAGGCCGCGGCCGGGTACAAAGTCTGGGTGTTCGACGGCAACGCCTACCGGGCGTTTGACGTGGGCAACCGGACGTACTGGGACTCCCGGGAGGAAAAGATCTACCCGCCCGAGTCCGTGCTTGACTCCTACGGTGACAACACTGTGTCCTCGGACCTCTTCCGGCACGACCGCTCGGGGCTTGACCTGCGGGACACCCCGAACAAGCTGTACCGGAAGACGGTGGGCACTGCCTACGACTCGGCCCACAACTACTGGTTCCGGGTGTCCGCGTACAACGCCTTCGGCGAGAGCAGCATGTGGGCCAACTGCTACCAGCCCACGCTTCCCAACCGGACTGACACCCAGGCCCCGGCGGGCAGCCTGGTCGTAAACGAGGACCAGATGGTGGCCGGCGGTCCGTCGGTGGTGCTGAGGATCAGCGCCCAGGACCCGCCGCAGTCGAACTACACTTCCGACCCCTCGGATGACGCCTCGGGCGTCGTCCAGATGCGGTTCTCGAACGACGGGACGAACTGGTCCTCCTGGGTCGCGTACCAGCAGACCTACCAGTGGAAGCTGGAGACCTCCGGGTTCGGCAAGAAGACGGTGTACGGCCAGGTGAAGGACGCGGCGGGGAACGTGAGCGCTACTTTCTCCGACGACATCTATTACTACCTGGTCGATGCCCAGGCACCTCAGGTGAGCCTGCTGATCAATGGCGGTGCGGAGACCACGTCGAGCCGCCAGGTGCAGCTTGAAGTGAAGGCGCAGGACGACCTGACCCCCGCCACGGGGCTCGAGGCCCGGTTCTCGGATGACTTCTCCTTGTGGACGGCCTGGGAGCCCTATCAGCCCTACCGGTCCTGGACGCTGCCTTCCGGTGATGGGCAGAAGACCGTGTACGTGCAGGTCAAGGACCAGTCGGGGAACATCGGCACGGCCTACGCTCGGATCACGCTCAAGACGTCGGGCGGTGGTGCGTTGCTTGCACCCGGCGTGTTCTGGTCCGACTCGGGCTATGGTGGGACAGCGTACTTCACCGGCCAGGCCTACCAGGCGCGGTTTGTGACCGGGACGCAGGTGGTGGTAAGGCTGAACGCCCCCGGGGCTTCCTGGGTGCAATACAGCCTGGACGGGATGAGGTGGCTTTCTGCCGAACCCGCCGTGCCCCAGAAGACCTTCAGCCTGCCCGACTGGGAGGGGCACAAGACCGTGTATGCACGGCTTCCGGACGGCAATGTGTATGCGATTCACTTTGTCCTGGACCGGACTCCTCCCGAGCTGCGGGCGGAGTGGCTGGGTGGCGCCACGGTGGCCCCTGGGGGTCAGGCCATGTTGGTCCTGGACGCCCGCGATAACTTCACCCGCCAGGGAGATCTCCAGGTGAGCTTGGACGGCGGGGCTACCTGGCGGGCCTACGCTTCCCAGATTCCGGTGTCGCTGGGCGGCTCGGGGTACCGGACGGTGGCGCTGGTCGTGAGGGACCAGGCTGGGAACGCGGTGCAAAGGACGCTGGGGATATTTGTGCCGTGAGGAAGGAGGGGGAGGGTCGTGCGCCGGGTGTTTGCTGTTGCGGCTTTGGTTGTGGTCCTGGCTGCGGCCCTCCCCCTTGCCCGGGCTGAGGGCCTGCCGCCCCTGATTTGGCTGGAGGATCACTACCTGGACCTCTCGAAGACGGATTCCTCCCGTACGACGGCGGTAGTGGACACTTCTCCGCCGGGACTGGTCGTTCTGCCGCGCGAGTGGGGCCGGGTTGCCCTTCAACCGTCCGAGCTGAGCCTTGTGGCGGTCGCCCCCGGCCACTTGCGCGGGTACGGCTTTGACGGTTCCCGGCTGGTGCGCGACCCCAGGCTCGACGTCTCTTTTCCGGGCGTCTTCGCCGCTGCGTTTTCCTCGGACGGCCGCTTCCTGGCGGCTGTATCCTCTTCGGGGGAGCTGCGTGTTTGGGGTCGGGATTCCGGGGGCGTTTTGCGCCGGGTGGCCTCCTTGGGCGGGTTTGTGGGTACCGTCGCTCTCGAGCCGGCCCGTGGTGCGGACTTCTGGGTGGTGGCCTCCTCGTGGGCGCGCTATCTGGGTTTTGACGGTTCCTCGTGGCGCGAGGTCGGAGCGTTGCGGCTTGCATTCTCCGGGGCGGTGTCTGCCTCCTGGTACGCGCCCCGGGAGCTGCTTGCCGTGCTGGACGTGGGACGGGTGAGGTGCTTTGGTTTTGACGGTTCCGGTTTCCGGGAGCTGCCCTCGTTGGGGGCCTCGGTTCCTGGCGCCGTGGCTGTCGCGCAGCACGGCCTGGGCTACGGAGTGGTGTCCGGCCGGCGGGTGCTGTGCTATGGCCTTTCTCCCTCCGGTGCGGTGAGGTTGCCCTCGCTGGATGTAACCCTTCCGGAGGATGGCTACGGCGGGGCGGTGTCTCTCTGGGGCGGCTTTGACTTCGTGGTCCTCACCTCTTGGGGTGCCCGGTACCTTGCCTGGTCCGGTTCCGGCTGGGCTCCTGACCCGGCTCGTTCGTTGCCGGGGGCGTCGGGCGGGTACCGTCCCTCCGCCGAGTACCGCTCGGCGGTCTTTCCCGCTGAGGTTCCCGTGGACAGGGTGAGGCTTGAGGCCGAGTACCAGGTGCCGTCGGGGTGCGTGCTCGTTTTCCAGGTAAGCACGGACGGGGGTGCGGCCTGGGTGGACGTAGAGCCGTTCGAGAACCTGGACGTGCCGCCAGGGCCTTCACTGTGCTACCGCGTGCTGCTTTCCACTTCCGATGCTGCGCTTACTCCCTCCGTCGACCGGGTGAGGTTGCTTCAGATCGGTCGCTATGACGTTTTCTGCCGGGTGAGGCTGATCCGCTGAGGCGGGGTTGCGAGCGCTGGGACGGGGGTGGCTTACTCCAGCGGGCTGGAGGGTTCCTGGCTATTTTCCCCGGCCAGCCTCTGGCTGTTGCTGAGGTGTATGTCTCCGTGTGCGTGTCGGGAGTGCCCCCCGGGGGCGGTTCAAGTCTCCTGCCGGGTAGTGGCGTCCTATCCTCTCGGCTCCACGGTCCGGCTGGTGTCCGGCGAGGAGGCGGTGGTGCTTGGCTTTTTCTCGGATGCCCTCGACCGGCCCGTGGTGTGGGTGGTTGCCGGTTCCGATGGTCGTAGGTTGGAGTCTGCGTTGACGGTGGATCTTGCCCGGGATTCCCGGGAGATTGGCGAGCAGGAAGGGGGTGTTGACCGTGGCGCGGGTGGTGCTTCAGGACGGGTCCCTGAAGGTTGCCCACCGCCAGAGGGTGGTTGTGAAGGCGGCTCGTGAGAAGGCGGAGGCCATGCGGGGCTTCCGCCGTTCGCTCCCGCTCCTGGGCCTTCTGCTTCAGCCCCTGGCTTCGGTGAGTTACGACTTGCGGGACGCGAGGATGCGGGGCGTTGGCCGGGCTGGGGAGTCGTCCGTGGGTTACGCCCTGCACTACGGTCTCCCTGCTTCGTGGGTGGTGGTACCCGACGCCTGCTTCCGGGCTGGGGACCGGGTGGTCCAGGTGGACTTCGCCTGCGTGGGCCCTCCTGGCCTGGTCCTGGTGGAGGTGAAGAACTGGCACGGCGCGTTCATGTGCAGGGGTGACGCCTGGTACCGCGCTTACCGCGGCGGCTGGGAACCCTGTCCGAGCCCCACGGGGCAGTCCGTGCGCCAGGTGCGGGTGGCCATTGCCTGGCTCAAGGGTGTGCCGGGTTTACCCGCGGGGTCCTGGATTTACCCCGTGGTGGTCTTTGCCGGGGGCGCCAGGCTTTATGGCGGGGGTTGTTCCGTGCCCTGTTTCGCCTCGTCCCGCGATCTGCTTTCCGAGCTGCGCCGCCTGCCCGGGCCGGCGCTTTCGCAGGGCCAGGTGGAGGCGATTGTTGCCCGGCTGTGCCGGGGGTGACCGGGGGTTCCGC
>JACIYH010000119.1 GCA_014360055.1 Bacillota bacterium | reverse complement strand
CGAACAAAAAGAGCACGTCGGGGTACTCACGCAACAGGGCTTGCGCCGTCTGGAGGGATCTCAGGTAGGCACCGAGTTTCCCCTGCCGGTCGTGCACCCGCCGGGAAAGCACCACCCCGATGCCGTGCTCCTCACTCAGGGTGCGGGCCAGTTCCTCCGCCACCCGCAGCATGTTGCGCGAAGCATCCAGGGTGTGGGCGTCATCGGGCTCACTCGCCCCGGCCAGGGCGGGTAGGTACGACTCCCGGGCGTGGGTGCAGTAGAGGCCTACCAGCACCCGGTCCCTGACAGCGGCAGGGAGGTCGGGGCGCGCGGCATCCGGTACCGCCGGCAGGCCCCCTCCGGGAGGAACACCGGAAGGTGGGTTCCCGGCGGGGAAGGGCACCGAGGGTTCCTGCCCGCGGGCGGCGACCGGAGCCGGCAGCACCAGCCAGGAGAGGGGGTCGTGCCACCGTACCCCGGTGAGCGCACCCAACGCCTCCAACATCACCTCGCCCCAGCCCGGCTCGTCATGGGAGACCCCCTGCCCGGGCAGGGCTGGAATCGCCTGTCGCAGGACCCACTTCCACAGCGGGGCCCCGGGCGATTCCCACAGGGAGTGCAGCCCGGCACGCCCGCCGGTGAGCACGGTGATGACCATCGCCCCCAGGCCCGGAGGCGCTTCGGGGGCAGGCGGAGGGCTCAGGGCGGGCACAGCCTCCGGCCAGGTGGGCCACAGCAGCACCGCCACCAGGACCGCGATGGCGGCCAGGTAGCCCGCCAGCACCCAGCCCCATCTCCGCAGTGACCTCCTCCACCACGGGCCCGTCCCCCACCAAAAGAAATGGCCCGCCAAGAGGTGCCATCCCTCCAGGCGAACCCTATGCGTACGCCGGGAGGAAAATCCCGGCTACCATCCTTGCGCGCGGCCTAAACCGGAAGGGCGGCCCCTTCCAGCCGCACCCCCGGCAGATAAGCTATCCCGGATTGAGTGAGACTACCTGAGTTCGGTGGGTACGAAGGCGTCCACGATACCGATGATGAGGGAAGCCAGCAGTGCGCCCCACACGCTGACCTGCATACCGGGTACGAGGAACTGGGCCAGGTAAATCACCACCGCGGCTACGATGAAGCCCACCACCCCGCGCCCCTGGGGCGAAACCCGGCGCCCGAAGAGCGCCTCCACCACCCACCCCAGCACGGCGATCACGACGGCAGCCAGCAGGGCAAACCAGAACCCGGCGAGACGGAAGCCGGGCAGTATGGCAGCAAGGATGAGAAGGACTACCGCCGAAACCACCAGCCGGACGATGAAGCCAAACCATCCACGCATCGCCTTTCACCACCTCCCGGCTAGCATTCCCGCGGCCCATGCGGCCGTATACGGCCGCGGGCTCGTATTGCAGCCGCGTCCGGCCCGTGGTAAAATGCGCGCCGGGGGTGAGAGCGCTTGCCAGAGAGGAACACCGCCGCCAAGCGGGCTCGTCAGGCCGAAGAGCGCCGCCTGCGCAACGCCGCCGTGAGGTCGGCCATGCGCACCGCCATGCGTCGCTTTCGGGAAGCCCTCCAGGCCGGAAACCTGGAGGAAGCGTCGGTGCGCCTGCAAAAAGCCATCAGCATGGTAGATCGGGCGGCCAGCAAGGGGGCCATCCACCGCAACCAGGCCGACCGGCGTAAGGCCCGCCTCCAGAAAAGGTACAACCAGGCCCTCGGGCAGCAAACGGAGAAGGCCGGCTAGCGCCCACCCGTGTCGATGGTTCTGAGCACGAATTCTTCCAGGGCCTGCCGGGGGGCTGTTTGTCCCGTTTTCAGTCGGTAGTCAATATCAGCGAGCAAGGCCAGGGCGGACTCCAGTTCCGGGATGGAGAAGGAACGGGCCCGTGCCGCCGCTGCCCTGACCCCCGCAGGGCTGGTCTCCATGCACCGGGCCATCTCAGCCGTCGAGCGCACTCCCTCGCGCTGCAGGTAGCAGTACAGTAAGAGGGATCTGACCTGCCACGCCAGGCTCCCCAGCAGGCGCAGGGGATCGGCCCCCTGTTCCAGGAGGCGGCCCAGCCCTTCCAGTGCCCGGCCCGCGTCCCGGCCGGCCCAGGCATCGGCCAGGGCAAAGGGTGCCGCCGGTCCCGGGAAGACATGTTCCCGGAGGTCGGCGTCCCGTACCGGGCGCTCCGGCTCCAGGGCCAGGGAAAGCTTGTCCAGTTCGGATTCCACCAGGTCAGCCTCGCCACCGCAGGCCTCCACCAGCCACCAGGCCTGCGTGGGACTGAGGCGCAGGCCCCGGGCGCGGGCCCGCTCCCGTGCCCAGGAGGGCAGGTCGGTCCGCGCCACCTGGCAGGATACGACGGCCCCTTCCTTCTCGCACAGCGACCGCAGGCGGTTTCCCGCCCGCCCCGGGCAGCGCAGCACCAGCACCGCCCAGGGGGGTGGGTCCCGCAGGTAATCCTCCAGTTCGCCTGCGGGGTCTAAAGCACCCCTTTCCCCGGGGCGCGCCTCCAGGGTCACCACGGCCATGCGCCTGTCCGCCAGGAAAGGTACGGTGCGCAGGAACGCCAGTGCCTCGGTAAGGTGGTCCCCGTCCCAGCGCCCCAGGCCGGCGTCTTCCCCTCCCCCGGGAAAGCAAGCCCGCCGGATGGCGCTTTCGGCCTCGGAGGCCAGGGCCTGGCTCTCACCCTCCAGCAGGTACACCGGCTTCAGTTCGCGCAGATCGCCCAGCCCCGCAGCCGTCACCCGTACCCACCCCTGATTACCCCTTCGCCGCCGGGCACCGGCCCTCCTCCCGGGCCGCAGGCACCAACCGGTCCCCACCGGCGTCGACCCGGCCCGCGGCATGACAAGCCCCCACCGCGCGCAACTCGCCGCCGCACACGCTCGCCGCCAACGGGCACCTCACCACCCCGCCAGCGCACCTGAGGGGTGGCCCGGTAGCAGGGAAGGCCGGTGACCGTGCGGAATGGTAACCCTGCCCCACCTCACCCGAAAGCGAGGCACCCGCATGCCCCTGGTTCCGTCGGCCCGGCTCTCGCGGTCCGTATCCACGCCGGGCGGGCAGGTAATCCTGGAAGGCCCGCTGCCGCGGGAGGAACTCCAGCGGCTGAACATGGACGCGGGCCTGGACTGGTTCCGGCCCGCCTGGCGCCAGAAGGAGGCCCTGGAGGAAGTGGCGGCCATGGACGAGGGCCGCGTGTGGGTGGCCCGTCACGACCACACCATCGTCGGCTACGTGGTCATCCACCCGCCTCACCCCTTTGAGCGCTGGGGACGCGACCGCTTGCCCGGCATCCTGGAACTGGGCGCCGTGGAGGTGTCGCCGGCCTGGCGGCGCTCGGGACTGGCCACCGCCCTCTTTTCCCTCATCGGGCAGGACCCCGCCCTGGAGCACTATATAGTGCTGGCGACGGAGTATTACTGGCACTGGGACCTGGAACGCACCGGGCTCACCCGGGGTGAGTACAGGCGTATGCTGCAGAAGCTGAAGGGCACTTCGGGGGTACAGCCCTGCCCCACCGACGATCCCGAGATCGCCTTCCACCCCAGCAACGTACTCATGGTGCGCGTCGGCAGGTACGTTTCCCCGGAACTGCGGCAGAAGTTTCAGGACCTACTCTTCGAAAAGAGGGCACAGCCCCGATGAGCGGCAAAGCAGGGTTCCTGTGGCACCCCGAGCACCGGCATTATTTCTTCGGTCCCGCCCACCCCCTCGACCCCATCCGGCTCGAACTGACCCTCGACCTCATCCGGGCCCTCGACCTGCTCGGCCCCCTGGACGTCTTCACGCCGAGCCCCGCCAGGGACGAGGACCTCTTCCTGGTTCACACGCCGGAATACGTGGCGGCGGTGAAGTCCGTGGACCCCGACCGGCCCGACCCCGCGCTCGGGCGGTTCGGGTTGGGTAGCGATGATAACCCTCTCTTTTGCCGCATGCACGAGGCGGCCAGCCTGTCGGTGGGGGCAAGCCTGCTGGGCGCCGAACTCGTCGCCACTGGCAAACTGGACCATGCCCTCAACATCGGAGGCGGCCTGCATCATGCCCAGGCTGCGAGTGCCTCCGGCTTCTGCGTGTACAACGATGCCGCGGTGGCCATCGCTCACCTGCGCCGGCGCCACGGCTGGCGCGTAGCCTACGTGGACATCGACGCCCATCACGGGGACGGGGTCCAGTGGGCCTTCTACTACGACCCCGACGTGCTCACCGTGTCGCTGCACGAGACAGGGCGCTTCCTCTTCCCGGGGACGGGCTTCGTCAACGAACGGGGGGCGGGGCCGGGTTACGGCTACGCCGTCAACGTCCCTCTGGAACCCTTCACCGAAGACGAGTCCTGGCAGGAGGCATTCCTGGCCGTGGTACCGCCCCTGGTGCGCCGGTTCCGGCCCGACATCATCGTGAGCCAGCACGGCTGCGACGGTCACCGCCTCGACCCCCTGGCCCACCTCGCCCTGAGCACGGAAAGCTATGAACTGGCGGCCCGCACCCTGCACGCCCTGGCCCACGAAGTATGCGGCGGTAGGTGGCTGGCCCTGGGCGGCGGCGGCTACGACTGGCGGGTCGTCCCCCGCGTCTGGACCCTGCTCTGGGGCGAAGTGGGCGGCCTGCAGGTGCCCGGTACCGTGCCCGGAGTCTGGCTGGAGCGGTGGCAGGGACACTGCCCGCACCCCCTGCCCCTCACCATGCGCGACCACCCCGCCGAACTACCGCCCATGCTCCGCCGCGACGAGATCACGGAGCGCAACCGCCGCACCGTGACCCTCGCCCTGGAGGGACTCCCCCCTGCCCTTGCCCTGCACCCCTGACGATGCAGGTAGCGGTCCCCCGGCCGGCGTAAGGAAGAGGTGAGGTGAGTGACGATGCAGGCC
>JACIYH010000118.1 GCA_014360055.1 Bacillota bacterium | reverse complement strand
TCACTCGGCAATAGCTGAAACAGAGTGGTGGCTATCACTGCATTGGGACCGTCTGCCCCGTGAATGACCTCCTTAACCGGGTCCGGGCCCCGGTAACCGCAAGCGGTGCAATGGGGGAGACTGTCCTGTCCTTCTCGGGCACGTTGTCTGATAACCCGCAGGATTGAGCCCGCGTCGGATCCGTGTTCGCAGGCTGGGGGAAGTCCTTCCCTCCAATACGCCCGACAACGCAGACAGAGGTAATACGTGCGGCCCTGGTCTCTTGCCTGGTCTTCCGCTTCCTCCGTGGCCTCATCTTCCTCGATGAGATCGGTTTGGTCCTCTAACGGTAGGAGGAAATCCACGCCAAACTCGGAGTGCCCGGGGTCCCGAATGGCCTCGGTGAACTGCCCCGTGCGGGATCCGCCCCCCAATTTGCCGACCAGATAGTGCTGTCCACACTCCCGGCATAGTGCGAGTTCGAAACATGCAGCGTCCTCCTGCTGCCGCCGGTTCAGTGTGACCTCCCTCCGCGGGAGGTAGCGAACAAACGCTCCTTCCAGAGAGCGCAGGTACAGGTGGTAGCGCGGGGCGAGGAGCGGTGTCGGTGTACCGGTATTGTATGACAACGGGTCGGGAACCGCGGCCAGGAGTTGAACCAACTCACTCAAGCCGGCCAGCCGCTCGGAGCCAGAAAGTTCAGGGAACAGCTGGTCTGCGATGGTGCGCACGTGCGCTGGCCCTTCGGACAACATTTGCCGCAATCGGGTGGCGCGCTTGTCGGAAAGGAGGATGTGTCCGGCCGCCTGCACTACTGGGATACCCGCGGGCAGTTGCAGGCCACGGCGATCGGCCAGAGCCCGCAGGTGAGCGGAAACCGAGCCCTCGGGACTCTCTACCGCGGCCTGCACTACCTGGTAGTCGTCGCGTGACAGGGTGTAGTGACCATCGTCTGGAATGGTTTCCCTTTCCCCAACGATGACGTCTTCTTCCGAGAAGGGCGCGTCGAACAGGGCTGACGCGAAGCGCGCCACTCCATTCCGGTCTGCTTCGCCGCCCAGTAGGGTTGCACTCGTGGCCACGCACTGGATGGGTGAGTCCCGCCCTCCTTGCCGTAGGCGTTGCTTCAGCCGTCGTACAAGCATAGCCATCTCCATCCCGCGGGTTCCCCGGTACTGGTGAGCTTCGTCCAGCACGAGGAACGTCCACCAGCGGGACTGGCCGTCGTCGAACAGCGGACTGTCGCCCGGACGGATCAGGAGATACTCCAGCATCGAGTAGTTGGTCAGGAGGATGTGAGGAGGGGTGCTCCTCATCTGGTCCCGGAATACCAGCTCGCCCGGGAGGCGCTCCCGCTCATACCGCTGCGCGTTGCGCCTGCTGTCTCCCGCATTGTCAGGGGTCTCTCCTATGTACTGCCCGAAGGTGAACTGAAAGGGCGAGCCATACTCGTGCAAACGCCTGGCGATCGCTCCCAGGCGATCACGCTGATCGTTACTAAGCGCGTTCATGGGATAGAGGATCAGGGCCCGGACGCCAGGGCAAAGCGAGCCCATCATGAACTCCCGATACAGATGGAAGAGGATGGGTAAGAGGAAGGATTCCGTCTTACCGCTTCCCGTGCCGGTAGCGACTACCACGTTCCGGCCTGCCGCTATCCTGCGTATGGCTTCTTCCTGGTGGCGCCAGAGGGGGCGATCCCCCTCGATGGCACGCAGGAAGGCATCGTCAGGGTTCAGGCCGAGTTCCGGAAGGAGAGTTCGCGGCGTGGCACCCCGCGTAAATACGGGCGTACTCTCGAGGTAGGGGCCCTTGATGAGATCCTCAGATTCCAGCGCCTTTGCGAAGGATTGCCGCAGCAGGGGGTCACGGAAATAGAACGTCGTTTCCAGGTACCCCCGATACCGGGCGGCAATGGTACCACACATGTTGAGGACGTCATGGACCGACACCGGCGTACCCCTCCTCGCTCAGGTCTGCGAAGCCTCCGTGCAGAAACTTGTCATAGTGGTACCTACAGAACCAGGTGTTGGACGCCCCAGGCGGAGAGTCCCAGTGGACGCAGACCCTTCCCGCTTCAGCCCCGCTCACCAGGCCTTCACCCACCACAGGGGCTCCGAAGAGTTCCCCTAACTCTACCCTGGTTTTCACCCGGGTACCGATCAGCGGAGTTGCTTCCCAGCCGAATGGCTCTCCCGGGTATTCACCGTCCCAACGGTTACACAAGTTAGTCGCCATGAGTCGGTCGAACTCTCTTCTGGTCAGCCGCCTTTCCCTCCACTGGCCAGCACTGCAGAGTACCTCCTCCCCGTACTGTTGGCAGAAGTCGCAGGTGGCGCAGGACTTCGTCAACTCTTCTGCTGGTAGGTCCGCGGTGTGCCTGACGCAAAAGAAGCACCGCTCGGCGAGGACGGGGGGCTTGTACACAGCGATTTGCCCAGCGGCCTCCGCGCCATCGCGCCCCTGGATCCACACCCGGAACACGTGTTCCCGGTCTTGCGCGGCGGCAATCAGATCGCAGTACTCCCTGAGCGGTATCTCCACAACTCCTGTCCTGTCGAGTCGGTATGCCCTCAAGACATCTCCGAATCCGGCTCTCAGCTCAGGCCGAACCGTGTTTGGTTCGCACCGCAGCCAGAGGGCCTTCTCGGAAGCCGCTCTCACCCAATCCGGGGCAACGGTGATGATGCGATCGGTCCACTCCGAGGGGGGATGACCGCACTCTCCGGCTGCCCACCAAACGCGCTGGAGCACTAATTCAAGGGGAACGGGCCTGCCGCCTTCACTGCACAGTTCCCACACAGTCCGATCCCAACTAGGTTGCGCGGGGATGAACGCCCCCTCTTTCGCTGCGGCAGCGGGAGCATCTCTTGATTCGGCCCGGGGCTCCTTCAGTTCGACACTGCAACCGGGGCAGGCATCGAAGTGTACCCTCAGCTTGGGGTGGCCTTCGGGCTCGGGGAAAACCGGAACGGGATCCGGGTGGAGGCTGACGCCTCGCAGGTGGGCGGCATAGCGGAACGGCAGCCTCTCCATTTCGACGCCTTGTCGGTCGTACACCACTACCTCGAAGCAGCCGCTGGGCTCGGGCAAAGCGATCGTGACGCCCGTGGACAGCCACTCCGGGGAAGGACGCACTTGTATGCCTCCCGGCGCCAGTTCTGCCCAGGCCACTTCGCCGAGCAATTCCTCCTGGAGGCACCGCAATCTCGGCGGTTCGCCTGTGAAGAGGGGGCCCTGATCGTGATCCCGGTCGATGGGCAGGACATTCCCAGCCAATTCGAAGCGTGCTCCGCCACCCAGGTCCACCGTGACCGGAACGCCCTGTGAGTCAACGAACGCGATAACACCTGTCTCTGCCCGATCAACATAGCATGCCTGGTAGCCGGCCGGCCTTCCCACAGGATCGACGGGCCACTCCGGCTTGCCCAGCCGCCACGTGTCCCGGAAAAAGACGAGCAACCTTCTGGTCTTTCCCGTCCGTCTTACCGCGGGCAGGAGCCTTCTGTCACCTTCCCACCCCTGACACACCACGAGGGGCAAATCGCGGTAGCGGTAACGGCTCACACTTAACTTGATTCCCTCGTAATCCGAGCCGCTGGCTACCACTTCGTCGCACAGGTTGTTCAGATACCAGCATCCCTCGCGTGGTGCTGGCGCGAGTTCGGACTTACCCTGCCTGACTTCCAGCTGGGGCTGACTGAGGAGGCTCTCCGGGACCCGAATCCCCAACGCCCACTCTCCGCCTTCTTTCCAGGCCACCAAGCGGAGACTGGGAAGGCGCCGGACCCGTTCGGCGCAGAGGTCCCGTCCCTCGTTTGCCCACCAGCTTTGAAATGCGGCGTAAACGCGCTGATAACGGTAGGACCGGGGCCAATCTACAGGTGCCCTCGGTTCCCCGGCGTGCAGCGTGGTTGTCAGCAGCGCAACAGTTGCCACGACAAACCTGTCCGCCCATTGCCCGCCGTGCGTCAGGAACCGCTCGGTGGGCCTGTCGACGTGGGCATGGGCCGGACTCACGCCGGCGGCCTCCATGATCCCCGCCCGGCGTTCTCTGGCGGCTTTCAACCTCTCTTCAATCCTCTGCTTGTACTCGCGGACCGCCTCGCCCGTTACCTCCGAACGCATGCGGGCGGCCAGTTCCGTCCTTGCTCGTCTTAATCCAGCAGTTGCCTCTTCCGTCCGTGCCCGGACCGACTCGCGCAACTCCTCTAGCGTCCAATCCCCGTCTGCGTCTGCCGGAGGCGCGGCGATGCCCAAGTTGAGCAAATCCGCTGTCGCTTTCCCCAAGCACTCTTCCCTTTTCTTAATGGCTTGGGTCACTTCTTCCATCCTTGCGGTAAGGTCGACTAACTGGACCCGTGCTTCCACGGCCGCTTGCTGCCGCTTTTCGGCCTCTGTGATATCCGCCAGCCATCGCTTCACTCTCTCGCCGACCAGCTTCCACAAGCTGAGGAGGGACGATACTTCCGACGGGATCTCTCCGTCCCCCCCTGTAGCACCCGACTCACCCGAAGACTCTGGCGCAGGGGGTGCGGTTGCTGCTAATGCCCCTCTGGTGCGGTGTTCCATATCAGAGAGGCGCTCGTACAAACGGTGCAGATTTGCCTGCAGGGTGCTTCGCTCCGCCAGGAGGCGCTGCATCGTGTCGATGTCTCGTGAGACGCTGGTGGCACTACCGAGCGGGTCGACTGCCCATGGAAGTGGGGGGGCTAGGGTACGGATCTGTTCTTCTTCGTTCTGGATTTCCCGCATCGCCCTGACGAACCAGCGCTTTGCTACGGCAACAAGCGTGAGCCCGACCCCTAGGGCGATCGCGGTCGGCCAGGCGTTACCGGTGAGGATAGGGAGGAGCGGTGCCACACCAAGT
>JACIYH010000117.1 GCA_014360055.1 Bacillota bacterium | reverse complement strand
GCGGGCGGCAGGCCCCGCCCGCCACCATGCCCCCCTGGGCGCCGGTCAAGGGTTCGTGGGGCACCGGCTGTGGGGGCTGGGTACCAGTCGCAGGACAGAGCGGGCCATATATGGAGGCGTTCAACCAAGTGGGCACCCTCAGATTGCGCACCGAGATCCCGGGTCCGCGCAGCCGGGAACTGCTGGAGCGGCGGGCCCGCTACGTGCCCCAGGGCGTTTCCTTCGCCACGCCCGTGTTTGTGGAGCGGGCGGAGGGCGCGGTGCTTGAGGACGTGGACGGCAATGTGTTCATCGACTTCGCCGGTGGCATCGCGGTGGTAAACGCCGGCCACTGCCCGCCCCGGGTGGTGGAGGCGGTGCGGGAGCAGGCGGGGCGGTTTCTGCACATCTGCTTCATGGTGGTGGGGTACCAGGTCTATGTGGACCTGGCGGAAGCCCTGGCCAAGGCGGCTCCCGGCCCGACGCCCAAGAAGGTCATGTTCGTGAACAGCGGGGCGGAGGCGGTTGAGAACGGGGTGAAGATTGCCCGGAAGGCGACGGGGCGGCAGGCGGTGGTGTGCTTCGACCACGCCTTCCACGGCCGCACGCTGCTCACCATGACGCTTACGGGCCACCTCACGCCGTACAAGGATGGGTTGGGTCCCTTTGCGCCCGAGGTGTACCGCTTTCCGTACGCGTACTGCTACCGCTGCGCGTATGGCAGGTCCTATCCCGGCTGCGGGCTCTACTGCCTGGGTGCCTTCGAGGAGGGCCTGGAGGAGAAGGTGGGTGGCCGCAATGTGGCAGCGCTGGTGGTGGAGCCGGTGCAGGGTGAGGGTGGGTTTATCGTCCCTCCGCCGGGGTACCTGCGGGGTTTGAAGGAGATCTGCCAAAAGTACGGGATTGTGTTCATAGCGGACGAGGTGCAGACGGGGTTTGGGCGCACGGGGAAGCTGTTTGCGGTGGAGCACGATGGTATCGAGCCCGATCTCTTGCTCGTGGCCAAGTCCATCGCGGCCGGGCTGCCCCTGGCGGGGGTGATCGGCAAGGCGGAGGTCATGGATGCGGTGCACAAGGGGGGCATCGGGGGCACCTACGGTGGCAACCCGCTTTCCTGTGCCGCCGCCCTGGAGGTGCTGAAGATCATCAATGATCCTGCCTTCCTGGCGCGCGGCGGGCAGGTGGGTGAGCGGCTGGCCAGGTTCTGCCGCGACCTGCAGGTGCGCCACCCGCTGGTGGGTGACGTGCGCGCCCTGGGCGGCATGGTGGCCATGGAACTGGTGAAGGACCGGGAGACGAAGGAGCCGGCCACGGCGGAAACGGCCGCGATCATCCAGTACGCCTACGAGCACGGGCTGATCCTGCTCAAGGCGGGCCGCTACGGCAACGTGCTGCGCTTTCTGCCCCCGCTGGTGATCACCGACGACCAACTGGAGGAAGCCCTCTCCGTGCTGGCGGACGCCTTCGCCTCCGTGACGGGGGGCTGACCCCAGAAGCCCGCGGCAGGGTTCCAACCGCCCCGGGTGGCATGGTCGAGTTGGCGAACCGCCTGCAGGGCTACGCGGGGGTGCTGTGGTGCCGGGTCATGACCCGGTGGGCTTTGACGGCGAGGGCGAGCGAGGAAAGGCGCTCGCCCTCAAGTTCGTCGACGCGGAGCAACTTCTTGATACGGGTCAGGCGGTACTTCAGGGAGTTGCGGTGGACGTAGAGGCGTGCTGCGGCCTTCTCGAGCCGGCACCCGCAGTCCAGGAAGACCTCCAAAGTGTGGACGAACTGGGAGCCATGCCGGCGGTCATGTTCGATGAGAGGACCGATCTCCTCTTCCACGAAGCGTTCCAGTTCCGCAAGGGGTCCCATCCTGAGCAGAAGGCGGTGTATACCCAGGTCCTGGTAGAAGATGACCCGGTCGCCTCTCCCCGGGTTGCGGGTGAGTTCGAGGGCAGCGCTGGCCGCCTGGAAGCTTGAGGCGATCTGGGAAGGGGAGTCGCACAGCAGGCCCACCGCCACCGAGACCGTGATCCCGGGGAGAACCCGGGCTGTTGCTTCCTTCACCTTCCGTGCCAGGTCCTCGATGACGGCCCTCACCTGCGGGGGAAGCGGACGGGGGCAGTCTGCGGAGGAGGGGAGCCTACCCGTCACGTCGGGAGGCTCCGCCACGATGACCGCGCTGTCGCTGCGCGGACCCACGATGTGCTGCCCGGGCAGGACCCGGCGGGTCGTTTCCTCGACTTCTGCCAGAAAATGCCTCTTGACTTCCTGGATGGCCTGCTCAGTGAGGCGTCCCGAGAGGCAGAACGACTGGAAATCGTCCAGATCCACGACGAGTACGGTGCGTTTGCCGACCAGCTTCCAGCCCAGGTATCCGGCCCGTTGCCTGATCACCTCGGGGTCAAGGTTACCCTGCAGCAGGTCCTCCAGGAAGTCCTCGCGGCTGCGCCGCCGGCTGAAGACGGCTTCCAGCACCGGGGTGATGATGTCGATGTAGCTGGCGTCCTCGGGGATCTCGATGACGGGGAAGTGGCAGGCATCGGCCGCCCTGAGGACCTCGGCAGGCGCTCCCCGCAGGAAGCTCTGGGTGTCTAGCACCAGTGCGGCGGCTCCGTGCCCGGCCAGGTAGCGGATGAGGTCCTGCTGGGCGGCCGGGTTGTCGCGGATGGCGTAGAAGCTGGTGAGATACAGGATGTTGGGCTTCACCCAGGGGCGGATGTCGGGCATTTCGATGACGTCGACGTGCTCGATCATCCTGCCGAGGCCCTGGTGTCCGGCCAGCACCCGCGCCCGCCGCAGCTTGCCTACCTGGAGTGCTTCCGCCACGCTGATCCCCAGGACATCCCTCCCGCAGTTGAGTTCGCCGGGCGGACCTCAGGTTCCTGTAAGTAATGGACAAACTGACGCCCGCGTATTTGTCCCAATCGCAGTCACCGGCGCGGAGGGAAACGGGGCCGGGGTGGCGAACCATCCTGTTCGCAAAGTGATTGCCCACCGCACCGTCGCAGGTTCCCGGTTCGGGACAGGTTCCCCTACCATACACAAAGAGGGCCGACCCGGTCCGGGAGGATGCCCGGCGCGGGTGGAGCGGAGGTAGCCGGGCGTCATTACGGGGGTCGGTGGGACCGCGCAGCAGGCCGGGCAGCGTCGGTTGCCCGGCCACGCGCAATCGAAAACAGGCAGGGAAATGGGGGGATGAGGGTGAGAAGGCCGAGGCCATGGTTGGGTTTGGTGGTCGCGCCCCTGGCCTTATCTTTGCTCGTGGCTTGCGGTAAGCCTGCGACACAGGAACCGATCAAACCCCAGGTGGCGGTGTACGCCAACTCCAGCGAGGTCATGGTGTTCTGGGATCCCAGCGAGAGTTTCTAACGAGATCATCGCCATGAACACCATGTACGAGACTCTGCTCCGCTACGACCCCATCAACGACAAGTTCATTCCCGTGCTGGCCACCGACTACTCCAAGTCGGCCGACGGTCTGGAGTGGACCTTCCACATCCGTAAGGGGGTCAAGTTCCACACCGGCAATATCATGGACGCCAACGCCGTCAAGTACTCCATTGAGCGCACCAGCAAGCTTGGGCAGGGGGCATCCTTCATCTGGGACGCCGTGGACCGCATCGAGGTTCCAGATCCGTACACGGTGGTCTTTAAGCTCAAGTACGCGGCGCCCATGGACATCGTGGCGTCGTCGGGATACGCCGCCTTCATCTTCGACCCTCAGGCCGTCCAGCAGCACGGCGAAGAGTGGTTCAAGGCCATGCACGAGGCGGGCACGGGCCCGTACATGCTCGAGAGCTACGACAAGGCCGGCGACCTGGTCCTGACCCGATTCCCGGATTACTGGCGGGGCTGGGAGGGGAAGCACTTCGACAAGGTGGTGTTCAAGCAGGTTACCGAGCCCACCACCCGCCGGCAGATGATCGAGGCCGGGCAGGCGGACTACGCCAACCAGCTACCGCTTGACCAGATAGCCGACCTTAAGCAGAACCCAAAGGTACGGATTTCCGTGACGCCTTCCTTCCAGAACCTCCTGGGAATGCTCAACACCGCCAAGAAGCCCCTGAGCAATCCTGACGTGCGGCGTGCCATTTCTTACGCGGTGCCGTACCAGGACATCATCTCTTCGGTGATGCTGGGCTATGCGTCCCAGTCGCGGGGTCCCGTCCCCAAGGGGCTGTGGGGGCATTCGGATGAGGTCCCGCAGTATACCTATGACCCGGACAAAGCCAGGGCTCTGTTGGAGAAGGCCGGGTACGGCAAGGGCGGGTTGAAGCTCCTGCTGACCTGCACCAGCGGCGACGAGCAGGAGCGCCGCGTGGCGGAACTCATGAAGGCTTCCCTGGCCAAGCTGGGTATCGAACTGGAGATCCGGGTCATGAACTGGGAGCAGCAGTGGGACCTGGCCAAGAACCCCGATCCCAACAAGCGACAGGACATCCTGCTCTTTTACTGGTGGCCCGACTACGCCGACCCGTACAGCTTCCTCCTCAACCTCTTCCACTCGGAGCAGGAAGTGGTGTTCAACCTGAGCTACTACAAGAACCCCGAATACGATCGGCTCATCGAGGAAGGCCACCAGATCTCAGGTGTGGACCGGCAGCAGGCCATCGCCAAATACGTGGAGGCGCAAAAGATCCTGGTGGAGGACGCCGCCGCCCTGTTCCTTTACGACCAGCAGTACGTGCGGCCGCTGGCGGCGTCGCTGCAGGGTTTCGTGGACAACCCGGCCTACCCCCACGTGGTGTGGTGGTACGACTGCTACCGCGAGGAAGCAAAGTAGGGCCGTTCGGAATCTAAACCAGGGCGTGATTACCAGGGATAGATTGCGGGGCGGGGCCGATCCCTGCCATGGGGGGCTCCGCCCCTCCGGGGGTGACAGTGTTGCGCAACCTGGAGATGCGCGAAGTGAGAGACATGCTGGAGGGGTGTGCCCTCCTCTCCACGGG
>JACIYH010000116.1 GCA_014360055.1 Bacillota bacterium | reverse complement strand
CCTGGCGGGGGAGCGCCGCGCTGCGCACCCCCGCCTCTGTGTGCGCCCGGCATGGGCGCTGACTTGATGTTCTAAGCGCTGTCAAGAGGGGTTATCCACAGTCTGCTGCGGAAGTGCCCCCCGGGTTACGGGCGAAGAAGGGTGGGGTTGGCCGGTCACAGGGGGCAGAAGTGCTTAGACCGGCGTAGGTTAGGAAGCCGGGAGTGTTGGGTGTTGGAGTTCCCTGCGGTGGCGCGGCGAGGGTGCGCCGGTGCAGGCAACGGCTCATGGGGGAGCAGGACAGGACAAATGGCCCCTACTCATTTTTGTTGGCGTGGCTGGGCTTTTGGGTTCTCACCCCCATGACTTGCTCCGCGTAAGCTGGCGCACGCAGACCAGCCCTCGGGGAAGCGTTGGTATTTCTTCGTGGTATCCGGTGCTATCCAGAGGGTCACGAACTCGTTTGGATGCCGGCCAATCGCCTCCGGGCTGTGCCCATGTAGCGACCGATCTCCGTGGGTGCTGCGCAAAGGGGTACAGGTGGCCCGGGGCCAATGCCCTGGGCATCCACCCTTGCGGGACGGAAACAACCCCTGTCCGGGTACCCGGCCAACGCCTCGTTCACCGCCCGCCCCCGAGAAGGTCAACCCCCACATTCGGGTTCCTGCCGTTCGGCTGGCGCCGTGTACCGCGCTGGCCTGTAAAGCAGGGCCATTGCGTGGTGCCTCGCCAGTTCTTCAGACAGATGCCGGGGCAGGGTATTCCCCTCCGCTGGGGAAGGGGCCGTGGGCGGGGCGGTAAAACGGAGCGGTGGCAAGGTCCTGGTGCCCAACCTCCCGTGATCCCGGTTGGAGACCCCGACGGCTCGTCGGTGCTGCCCGGAGCAGCCGAGCTGGGTGTACCGGGCTCCGGGTTACGAGCAGGCACCGAGTGGGGCCGCCGGCGGCGGCGGGCAGCGGCAAGCCCGACGAACCCGCCTTGCCGGAGGCGAGCTGCAATTCGGGCGCGGCCCGCTTGCCGCCACCGGGCTGGAGCGGAAGGGGCTCCAAAAGGGGCGCAGCAAGCCCCGCATGTGCGACGCGGAGTGGAGGCGGCTATTGGGGGTAGCCAGGGATGGGGCGGTCACGAGGATGGCAACCGTTTCCGGTCGGGTCAGGCCCGGTGAGTGCCGCCCCGACGGGCGGTGGCGTGGCTGCGGTTTCTGCGGCGTTCCTGAACGGGCCCGGTGCAAGGTGCATGGAGCGTGCTTCCGGGCAGGCGGTTACGGGATCGAGCGGGGAGGCCTGGGTTGCAGTTGCGACCGGCTTTCCGAGGGGAGGGAGGAATGGGTGCTGGCCACGTGGTCCCGGGCTCTCCGGCGCGTCGCCGGGGCTGTCAGGGGCACTGGTGCCATGCTGGAGGTCCTCCGGAGCTGTGGTGCTCTCTGCCGGGACGTCCAGGGCTGCGGCGGGCTGCTGTGGCGGTTCCTCGGGGGCCTGCCGCTGAGAGATGCCGCGGGGCAGATCGGTTGCTGAAGCAGCGGGACCGGTTGCCACTCCCGGGGATTGGTTGGGCCGGGACTCGGTGGGTGCGTTGATCGAGGCGTCAAGGGGCGACTGCGTTCCCTGCCGGTGCCCGTTTCCGGGTATCACGCCGGTAGTTGCCACCGGGACTGCTGGTGGCCGCGAGGCGGCAGCAGCATGGGGTTGCGGGACGTTTTCGGCCCCTTGGGTAGGGCTCTGCTGCTGACCGATGGCGACTTGCGAAGGTGCCCCTGCGGTTGCGGTGGTGCGGCCCTGGGTGGCTGTTTCTGCCCGCCGGAGGGGGAGGTCTTTCCGGCGGGGCTGCATCTCGGGGGCGAGGGACTCTGGCTGGCGGGCAGCGAGGCGGGCGAGGAACTCGGGCCCCAGGTGTTCGGCCAGGATGGCCGCCACCCGCTGGGCCTGCCCGGTACCCGTTGACCTGGGGGTCGCCTCCGTGCTAACCTGGGGAGCGGAGGGGGTTGGCATCGCCGGGAGGTGCTGTTTGGCACCGTCCCTTTCGTCCGATGACCCCCTCCCGTGTTTCTTCTGCCGGCGCAGCCGGGCGCGCACTTCCTCGGGCACCGTGTACCTGGTGGCGATTATCTCCCGGGCTTCCCGGGCCGAGACGGGGTTGCCGTCTGCGTCGCGGAGTTCGTACAGGCGGTTGTCCTTGAGGACGCGGAAGAGCCTGTCGGCCATGTGTGTCGCTACTTCGCATACTGCCTTCACGTGCGGGAAGCCCTTTTCCACCATGGCCCTCCAGTACACCCTGGCGAGCTGGGGGTCGCATTTTCTGCCGGCATCGGAGGCCAGGAAGAGGGCGCGCTTGAACCACGCCGGGCCCTCCTTGGTCATGCTCTGCCCCTTGCCCTCTTTGAGCCCGCTGTTGTCCACCCGGGGCACGTAGCCGGAGAACTTCCGCATCTGCTTTCCGGAGGTCATGCAGGCCACGACCGGTGCCACGGCCAGCAGGACGGGGGCCAGGACGCGGCCCACGCCACGGAGGCTCCTGACGCACCCCTTCTTGTCCAGCTCGCGGTACAATTCGTAGTTCCTCTCCGTCACCCTTTTCTGCTCGGCTTTCAGCAGCCTCAGGAACTCGAGGTCCTCCCTTATCGCCTCCGCGACGGCGGCGGTGGCGGGGACCAGCTTGCCGTGGAGCCTGAGGGCCTGCTGGGCCAGGGAAAACAGCCGGTCGACCCTGCGGGTCTCCTGGGGGTCGAGAGGCCGCCCTAGGCGGGCCTGGACCTCTTCGCGCAGTCGCTCGCGGGTCATCCCCCGGTGGCGCTCGAGCGCGCAGTACTCGCGGTAAACCAGGTTGTCGAGCGGCCTTTCCGGCTCGGGGAAGAGGTCTGCCACCCCGGGGATGCACTCCTCGGCATCTTCCTTGATCCACTTCAGCAAGTTGGCAATGTGCAGGGAGAGCTTGTACTCCCTCTTGACCCCGCGGAGCAGCATTTCCCAGCGGGGGTCATCCGGCACGGGAGCCGGGTGCACGGCCTGCGGGCTGACCAGGGGCAGCTTGGCCAGGGTGAGGGCGTCGAGGCGGTCCGTCTTTGCGTGCCGCTTGAGCAGTTTGCGGAGGCTGCTGGCCTGGGACTGGTTGGCCAGGAAGACGCGGTGGCCGCAGGCCTTGAGGTACCTCGCCACCGGTCTCCACGTGGGCGTGGGCTCCATCACGAAGACGAACTGGGTGCCCTCAGGCGCCCGGGCCTTGAACTCGGCCCGCACCCTGTCAAGGTCGTCCGGGCTGGTGAAGAAGGACAGTGCCGGGCCAATCTGCTGCCCGCTTTCGTCTGCCAGGACTGCCACGTGTGCGCCTTTCTTGCCCAGATCCACTCCCGCCACCCAGGTTGCCACTTCCTTCACCTCCCCCTATTGTCCCGCGGGTGGCTGTCCCGGCTGGCTGCCGTGCCTCCTTGCATGTGCCTCGTGATGAGGGGCGACCTCTCGGGTCCCGCCGACGTTCTGAACCGGAGCTTCACAGCAGTGCCGGGTGCAGGCGATCAAGTCAGAGGGGCCATACCCCAGGGGGTGGAAAGCCTGCCACCCAGCGGGCTTAGCGTGGTCGTTCGCCACGGAGGGGGTTTTCCCTCTGGTGCCAGGTTATCCACAAATCCACAGAATCCACCTCCCCTCCCCCACACCCCCTCCCCACTACGAGTTATCCACAACCTCTCTTGGCGCTGATCATACATGGGGGTGAAAGTCCCCGGATGGGCGAGGCAGGACGAGCCCACTAGCCAAAGGCAAGGGCTGCCGCCGCGAGGCGGGGTCTGAAGGAAGCCGGCGGCAAATTCACGGCCCGAGGGACACGAACCGCGAGAGAGGCTGCCTTGCTCGGGTGAGCCTGCACAAGGAGGCGAAACCCCATCCTGCCAAGGGGCAGGGCAGTAAACGCGGCGGGCGCGGGGAGAAAGTCAGCGTCCTTACCCGGGGAGGCCTGCCGGGAACGTTCGGGAGTCCGGACAGGGTACGCCGCAAGGCGTAGTCGGACCCGGCAGGAGTCAGCAGAGGCCGTAGTACCGGTCGGAAGGCTGGGAAGGGCCGAACGTCGAGAGGGGGATGGCCTTGGTTAGCTCGCAGGGCACGCAGGGACAGCAGAAAACTCCGGAAGGAGGCTGCCGGTGGGAGGAAGCGGTGAAGCCGTGTGGGCCTGCCGGAGCGCCGAGCGTGCCTTCGGCGCGACCCGAGAGCGCATCCCACGGAGGAGGGGCGGAGGACTTACTTGAGCGGATGCTGGAGCCGGAGAACCTAGAAGCGGCCCTTCGGCGGGTCGAGGAGAACCGGGGAGCCCCTGGGATCGATGGGGTACGGGTGGAAGACCTCCGGTCGTACCTTGTCGCACACTGGGGGCGCATCCGTGCCGAGTTGGTGGCGGGGACTTACCGTCCCAGCCCGGTGCGGAGGGTGGAGATACCGAAGCCTGGTGGGGGAGTGCGGCTTTTAGGGATTCCGACGGCGGTTGACCGCTTTATCCAGCAGGCCATGCTGCAGGTCCTTCAGCCGGTGTTTGACCCGGGCTTTTCTGAGTCCAGCTATGGCTTTCGGCCTGGGCGGCGGGGTCATGATGCGGTGCGCACGGCCCGCCGCTATGTGGAGGAGGGCTACAGCTGGGTGGTGGACGTTGACCTGGAGAAGTTCTTCGACCGGGTCAACCACGATGTACTCATGGCCCGGGTAGCGCGGAAGGTGAAGGACAAGCGGGTGTTGCGGCTGATCCGGCGGTTTTTGGAGTCCGGGGTCATGGTAGCCGGGGTGAAGGTGAGGACGGAGGAGGGGACGCCGCAGGGTGGACCCCTGAGTCCGCTTCTGGCCAACATCCTGCTTGATGACCTGGACAAGGAGCTGGAACGCCGGGGCCACCGGTTCGTGCGGTATGCGGACGACTGCAACATTTACGTCCGCAGCCGTCGGGCCGGGGAGCGGGTGATGGCGAGTGTGCGGGCATTTCTGGAGAAGCGGCTGCGGCTGAGGGTGAACGAAGCCAAGAGTGCGGTGGACCGGCCCTGGAAGCGGAAGTTCCTTGGGTTCAGCTTCCTGGCC
>JACIYH010000115.1 GCA_014360055.1 Bacillota bacterium | reverse complement strand
TGGGCATCGGGCACCTGGTAGTGCCGTCACTGACGGGGGAGAGTGCGTGGCGTGCCTCTGAGAAGCTGGAGCTACTGGGGGTGGGGGAGAGGCCGGCCCTGGTGTGCGTGACCTTCCGTGCCGGCGGCGCCTGGGACGTGACGGCAGACCCGCCCGACGCCGCCCACTGGCGGGAGGTCCCCGAGCTTAAGGCGCGCTGGGAAGAGTGGCGGCGGAAGGGCCTCAGGACGGTCACCTTCGACGCGACCATACGCGACAGGCTGCAGCGGCGGGGGGTATCTGTCATACAGGGGACGGACCTGGGTTGCGAGGTGGATGCTTCTATATCCAGGCACCTCGGGGTGCCCGGTCCCAAGACTGTCATGAAGGAAACACTGTTTCTCTTCTGCGCGGGCCTGAAAGTGGCGGTTTTCGCCACCCTGGCCGCCGCCGACGCCGGGGCCATCCCGGTCGATAGGGAAGTGGTGGCCTTCGGAGGTATGGAGCAGGGACTGGATACCGCGGTGGTCATCAAACCTTCGTACTCCGACGCCGTGTTCCATCCCAGGTACGGCCTGGAGCTCCGGGAGTTGATCTGCAAGCCCCGTTCCATGCTCGGGCCTTCCGGCGTCTACTACGACCGGGCCTGGGGCGTCTGACATCCCTGGGAGAAGCTGGCAGGCCTTCCATCCAACCCGGTGCCGCCCGACTGCTGGCGGATTGCGGCGTCAGTGGCGCCAGCGGACAGGCAGCGCCGGCGGACGGTTTACGGAGTTGTGCCGGTAAGATCCACTTCAAGAGGTCGCCGATTCGAAAGCGGGGTGACCGCGCTGAGAAAGCCCCATGTTGTAAGGGGAAGGGCACCACAACCTGCCGGGTGCGCGTCTTACCTACGAGGATTACTGCCGTATGCCAGCCGGGCTGCGTTACGAACTGGTGGAGGGGGACCTGAGGATGACGCCGTCACCGAGCACGATCCACCAGAGGATTTCCGGCCGGCTGGAGAAGATACTGAGGGAGTGGGTTGAGGGACAGCACCTGGGAAAGTGTACGATGCTCCCACCGACGTGGTCTTGAGCGAGCACAACGTGGTCCAGCCCGACATTCTCTACGTCGCCCAGGAGAGGCTGGGGATCATCAAAGAGGCGAACATCCAGGGGGCACCTGACCTGGTGGTGGAGATCCTCTCGCCGAACCGGCTGGAATGGGATCGGGTAACCAAGCGCCGTCTGTACGCGAGATACGGCGTGCGTGAATTCTGGGTGGTCGACCCGGACGGGCGCACTATCGAGGTGTGCGCGCTACGGGGGAGAGAGAGCTTGCCACCGTCCAGGTGTACCCGATGGGGACTACGTTGGTCAGCCCGCTGCTGCCGGGCCTCCAGATTCCCATCGACCAGGTCTTCAGGCAATAAGCGGATGGAAAGGTGCCGTCCGGTGACTACGGAACGGATCGGCCGAGAGCGCGCCGCAGCGGCATCGGTTGCGGCCGGCCTCTGGGTGTCTTCTCGGTCGCGCAAGTCCTATAATATACATTATGTAAACAACGTCAAACGAGTCGGCTAAGACGTGGCCGCTCTTGGCTGCGGGGGCTCTTCCTGCGGACGACGCATGACACGGTTTTTGGCCACCGATTGGTGATGGACGCACATGCTGACGCCGCCCTTGCAGGTCAACTGCACTGATGCAGCGCAGTCGGCGCACCTGCACGTCAATTACAGGGGTCGCCGCGGGACGTGTGGTGACGGTGCCGTGGCAGCAATGGCCGACCGCGCGACGGTGTCCTTGCTATCCGGAGCGTGCCGGCGGATGGACCGGCTACGCCACGCGGTGCCTCGCGGACGGTTAGGGACCTGCGGACGGATGGCCCGACGGCCCCACGAGTTGCTGCAGCCGATCCAGCGCGGCTGGGTCCTGGCCGCAGGTGCACAGCAGGTTATCCAGGAATTGCCGGAAGCGCGGGTTGAGGACGGCAAGGTGGGCTTCCACGGTGCCGATGACCCGTACCACCTCTGGGATGGCGAACAAACGTAGGATCAGTGCGTCCTGAGAGTCCAGGTCCGGGGTGGATTCGGTGGCGGCCCGGGCACGCAGACGGTCGCGCTCCTCGGGGGACATGTGTGTGAGGACCTCGGTCTTGCGCCTCATTTCAGCCTCGTCACGTTCGAGGTCCAGGTCGATTTGTTCCAGGGCAGCCCGGACATCTTCGTGCAGCTTGAAGTCCTCGACTTCATCCAGGTACCTGACCAAGGATAGCCAGGCTTCCTTCTTTTGCGGGGTGTCGAGGGGCTCGTCGAGGAAGGAGCCCAGCAGGAGGGTCATCATGGTACCGAAGGGCCCCGGGAAGATGCGTCTCAACTCCTCCACCATGTAGCCGCGCCGTTTTTCGGTGGCAGCGGTGGACATGGTGTCGCGCAGGGCCTTGAGCCTGGCGCAAAGGCGCCTCACGTCCTCTTTGCGGTTGGCGGTTGGCGGGCTGGCAGGTTGGTCTTGTGCGGCGGTTGGGCGACTACCGGGTTGATCCCTTGGGGCGGTAGGCCCGCTACCGGGTCTATCCGGTGCGTCGGCCAGTGATCCTTCGACGATGAGCGCCAGGTCCCGGAGACGGGTCGATTGCTCGCGCAGTTGGGCGGCATAGCGCCGCAGCAGGTCGGCCGGGTCCTCTTCTCCATCCAGGACTTGCCGGATGGCAGGCACGCTCAAGCCCAGGTCCCTCAGCAGTGAGATCTCCTGGAGCCGCTGCACGTCGTCCTGCGAATACTCGCGGTAGGCATTCCCCGGGTCCGTCTGCGGGGAAATAAGGCCTTGAGCTTCGTAGTAGCGGATGGCCTTCTTGGTGAGGCCCGTGCGGGCGGCCACCTCTCCGATCCTCACCTTACCACCTCCGGGGCCAGCATAAGGGCTGCCCCAGGGGAACGGTCAAGAGGCGCAGCTTGGCTGTCCCGATTATCTGGCCTGAGGGGTCAGGGGGCTACAGTGGGAAGCGCGCCCGGGCGCCCCCGTCCACGAGGAGAACGGAGCCTGTACAGAATGCGGACGACGGGCTACAGAAGAACAGCACAGCACGCGAACTGCAGGCGGCTCACGCGGCCAGGTAGGACGTCAGGGCGGCGACGAGCCGCTCGACCTCCTCGGGGGTGTTGTAAGGTGCCATCCCTACCCGCACCAGACCCCCGCTGTCGTGCAGCCCCAACCTTTCCACCAGCGTGGTGGCGTAGAAATCACCGGCCCACACGAACAGCCCGCGGCTTCCCAGGTAGGCGGCCACACGGGCCGGGTGATGCCCGGCCACCGTGAAAGAAACCGTGGGCGTCCGCCTTTCCTCCGCTCCGGGCCCGTAGACGGTGATGCCGGGGAGATCAGCAAGGGCCTCCAGGAGGCGCCGGGCCAGCATCCCCTCGTACTCCTCGATGGCGGCCATGGCGCGCAGTATGGCCCGCCGCCGCCCGGAGGCCGGTTGGCCGGATACAGGTTGGCCGGCCGCCGGGCGGGCGGCTGCCGGTTCGCCGGCTGCCGGTTGGCGGGAGAGCGGGTGGCCGGCCACCTGCTCCCCCAGCCAGGCGATGAAATCAGCGGCGGCCGTGATGCCGGCCAGCCCCTCGTGGTTGAGGGTACCGGTCTCGATCTTCTCGGGGGGCTCCGCCGACTGCGGCCGGACGCGGTAGGTTTTCAGGCGGGCGAAGGCTTCCCTCCTGCCGTAGAGGACGCCCACATGGGGACCGAAGAACTTGTATGCCGAACAGACGAGGAAGTCTGCGCCCAGCGAATGGCAGTCGATGGGGCCGTGGGGGGCGTAATGTACGGCGTCCACCACTGTAGTCGCCCCCACCTGCCGGGCCAGGCGGATGGCCTCCTGCACGTTGTTGATCGTGCCCACGGCATTGGAGGCGTAGCCGATGGCCAGGACGCGGGTGCGGGGTCCCATCAGCGAGGCCAGGTGGTCCATGTCCAGGGTGCAGCGCGGGGATATCACCCGCACCGCCCGCACCACCACCCCCTGCTCTTCCAGCGCCCGCCAGGGGGAGATGTTGGCCTCGTGGTCGAGATCGGTCACCACCACCTCGTCGCCGGGCGCCAGATCTCTCGCCAGGGCCCGGGACAGGGCGAAGTTGAGGGTGGTCATGTTGGCACCGAAGGCGATTTCCTCGGGGTCGGCCCCCAGGAAATCGGCCATGGCTTGCCGGGCCCCTCGGATCACACCCTCAGTGGCCCGGCTGGTGGCGAAGTGGCCGTGGGTATTGGAGTTCTTCTCCTTGAGGTAATCAGTAATGGCGGCGATTACGGTGTCGGGCACCTGGGTTCCGCCCGGGCCGTCAAAGAAGGCGGCCGGATGGCCGTTCACGCGTAACTCCAGGGCGGGAAAACGCGGCCGGCAGATGCGGGCCAGGTCCGGAGGTTCTGCCCCGGCAAGCGGCAAGAGCACCACTCCCCTTCTCCATCGTTACGGCGCCAGAAATTCTCCCCCGGCAGCCTCCCTTCCTGCCGGCGGGGGCCTTGAACGGCTCTTCCATCCGCCGGGACCAGGATGGAACGAGGCGCTGGGCGGCGCCGCGCAGGTCGGGGTTGCTTTCACCCGCTCGTCCATCCGCCGGCACCAGGTCTGGCGGGGGAACGGCATAACTTGACCGCTACCGGGCGTCTTGCTGAGGACCCGATACGGCCAATTCGGTGGCCCGGCTGGCCAGCTCCAGCGCGCGGTGGGCGTCCTGCAGGGTGACGGCGGGCCGCCGGCCGGGCTCGAGCAGGCAGGCGGCCAGGTCCTCCAGGCCGGCCCGGATGGCACTGCGGTAAATGGCGGCACGGTCGGGGTACTCCACCACTAGGCGTGCGCGATAACGCAACACGGCGTCCGGGGCGGACTCCCCTGCCCCTTCCGCCGCCGCGGGCCCCTCCCCCGCCCCAGGCACGGCTTCCCCCGCCCAAACGGGATCGCGGTCTGGCTGGGGCGGGTCGATGGGTTGCAGGGCACAGCCGAGGCACTCCTCCAGCCAGCGGGCTTCGGCGTCCGTCACCAGCACCTCCCCGCGCAGCGCCACGGGTATCCACCCCTCCACCTGCAGGAAGCCCCGGTGCAGTACC
>JACIYH010000114.1 GCA_014360055.1 Bacillota bacterium | reverse complement strand
GCCTGCCCGAGGAGGAACGGATGGTCCACCGCCTCCGCCCGGCCGGAGGATTCCTGGCCGTGGAGTTACCTGCCCCGGCCCTGGGATTGCCGGGGCGACGGTGGACTCTTCTCGAACCCCCCGGCATAGAGGAAGAGGTCCCGGAGGATCACACCGTCCGCCAGGGGATTGCGGAAACGCTGGGCCGGCTGCTGGCCACGGACGTGTTCGTTCACGTTGTGGACGGGGCCGAGACGGGGGAGCGGGGGGAGGTGGCGGGCACGGACCTCGCCCTCTGGTACCTGGGCCGGCAACGGCCACGCTACCTGCTGGTAGTGACCCGGATGGACTGCCTCTCCGCCGTGGCGGGGTTCCTCCTGCTCAGGAAACTGGACCCGGACATCAACCCGGTAGCCTGTTCCGCCTGGACCGGACAGGGCCTGCGCCACCTGCGACGCCTGCTGGCGAGTCTGGCGTGATATAATGTTGTCACACAGGACCCGAAGCGAGGGGGGTGCCGTAGATAGGTAGGAGCGCCGAGAAAGCGCTGGAACTGGTGAAGGCGCTCGGCAAGAGAAACCTGGATCCGGGCAGGGTAGTGGACAGCCCGTGGGCCCAGGACCTGGCGCGGCTGGTGGCGCGGAGCAAGCAGGACTGGGCCGCCTTTTTTGACCGGCGGGGTCATCAGGTCGCCCTGGTGCGGGGGCAGGCGGCCTTCGCGGCGTGGGAGCCGCCCGCCCGTCGCGGCCTTTGCGGGGTGCGGTGTATCCGGGCCAAGGTTGGGGGCAGTCTGGGACGCGAACTGGCGCTGGCTCAGGCCTGGCGGCTGGACTCGCTGGCCGTGGTGCAGGTGAAGAATGGCCGACCGGGTGCGGTGGTAGTGGCCTACCCGAGGGCCGACGACGCGTCGTCTGCCGTCTATCACGTGGTTGGACCCCTTGGGGTGGAGGATGCGGCGCTCCTGGACATCACGGCCGAGGTGGAGCGGGCGCAACGCATCCTTGACCGCGCACCGGGCGGAAGCCCGGTCGAGCGCGTGCTCGTGGTCTCCCTCCGCATGGGCGACGAGCCCGCCTGGAAGGCGGACGACGTGGCCGCCGAAATGGTGCTACTGGCCCGCAGCGCCGGGGCCGCCAGTGTGCATTCCCTGGTGGTGAGCGTGCGCGAGCCGGATGCGGCCACCCTGGTGGGCAGGGGCAGGGCCTCCGAAATCGAGGCTGCCCGGCGGGAAACCGGGGCCGGCCTGGTGGTCTTCTCCCATGAACTGGCCCCCGCCCACGTGCGGAACCTGGAGGGCATTATCGGGGGGCGCGTGCTCGACCGTACCCAGTTGATCCTGGACATCTTCGCCCAGCGGGCGCGTACGCGCGAGGGCAAACTGCAGGTGGAGTTGGCTCAACTCAACTACCTCCTTCCCCGACTGGTGCGTGCCCGTCCAGAACTGGACCGGTTGGGCGGCGGCATCGGTACCCGTGGTCCCGGTGAGACCCGCCTGGAAGTGGACCGCCGCCGGGTGAGAGACCGCATCGCCCAGCTGGAGCGGGAGATCGAGGAGGTACGTCGCACCCGCTCCCTGCAGAGGAGCGAAAGGCAGTCCGTACCCTACCCCCTGGTCGCCCTGGTGGGGTACACGAACGCGGGTAAGTCAACCCTTCTCAATGCCCTCACCGGGGCGGGCGTGTTCGCCCAGGATCTGCTCTTCGCCACCCTGGACCCCACCACGCGCATCCTGCAACTCCCCTCCGGCCAGCGCGTCCTCATTTCGGACACCGTGGGTTTCATCCGTGAACTACCGCACCACCTGGTGGCGGCGTTCCGGGCCACCCTGGAGGAAGTGGTGGAAGCGGACGTGCTTGTCCACGTGGTGGACGCCGCCCACCCTGCCCGCGAAGAGCAGGTTCGCGCGGTGGAAGAGGTCCTGCGGGCACTGGGAGCCGACCGCACTCCCCGTCTGACCGTCTTCAACAAGGTGGACCTTCTCCCCGCCGGGGAAGGACGCGGGTGGAACGGGGACGCGGCCTGCGCAGCCGTGTCCGCCCTCACCGGTGAGGGGCTGGACGTCCTCCTTGCGAAGCTGGACGCTTTCTTCCAGCACGACCGCCGCGTGGTGGACCTCTCCCTGGGGTACCACGAGGGCTGGGTCCTTTCCTGGATTCACGACGGGGGACGGGTGCTCGAGGTAGACTACACACCGGAGGCCATCGCGGTTAAGGCCGAACTCGATGGCGTGCGGGCGGCGCGCCTGACCAGGATGCTCGAGCGGGCCAGGCGCCACCGCGAACCCCTCCAGGTGGCCGCGCCCGGTTAGTAGGCGGCCGGCGGAAAAGCCGGCGCCGGTCAGGAGTGTGACCATGTTGGGGCCTTCTTTCTGGGAAGTAGTGCAGTCGGGCTTTTCGCTGGATGACGAGTTGCTGGTCCTGGCCCGAGAGGCGTGGGAAGCCAGTGGGCCGGAAAGGGAAAAATATGCAGCGCGGGCGGCCCTCAACCAGGTGCGGGTGGCCCTGGCTTTCACCCGGTCCGGCCTGGACGAAGCGGGCCTGGCGGGGTCGCAGGGCTACGGGTACGGGGATCGGGGGAGGGAGAGCCTGGAGCGGGCCTGGGGCGAAGTCTTCGGCGCAGAAGCCGCCCTGGTGCGGCCCCAGATCTCCACGGGTACCCAGGCCCTGACCCTCTGCCTGCAGGCCCTGTTGCGCCCGGGTGACGGGGTGCTGACCTGGCCCGGACACGCGTACGACACCATGCGGGGGGTACTGGCAAACCTGACCGAGTGGGGAATAGCGGCGCGCCCCGTGGAGGTGGATCCGCGGGGCGACTTCGGGAGCTGGCTGCAGGCACTGGCGGATTCCCTGGAACCGCGCACGCGGGTGGTCCTGGTGCAGCGCTCGCGTGGGTACTCCCTGCGCCGCGCCCTAACCGTGGCGGAGATCGGGCGAGCGGCCGAGGTGGTGCACGGGCGCTTCCGGCACGCCCTGGTGCTGGTGGATAACTGCTACGGAGAGTTCGTCGAGGAGGCCGAACCCTGCGCGACGGGGGCTGACCTCTGTGCCGGTTCCCTCATCAAGAACCCCGGTGGAGGGCTGGCGCCCACGGGCGGGTACATAGCGGGAAGGTCGGATTTGGTGGCTCAGGTGGCGGCCCGGCTGTATGCGCCCGGGCAGGGAGGGGAGGTGGGCCCGACCGGGTCGTGGCTGCGCCTGGCCGCGCAAGGGTTCTTCCTGGCCCCTCACGCCGTGGGACAGGCCCTGGCTACCGCCGTCTTCGCGTGCCACTTCTTCTCGCGGCTGGGGATTGAGGTCTCACCGGCACCGGGGGAAGAGCGGGGCGACATTGTGCAGTCGCTGGTGCTGGGTACCCCGGCACGGCTGCGTTCCTTCTGCCGGGGGCTGCAGCAGGCGGGGCCCGTGGATGCCCACGCCCGCCCGGAGGCCTGGGAAATGCCCGGATACCGGGACCGTGTCATCATGGCGGGGGGGACCTTCGTGCCCGGTGCTTCCCTCGAGTTGGGGGCTGACGCCCCCCTACGGCCCCCCTATGCCGTCTACCTGCAGGGCGGTACCGTTACCGCCCACGGCGTGCTGGGATGCCTGCTGGCCGCCGCCCGCCTGCGCCGGGACCATCCCGAAGGGGAACACCCAGCGGAGGGTTCGAGATGAACAGGCCGGCAGCGGGGCAGGGGCAATCCCCGGGACGCGGGGAGTCCACGGGCAGCGGAGAGTCGCTCGTACAGGGGCAGTCCGCAGGACGGGGAGAGTCGCTGGTACAGGGGATTGCCGTGCTGAGCGTGGCAGGCTTCGTGGCCAAGCTCCTCGGGGCCGCCTACCGCATCCCCCTCACGCGGCTCATCGGGGCGGAAGGCGTCGGCATCTACCAGCTCGCCTACCCGGTGTACGTGACCCTGCTCTCGGTGGCGCGGGCCGGTATTCCGGTGGCGATCTCGAAGCTGGTGGCCGAATACCACGCCGTGGGTAAGGATTCCCATGCCCGCAGGGTTTTCTGGGTGAGCTTCTGGCTGCTCGCCTCGAGCGGCCTCATCTTCACCATCGCGCTGGGGCTGGGTGCGGGGGTGGTGGCACGCTGGCTGGGAGATCCGCGGGCAGCGCTGGCCCTGACCGCGGTGGCGCCCGCCATCCTGCTGGTAGCGGCGGGGTCGGCCTTCCGCGGGTATTTCCAGGGGCTGCGCCGCATGACCCCCACGGCAGTGGCCGACGTGGTGGAGCAGTTCGCGCGGGTGGCGGTGATCCTGGTGCTGGCGTGGGTGCTTTTCCCGCGCGGGGTGGAGGTGGCAGCGGCAGGTGCGGCCGGGGGAGCGGTAGCCGGCAGCATGATCTCGCTGGCGTACGTAGCCGGCCTCTACCTCCGGGGTGGAAACCGCCTGCTGGCTCCCGGGGCCGCACCACGGGGTGAGGATGTCCCCCTGGCCCGCCGGGTCCTGTCGCTGGGCATCCCGGTGGCGGCCGCCTCCCTGGCTCTCCCTCTCATGGGCTTCCTGGATGCGGTCATCGTGCAGAACCGGCTGCGTGTGGCCGGGTATGCCCTGCGCGAGGCCACCACCCTGTACGGCCGCCTGACCGGGCTGGCCATGACCCTGGTGAACCTCCCCGCGGTCCTGGCCACCGCCATCGCGGCCAACATGGTTCCCTGGGTTTCCCAGGCCCACGCCACCGGTGACCGCCGGGAACTGGCCCGGCGCGCTTCGCTGGGGGTGCGGGCGTGCAACCTCTTTTCGGTGCCGGCGGCGGTCGGGCTCCTGGCGCTGGCCACCCCCATCACCAGCCTTCTCTATGCCGATCCTGCGGCCGGGGCGGTCCTGGCCTGGGTCTCGCCGGCGGTAGTCTTCCTGAATCTCTATCTGGTCACAACTTCCATCCTGCAGGGGATGGGGATGCCCGTGGTCCCCATATACCATATAGCGGCGGGGGGACTGGCCAAGATCGTCACTTCGTACACCCTCACGGCCATCCCGGCCTGGAACGTACGGGGGGCGGCCCTCGGGTCGGTGGTCGCCTATCTGGTGGCAGGGTTCCTCAACCTGCGGGCCGTCATGAGGCGGACGGGGCTCCATCCCGATTGGCGCGGCTGGTTGGTCATCCCCACGGTGGGGTCGCTGGTCATGACCCCCGTAGCCCTTTTGGTGGACGGCTACTGGCCATGGGGCCGGCACGTGGGGACGCTGGCGGCGATCACCATGGCCGCTCTAGTATACGGGCTGGTGGTGCTGCTGGCGGGTGGGGTGAGGAAGGAAGAGATCGCGTCGCTGCCGGGCGGGACCAGGCTGCTCGGGGTGGCCGGCCGGCTGCGCCTGCCCATCCGCTGAGTACGGCGGTTGTGGCAACCCGCACCCGCGGGGCGACCGCGCCCGGGGCGCTCGGTGCGGCAGCGTCCTCCGGCGGTCACGGTAGATGCCAATGTGGCCCGGCAGCAAAGGGCGTGTGCAAGGAGTGAAGAAGTGCAGGTGGAGGAGGATACGCGTACGATAGAGGACGGCGGGGTTGCCTCGGACACCTGGGTGGAAGTCGGAGGCAAGCGCTACCGCCGCCTGC
>JACIYH010000113.1 GCA_014360055.1 Bacillota bacterium | reverse complement strand
AGTACGTAAGTACCTATCGTCTGGACGAGTTGGGGGTTGAATTCACGCAGCCTATCAACGGGACCTCAGAATGGGTCGTCCCACCGAGGGCGCACGTGGTGGACCTGGACGATTTCGGCCCCGAGGCTAACTTCGAGGTGCTCAACTCGTACTCGCCTGCTTCGGCTCGTGCCGGTAGGCATAGGGTGTTCGCGAGGACGGTTGTGCCTTTGGGTCTGGTGCGTACCGGGCCAGGATTCGGCGAGTATCAGGCCTGAGGTGCATGCCGCCGCTGATGGCCGCCCGCGCAACGCTGTATGTGGTGGAAGTCGAATACAGCAGTGAGCAGGGGTTAAGGATCGCCCAGTGAGTGTCGTCATGCTGTGGCGGAGGGAGCCCGATGGTAGAGGTGGTGGGACATGCTATGGTTTACAGGGGGAGGGCTGGCGGCTCCGCGCCCCCTCAGGTGGGACGGTGGTGAAGGGGGAAAGCCAGGGTGCCTGGTACCAGGGGCAGATTATGTGACGGGACGATCCCCGAGGGAGCGAGATCTGATTTGGGCGATGCCCGCGAGTTGAACGAGCAACTGCGAAGGCTGGCGGAGGACTATGCTCTGGTTGCCAGAGAGGTGCTTGGGGACAATCTGACTTCCGTTGTACTCTTCGGATCTGTGGCCCGGGGCGAGGCAGGTCCCGGCTCGGACATCGACCTGCTCGTGGTATGTCGGGAATTGCCGACAGGTGCGTTTCGGCGACGTCGTCTGGTGGAGCCCATAGGTGAGCAGCTCCGGGTGGGTCTGCGCCGGCTGTGGGAGCGCGGAGTCTACACTGAGTTCACAGAAGTGCTCCGGAGCGAGGAGGAAGCCGCCCGTTTTCATCCTCTGTATCTCGATATGGCGTACGAAGCGATCTTGCTTTACGACCGGGATGGGTTTTTCGCTTCGCTGCTGGCGGGACTGCGCGAACGGCTGGCGGCGATGGGGGCGAAACGGCGGCGACTGGGACACATCACATACTGGGATCTCAAGCCGGACTTCCGTCCGGGCGAGGTGATCGAATTGTGAACAACCTGGATGCTGCCCGCCGCAGTCTCGACCGCGCCTCCTTAATACTGGAGGAGGCTACTCACCTGCGCTCCCGCGGGGGGTGGAACCTGGTGGTTCGCAGGTGCCAGGAATCGGTGGAACTCGCGCTCAAGGGAGCGCTGATGTGGGCGGGTCTAGATGTGCCCCGTGTGCACGACGTCGGGCCTGCCCTGCAATACCACAAGGAGCGCTTTCCCGCACACTTCCAGTCCGCCATCGGGAAGCTGGCCTCGATCTCCCGGGTGTTACGGGCTGAGCGTGAGATCAGCTTCTACGGGGATGAGCAGAGCGGTGTGCCGCCAGAAATGCTGTACACGGCCGAAGATGCTGACGAAGCAATTGAGAAGGCTCGGCTGGTGCTCGATGTGTGTCGTAGGTTGGTAGAGGGCTGTAACTGCGGTGGTGGCGAGGACGGGTGGAGCAGCATGTGATTGTGGATCAATACGGGGCGTTCGTGGGGAAGAAATCCGAGCGCCTGGTGGTCAGGAAGGACAAGGAGGTGCTGGTGGAGGTCCCCTTCGCCAACCTCGAGCAGGTGACCATCGCGTCGGGCGGGGTGAGTGTGTCCACCGACGTCATCCGCGAGTGCGTGGAGCAGGGCATCCAGATCAACTTCCTCTCCGGCTCGGGGAAACCATACGCCAAGATCACCTCGCCGCACCTTTCCGGCATGGTGATAACCCGCCGGGAGCAACTCCTGGCCTACTACGACGAGCGGGGCCTCCACCTTGCCCGTGCCTTCGTGGAGGGCAAAATCCGCAACCAGATCAACGTCCTCAAATACTTCGCCAAGCACCGCCGCAGCGCCGACGCCGCCCTGCACCGCCGGCTTTATGAGGCGGCCGAGAAGATGGAGGCCATCAGGGGCGAACTCCACGACCTGGCTGGCAGCAGGGTGGACGACGTGCGGGGGCAGATGATGTCCATCGAGGGGCGGGCCGCAGACGAGTACTGGCAGATGGTGGGTGAAGTCATCCTGGGCAAGGTCGAGTTCGTGGGCCGGGAGCGGCGGGGTGCCACCGATCCCTTCAACTCCATGCTCAACTACGGCTACGGCATCCTGTACCAGCAGGCCTCCGGTGCCCTGCTGCTGGCCGGGCTGGAGCCATACGGGGGTTTCCTGCACGCCGACCGCTCCGGCAAGCCCAGCCTGGTGCTCGACTTCGTGGAGGAGTTCCGGGCCCAGGTGGTGGACCGCCCCATCATCGCCATGATCAGCCGCGGTTTCGAGCCCCAGATGGAGGAGGGCCGCCTCACCCAGCCCACGCGCAGGGAGGTGGCCGACCGTGTGCTGGAGAGGCTGGAGTCCACCGAGCGGTACGAGGGCGAGAAGCACAAGGTGAAGACCATCATGCAGAGGCAGGCCCGCCACCTGGCCACCTTCCTGCGGCGGGAGGGCAACTACCGGCCCTTCGTGGCGAGCTGGTGATGGAGTAGTGCCCGGCGTAGGCGGCGTCGCACCGGTACCGGCGTGGCGCTCAACGAAGCAGCGGAGGAGAGGTACGGCCCGACTCGGGTAGCGGGGGGATGGCGGTGCAGACGCTGGTGATATACGACATCGTGGACGACCGCCTGCGCACGAAGATCTCGGAGACCTGCAAGGACTACGGGCTGCAGCGCATCCAGTACAGCGCCTTCCTCGGTGACCTCAACCGCAACCGTCGGGAGGAACTGCAGCAGAGGCTCAAGCGGCTCCTGGGCAAGAAAGAGGGGAACATCCAGATCTACCCTCTCTGCGACAAGGACGTGGCGCTGCGGGTGGAAATCCAGTACAAGCCTCCTCCCCCTCGGGAGTAGCGGGGGCTGAGCGACGTGGAACAGGATAAAGGCGCCCAGATGTCGAGCAAGGGGGACCGCAAGGAAGAGGTGCGGGTGCTGCCTCTGCGGGTGAGCGACCTCAAGCAGTTCATGTACTGTCCGCGGGTGGTGTACTACCAGTACGTCTTGCCGGTGGAGCGGAAGGTGACCCACAAGATGGAGCACGGCCAACTGGAGCATCTCGAACTGGACCGTCTGGAGAAGCGACGCAAGCTGGTTGAGTACGGGCTGGACGAGGGGGAACGCCGCTTCCACGTGCACCTGCACTCCGATCGCCTGGGTCTGACCGGCATCCTTGACCTGCTGCTGGTCACCCCCCGCGGTTACTTCCCCGTGGAGTTCAAGTACTCCACGCGGGACCCGGCCCTGAACCACAAGTACCAGCTCACCGCCTACGCCGTCCTGGTCGAGGAGCAGTTCGGCCGGCCCGTGCGGACGGGGTTCCTCTACATGTCTCCCGGCAAGCGCATCCAGCCGGTGGACATCACCGAGAACATGCGCATTCACCTGCGCCGGATGATGGGGGCCATCCGCCGGATGGTCGCCGAGGAAAGGGTGCCCGCCCGTACGCGGTCCGGCGCCCGTTGCCGCGACTGCGAGTACCGCCGCTTTTGCGGCGATGTGCTGTGATGGGCCACCCCCGCGCAGGCGAGCTGATCCCGGGGAATCCCGGACGATGCAGAAGTGGGGCGTGCCCAACGGCGGATCAGTGGGCGTGCCAGACGGCGGTGTGCCGATGGGGGAGGGAGCCACATGTACTTCCTGACCGAGGAGGAGCGCAAGCGCCTGCTCAAGGGTCTCATCCCCAAGTCACGGCAGAACGAGGTGAACGAGGATCTGCGCGGCTGGAACTGGCACCGGCCGCCCCTCGAACCCCTCTATGACGTCAAGCTGGCTCTCTATGAGGTGGCCTCCCGGTACTGCCCCACCGGCCGCGACCTCTTCCTGCGCCGGGTGCACAAGGTGAAGCCCCCTCCCAACAAGGCCATGGTCCTGGGCTCCGTCTTCCACGACACCCTGGTCACCATCATGGTCCGGGCCAAGAAACTGATCTACGAGAAGGGGGTGGCCGGTTACCAGGAAATCGTGCAGGCCCTGAGGGAACCCGATCTCGCGCCCCTGGAGCGCTACCGGGCATCACTGGGAGACGAGGGGTTCGAGGAGGCCATGCGCCGGTGCCGCATCATCTGGGAGTTCGAGGCGGCCCGCATCATCGCCCGCATCCAGGAGTACCTGGCCAAGCAGCCCCACATCGGTGAGGACTCGCTGGTCTCCCTGGCCATCCCGGTGGTGGTGGAACAGAAACTGGACGGCTCCTTCCTGGGCCTCAGCGCCAACCTGAGTGCCGATGCCTTCACCTTCTCCGAACCCATGGTGCTGGACCTCAAGTTCGGAGAGCGCCGGCCGTTTCACCGGCTCACCACCGCGGGTTACGCCCTGGTGATGGAGGCTCTGCACGAGTATCCCATCAACGTGGGGTGCCTCATTTATGCCGAGTTCCGCGAAGACCGTCTGGTGATCAGCAAGGACTTCCACCTGATCGACGACGAGGTGAGGCAGTGGTTTATCGAGGAGCGGGACGAAAAGATGCGCATGATCGCAGAGGAGATCGACCCCGGCCGCGCCGACGATTGTCATCCCGCCTGCCCGTACCATGCGACATGCTGGCCCTCGGACGGCCGCAGCCCGGGCCCTCGCCCCCGACGCCCCGGCCCCTGAGCGGTGCCCGGCACCTCCGGGGCGATTCCCTCGCCCCCATCAATTACCTGGACAGGCAACCCGCGGAACGTGTATGATTCCTTCGGTCAGTGGATGCAACGATTCCCGTACCAGTCTGCGCTCCCGCAGCAGCAATCCTTGCGCCAGGTCAACTGATCCTTGACAACTGACTCCTTGTGGTGGCGGGCCAGGCCAGAAGCGGCGCACAGTATTCCACCCACCATGCCCGGCCCGCCACATCCGACCTTGCGCACCCCAGTGCCGCAAGGAGCGAACCGCAAGGGGCAACCGCAAGGGGAAACCGCGCCACGAGCCGGAGTGCGGGTCCCGGTTATGATCCGCCCCCTGGCGGTGGCCGTGTAAGACACTGCATGGATATGCGCTGTCCGAAGATGTGCCATGACGGCCCCCTGCATGAGACTGGGTTACCCCGAGCTGGCGTACGCAGTCCGGTGTGACTCCTTGCGCTGCAGGCAATTATGCCGCTGCCCCCGTTTCGAAGATGACCGGGGTTTTGGCGCAATCAGTTGCACTTCGGGCCAGGCCCCCATGCTTGTGTGCTGCGTATGGCGCCGACCCCTTGCAGGAAAACGCCCTGCCCGTGCCGAATACATCTCCACCAACGCCAACCCGGACGTAGACGGGACTGAAAGGACGCGGTAGCTTCGCCCTCGTACGGCGCCTCGTACCACCAACGCCAACCCGGACGTAGACGGGACTGAAAGATCGCCACCACCAGACCCAACAGCATCAACGACGAAACCACCAACGCCAACCCGGACGTAGACGGGACTGAAAGCATCTCTAGAGGCGGACAAGGGTGACGTGCTCTCAGTGCCACCAACGCCAACCCGGACGTAGACGGGACTGAAAGGAGGACGCCCCCGCCCGGTGCAGCCGCACCATCTTGACCACCAACGCCAACCCGGACGTAGACGGGACTGAAAGGCTGTACGGGTTCAAGCGCTACGCGCTGTTGATCATGCCACCAACGCCAACCCGGACGTAGACGGGACTGAAAGGCCACATGGCGGCCACCTGATCCGGCCGCTTCCTTGCCCACCAACGCCAACCCGGACGTAGACGGGACTGAAAGCGCCCAGGAAGAGCAGGCCGCCGACGTAGGGCAGGACCACCAACGCCAAC
>JACIYH010000112.1 GCA_014360055.1 Bacillota bacterium | reverse complement strand
TACCTGGTGCCGGAGGACTGGTCGCTGGTGCACCGGGACCGCTCCGAGGAACTCAAGTGGGCGCGCCTGGTGCGGTTAGCCACCGGTGCCTACTACCAGGGCGCCTGCCTGAGCCAGCCGGACCTCGCTTTCCTGCTGGGGGTATCCGTGGACGCGGTGAGGGCGGCCATGGAGAGGCACCCCAAGGTGATCCTGCCCACCAGGGGGCGCCTGGCCGACATGGGACCCACGCTCTCCCACGCCGAGAAGATCGTGGGCCTGTACATGCAGGGATACACGGAGACCGAGGTGGTGAGGCGCACCGGGCACTCCTACGAGAGCGTGGAGCGGTACATCCTGGACTTCGCCCGGGTCTCCTACCTGCTTGAGCGGGGCATGCCTCCCACCGCCATCCGCACGGTGCTGGGCTGCTCCATGCGGCTGGTCGAGAAGTACGTGGAGCTTTACCGCAGGTGGTCGCGGGAGTCGGGGTGGCGCATGGGCCGGATCCGCCTGCTGGCCCAGGCCCACCTGCCTCCCGATGTCAAAAAAAACGGCACGTAGGAAAGCCGAAGGAGGGTGATGCCGTGCAGGGGAAGGGTGCACAGGCAAGGTACGCCACCCTTCCCGCCCGGGAGATGACGTCGGTGCAGGTTGCCCACCTGCGCTCAAGGTTCGAGCTGGCCGAGCGGTCGGTGGTGGCGGAGCGGGCGGTGGTGCTCACCAACGCGGCTCTTGCGGCCTGGGAGGCCGAACACGGCCCAAGGAGGCTCCAGCCGGGGCAGATGCTCTGGGAGGTGGGTGGGAAGAGGATCGTCCTGCCCCTCTACGACGCTGCCTGGGTGAGGCGGCTGGCGGAAGGGGTGTCGGTGGAGGCGGTGAGGACCCACATCGAGATCGAGCGGGTCAATGCCCTGCTGGAGGTCGATCCCCGGAGGACGGTCGAGGACCTGTGGCGGCTCCTGGACCAGCGCCGGCTGCCGCTTGCCCGGGGCCGCAAGGAAGCCGGGTTCCTCCCTCCCGAGCCGCTGGGTGAGGACGCCCTGCGGGCGGTTCCCCGGCGGCCGGAGGGCACGGTCAACGTGCCCAAGCCCGTCGCCGAACGGGTGGTGGGCGAGCTGGTCTCCGGCTACGGCTGCCGGCCGGCCCAGGCGGAGGCCATGGTGGCCGCCGTCGCGGAGATCAGGGCCTGGTGCTGCCCTGCGGAAGATGAGCTGGAGCCCGGCCAGCTGGTCTGGCTGTGCCGTTCCACCAGGCGCACCCGGGGCCTTGACCCCAGGGCCATGGTGCCGGCGGTGCTCACCCTCATCACGCCCCAGGAGGCGGAGGCCCCCCTGAGGACCAGGACCGACCTCAAGGCCCTGAAGATCCGCCAGATCGAGCGCATCACCGCCGAGGCCTGGAGGCAGGACGCCGTGCTCACCACCCTGGACCTGGAGTGGCTGCTCGGCATCCCGCCCACCATGATCAGGGAACTACTTGAGGCCTACCAGGCCGAGTTCGGCATCGTGCTGCCCACGGCGGGCACCGTGCTGGACATGGGACGGACCCTGACCCACAAGGCCCTGGTGGTGGAGCTGGCCCTCGGCGGCCTGAGCACCCGCGAGATCTCCCGCCGCATCTACCACACGCCCGAGGCCGTGGATGCTTACCTGCGGGTGTTCGACCGGGCCGTGATGCTGCGCTACTTCGGGGTACCTGCCTCGGCCATGCCGCGCATCACCGGCCACAGCCCGGGCCTCCTGAAAGAACACCTCGAACTAATCGAGAAGCACCTGCCCACGCGCGAGGCCATGGCTTCCTACCTCGGCCAGCGCGGGGTCAAGGTGGAAGAACTTGGTTCGGGGCCTTAATGGTTATCTCCGCGCTATCGCCTCCAATCTGGCTCTTTCACTATCCGTCAGGCTAATGGCGAACGGGCTCTTCCGTGGCGCAATGCTCCCTCCCTTCCCAGAGCATTGTACCACGGTTCCGCTATCCCGGGCAGCTATAATACGTCACCGTATTTATGAGATGCAGCACTAAGTCTAGATGGTCTGGAACAGGGCTTCAAGGGGGGACAGCGCAGTGAAGCCGTACCTGCCCCGTCTGGTGTTGGGTGTCGGCATCGTCTTCCTCCTGGTGAGTGCATGCCTCTGCCTATTCATCCTTGAAAACAGCTACCTTCGAGATCCAACCTGCCAGCGGGTCCTGTCATTCATGGCTGACCACGGTTACTTTGACACCACAAGCCGGCCAGGGGGCAGTCAGCCTCCTGCGCATCGCAGGTGCGGGCCATAGCATTCTGGGGGTCTCGGACGACTACGTCGGGACCCGCATCTGGTGGGTCCGCATTCCTGAGGATCCCGCGCAGCCGGTCACTGCCGACACCACGTACGCACAACCAGAGGAGTTTCGGGCGCTGTGGGCCAGCTTTGACCGGTAGCGACATCCCATTAACCCAGGGGCGGTGAGAGCCGCCCTGCTGAAGAACATGAGCAGCAAGCTGGAGTGGGTCTCGAGATACTCTGCCCATCACTTTAGCCTCCCGTATGACATCCTTTACGGGCTGGCCTGGGTCGGCCTCCGCGTCAGCCTCCCGTTGCTGGGTCCTCACCTGGTCCTGTCCCTGTGCCGCCTTGGCATTCCGTTGTGGGTGGCAGCCACGGCCACAGCCGCGGGACTCGTGTGGTGCCTGAGATCGCGTCATCAAGGGTAAGTGAGCGTCCACGATCCCTATATGGCTTGCGGATGCAAAGGAGGTGGGGTATCAGCCCTGCACCGTATGCAAGCGTACGTCGTATACTTCAGCCACTAATTCTGAACCACTCGAGTTACGTTCATTTCCCGACGCAGGCGGCCTCCGCTTGCCGGGGGTGGTGGCGTTTTCCCCGGCTACTAAGGCCGCCTGTTTGCGTCGCATAACGTAAAACGCCCGGTGGGCCGGGCGCTCTCGCCCGCGGGAAAGCCCGCGGGGTTTCTGCTTGAGATCCCTGACGGGTACCTGTCCGGGCCGGGGCGTATGGCGGTAAAACGAAGCCCCGCGTTGTGGAGAAGCGGCTCGCGTCGTCAGCGCTCAAGGCAGGCACGCCGTCAGCCATGGGGCTGCCGAGACGGGGATGCTGGCTCGGCGCGGGGGTGGGCACCCCGTGCGTCTGGGGTCTTGGGATGCGGTGTTCGCGCTTCGGCTTCTGATGGGTTAGAATATGCCGGGGGTGTGGTCCGTGGTTTACCCGGTGATCATCGAGGAGGACGAACGGGGCGGATATGTCGCGGTGTGCCCCGCGTTTGAGGGATGCTACACCCAGGGGGATACTGTCGAGGAGGCCCTGGCCAATATCCGCGAGGCTATAGAACTGTGTCTTGAGGAGCTGCGGGCTGAGGGCAGGGAAGTGCCTCCTCCGCGCAGGGTGCTTGTCGGGAGTGTGGCTGTTTGAGCCCTGCGTTGCCCGTAGTATCTGGCGACCAAGTGGTGCGGGCCCTGGAGCGCGTGGGTTACACGGTTGTCCGGCAGCGTGGCAGCCACATGCGGCTTCTGTGCCCCGGCAGGAAGCCCGTTACGGTTCCGCGCCACCGTGAGCTCAAGGCGGGCCTGCTGCGGCGGATCTTGGCGGATGCCGGTCTTTCGGTGGAGGAGTTTGTTCGTCTCCTGAACTGATCTCGTAGGGCTGTTGAATGTGCGGGCGGGCCTGGCCGGGGAGGGAATGGGGCATGGGGATTTTGGTTTGCGGTGGAAAACCATGCGTCCGGAACCTTCGTTTTCCCGTGTCGCGCTTGCTGGGGCTTCTCGCCGCTGGGGAGAGGCGGGAGAGCATCCTGAAGGCGTACCCCTATCTCGAGCCGACCGACATTGATGCGGCGCTGAGATACGCTGCGTTCCTGGCTGAAGAGGAGACGGTGGAGGTTGCCCGGTGAAGTTCGTGGTGGACATGCCGCTTTCGCGGTCCTTGTCGCGATGGGGCGCGCCGTCGTAGCCGCCCCCGACGGGAGTTGGGCAGGACAGTATTGTGGCCGTTGACCGGCAGCCAGTTCCGCTGAAGGTCCTGCTGTTTGAAGCGACTGGGCGGGGCGGAAGCCGTGGCGCTCAACCGCGTGATTCTGATTGGGCGGCTGACGAGGGACCCGGAACTTCGCCTCCTGCCTAGCGGGGTGCCGGTGGCGACGTTCACGCTGGCGGTGGACCGACCGTTCGCCAATCAGCAGGGAGAGCGGGAAGCCGACTTCATCGACGTTGTGGTCTGGCGGAAGCAGGCAGAGAGCGTGTCCAACCATCTCAGCAAGGGGTGTCTCGTGGCGGTGGAGGGGCGCCTGCAGGTGCGGAGGTACGAGACGCAGGAGGGGCAGCGGCGGAGGGTCGTGGAAGTGGTTGCCGATGCGGTCAGGTTTCTTGACCGGCCGCACGGCACAGAGGTTGAGGCGCCGGGCCGAGCTGTGCCGGAGCCGCGGGAGCGTGCGTAACTGACCCCGTCGGGAGGCGTTGGGGTGAGCAGATTCGCGGTGAGGTCGTTCAGCTGAGTTCGGTGGCGCAAGGTTGCCGGTTCGCGCGTTGGCGGCGCTGACTGGTTGTCCGGTTAGCCTGTGGCCTGCCAGCGCATCTGGGGCCGTGCTGAGGCTCCTGGGGTTCTGCTTCCCGGGGAGTGGCCGAGCCGGGAGGTGTCTGATGTGGTGGCTGCCTGGCTGGCGTGGTGCTACGGGGTGGTGGCGCGCCGTGCCCTCAGGGAGGGCCTTGGCCGTGATGCGGCGGACTCCCCTCCAGCTAGGTGAGGCCGCGAAAGCGGTGCATGCCCTTGAGCGGGCCACGAGGGCTGCGCTCAGGCGCCGGGTGGTGGGAGGCGTTCACGGTGTCCGGGGTTGGAGCCGGGGATCAGGGGTTCTGTGAGGAACGCTGGGAGCAGGTCTTGTGGGAGATGAGCGTTGCTGACCGCACCTCGGACCGGGATTACTCAGTGAGGCTGGCCGTGGTCAGGGAGATGGAGGCTTACTTTCTGGTCGCCGAAGCCGGCTGCGTCGCCGGAGGCGGGTTCGAACCCTGCGTGTCGGTGGAGGTTTCAAGCGACGAGGTTATGGGTGCGGACTTTTCGGGCATGGATTTCGCCAGGCTGGACGGTGCGCCGTGCGGGTGGTATACGGTGGAAGTGAAGGTGCTTGATTGTGCCGTTGCCTGGTCCGCGGTCGACGGGTTGAGGAAGCGGGGCTTTGTGGGAGGCGGGGACGCGGAGTTCCGGCTGGGTGAACTCCTGCGGGCGCTTATGCTCTTGTGGGCGAAGCACCGGGCGGAAGCGTGTGGCCATTTTTAGCTGCCGCCGCGAAGCGGCTGCGGTGTCCGCGGGATCACGCCGGCACGCTCGAGCAGGGCGACTGCGAGGATGGCAATGACGCCGCCGGCCAGGGCGGTGAAGAGCTGGGGGAGGCCCAGTGCTGCGGCAACCTTGGGATTGAGGTGGAGCAGGTAGCGCACTGATCCCCCCAGCACGGCGAACTTGACCACGGATGCCGCAGCGACGGCTAGATAGCGGTTGCGCAGCCAGAGCAGGCCCGTGGTGACTACGAGAGAGGCGTTCCCCAACATAATGAAAGGCACCGCGGGAGCCAGGACCGGCTTGAGGATGCCCACCGCAAGGGCGACCCAGGGTGTGACGGCGCCGATGAAGACGCCGCCGGCGATACCCACCACGGCGGTTGCGGTGAAGAGGGCGGCGTTCACGAGCGGCCCCGTGAATGCCTGGCCGAGGCGGAGGCTCTGGAAGGCCAGGGTCAGTGCGAGGAGCAGTGCGGTTCGTGCCAGGTACCTGACGGGATCCGTTCTGCGGGGTCTCATAGGTACCTCCTTTTGTCGTGTGGGTTCGCGCGCCCCGAAGACAGCCTGACGGCCCAGGCCCGGCAAGGCGGGACTGGAATCGGCCCGGACCGGAACCTGGCGTTACCGGGATAGCATCGGGCATTGACGGCCCGCTGCGCTTCTGAGGTCACCGTACGTGCCTTGCGAGGATC
>JACIYH010000111.1 GCA_014360055.1 Bacillota bacterium | reverse complement strand
GTCTTCCCGTGGCTTTGGTGGTGTGCTGCCGGGGCGCGGCCGTGGTGGGAAGCGGAGTGCTGGTCGGCTGCCGGGCGGGAAGCGGGCGGGGGGAGGGGGCCAGGAGCCCCGCCGACCTGCTCAAACCCCTGTCTCCTGCGGTCACGGTCACGGTGGGCATGAAGCAGGTGGTGTCCGACGCCGGCGTGCTCATCGGTATGGCCAAAGGGTACTACCGCGAACTGGGTATCGAGATCAAGCCCGTGCAGTTCAACACCGGGCAGGAGATGATCAATGCCCTGGCCGCCGGGCAGCTGGACGTGGGATGTACCGTAACGGCGGCCGGTCTGTTTAACGCCATGGCACGGGGCATCCTCATCAAGATCGTGGCCGACAAGGGGTACAACGTCCCCGGTCGGGGCTACTACCGGCTCTGCATCCGCAAGGAGCTGGTCGATGAGATCAAGGACTTCAAGGACCTGCGGGGCCGCAAGCTGGGCATCGTGGCCACGGCTTCCCTGGACGAGATCGCCCTGGACCGTTGCCTGAACGCGGGGGGCTTCAGCACGCGCGAAGCGGACGTCCAGGTGATCAGGGCCTTCCCGGACCTCGTGGTGGCCCTGGCCAACGGCAGCATCGACGGGGCCATGGTGATCGAGCCCTTCATCGCCCAGGGCGTGGCCAAGGGCATCCTGGACCCCTGGAAGGATCCCTCGGAGTACGATCCCGATGCCCAGACGGCACTCCTGGTCTACGGCCCCAGCATCACGTCCCGGCCGGAGGTGGCGGATCGCTTCATGGTGGCCTACATCCGGTCGCTCCGGGATTACAACGATGCCTTCTTCAAGGGCAAGGGCCGGGATGAGGTGATCTCCATCCTGGCGGAGTGGTCGGTGGTCAAGGACAGGGCCCTCTACGAGAAGATGTTCCCGGTGGGGCTCAACCCAAACGGCTACGTCCGGGAGAAAGGGATCCAGCTCGACCTGGACTGGTACCGGGAACGGGGGCTGCTGCAGGGAGACCTCACCCTGGAGGATGTGCTGGACAACGGCTACGTGAGCCGTGCCCTGGAGGCGCTGGGCGAGTACCGCTAGAGGCGGTACTCGGTAGGCAGGGTATGGATACCGGGTGATGGCCCATGGGGAAAAGGTGGCGCGAGGCCTTTGCCGCCAGGACGGTCTCGGTGCTGTCCCCCGCACTGCTCCTGGCGGGCTGGGAACTGCTGGCGCGGGCGGGACTGGTGGACGTGAGGGTTTTCTCCAGCCCCAGCCGCATCCTGGGGACGCTCATCCCCGCCCTGCTGTCGGGGGAGTTGCTCTACCACACGTGGGTGAGCGTGTGCCGCATCGTGCTGGGTTTCGCCGCCGGCGCCCTGCCCGGGGTGGTGCTGGGGCTGTCCATGGGCCTCTTCCCCTTTGTACGCGCCGCACTGCAACCCATGGTGGCGGTGACTTTCCCCATCCCCAAGCTGGCCATCATGCCCCTCATCCTGCTCGTGTTCGGGCTGGGAGAGACCTCCAAGGTGTTCACCATCGCGGTGGGCGTTTTCTACCTGGTCCTCATCAATACCATGGCCGGGGTGCTCAACATCGACCGCATATACCTGGACGTGGCCCGGAGCTTCGGCGCTTCCCGCCGTGACTTCTACCTCACGGTGGCCCTCCCCGGGGCCCTGCCCATGATCTTCGCCGGTTTCAAGCTAGGGATGGGGACGGCCCTCCTGCTCATCGTGGCGGCGGAACTCTCGGCGGCGCGGGCGGGGGTGGGCTACTGGATCTGGCGGGCCTACGACATGTTCGACATAGAGCGCATGTTCTCGGCCCTGCTCATGATGTCGGCCCTTGGCTTCGTCTTCTCCTATGCCCTCGATGTTCTGGAACGGTGGGTGATACCTTGGAAGCCGCCATCGTCATCCGCGGGGTGAGCAAGGTCTTCGCCGGGCGCAACGGCCTGCGGGTGGCGGCCCTCGAGCAGATCGACCTCACCATCGGGGCGGGCGAGTTCCTGTGTGTGGTCGGACCGAGCGGGTGCGGGAAAACCACCCTGCTACGCATCCTGGCCGGCCTGGAGCAGCAGAGCGCCGGACGGGTGGAGATAAGGTCGGGCGAACCGGGGAAGCCCCTGACGTCCATGGTGTTCCAGGAGACCTCCATCTTCCCCTGGCTCACGGTGAAGGACAACGTGGCATACGGACTCCGCATGCGCCGGGTACCGCCGGCCGTGCAGGAGCCCATCGTGGAACACTACCTTCGCCTCACCGGCCTGGACAAATTCCGCGACGCTTACCCTCACCAGCTTTCGGGGGGGATGAAGCAGCGGGTGAGCGTGGCGCGGGCTTTTGCCAACGATCCTTCCATCCTGCTGCTGGATGAACCATTCGGCTCGCTGGACGAGCAGACCCGCCTGCTCATGCAGGAGGAACTGTTGCGCATCTGGGAGGCCCACCGCAAGACCGCGGTGTTCGTCACCCACAGTATCGACGAGGCCATCTTCCTGGGAGACCGGGTACTGGTGATGACCGCCCGACCCGGGCGGGTCAAGGCCATCCTGGAGGTGGATCTGCCGCGCCCCAGGGATCTGGTCAATCTCCGCTCCCAGCCCGCCTTCCTGGATCTGTCTCGCACCATCTGGCATTACCTGCGCGAGGAGGTCCGTGCCGAAGAGCACGCAGGAAGGAAATTGTGAAGCCGGCCGCGAATACTTAGTGGCAGCGAATGCCGGCCGGCTGACGAGCGCTCTGGTTAAGCGGGCGCCGTACCGGTCGGGTGTGACGGGCGGGGGGTGATGCAGGGTTGCTCTCCATCGTGGAGAACGAAGTTCAGATCGTGGCCCTGACTCTTTTCGCGCTGCTGTACGCGCTCAAGCTGCGGTGGCTGCTTTCCCGCCCCACGGTGCGGGATTTCGCCCACGCCAGGGGCAACGAATTGGCCGGGGTGACAGCCGCCTTCTCCATCATGTTCCGTCCCTGGGCCATGCTCAGTACCCGTCAGCACTGGCCCCGCTGGCTGGAGTTCGGCCTCATGCACGTGGGGATCGGGACCGCCATCACCTACAGTTTCCTGATTCCCTATGTGGACGGCATCCTGAAGTGGCCGGGAACCCGGTTGGCGGTGGTGGCGGTAGCCCTCGGTTTCGGTGCGGGCGTGGTGCGGCTGGCGAGGAGGGTGTCGCGGGCCGACGTGCGGGCGATAAGTTCGCCCGACGACTACTTCTCCCTGGCGGTAGTGGATCTGTTCCTCCTGCTGGGGATATTTGCCCTCCTGGATCTTTACTGGGGGCGGTTGCTGTTCTTCAGCCTCACCGCCCTGTTGCTGGTGTATGTCCCCACCAGCAAGATTTCTCACTACCTGTACTGGCCCTTCGCCCGCGTTTTCTACGGGGCTTACTTCGGTCGCCGGGCCGTGGTGCAGTAAGGAAGGGAGATGCCGGTTGAGCAGTCGCTTGAGCGTAGCCGCGCCGTCCGGAGTGTCGGGTGCGGAAGGGGCGGCGGGCACCGGGTTGGATCTGGCCCGCGCCCGGGAGTTGTTCGAGAAAAAGATCACAAGGCAGCTGGTCACCTACTTCCACGCCTGCGCCCACTGCGGGCTGTGCAATGACACCTGCCATTACTACCTGGCCACCGGGGACCCCCGCATGGTCCCGGCTTACAAGGCGGACCGGTTCCGGAGGGTGTACAAGCGGTACCACGACTGGCTCGGGCGACTGGTCCCCCGCTGGGTGGGCGCGGAGGAGTTGTCCGAGGCGGTTATCCTGGAGCTGGCGGACAACGTCTTTGGGGCCTGCACCATGTGCCGGCGCTGCACCGTCAACTGCCCCATGGGCGTGGACATGGGGCTGCTTGCCCGCGCCGCCCGTGGCATGCTGGATGCCCTGGGCCTGACACCCAGAGGCCTGAAAGCCACGGTGGATGTGCACCTCCAGACCCGCAACAACATGGGCATCAGCGGAGAGGACTTCGTGGACACCATCGAGTGGCTGGAGGAGCAGCTGCAGGACGAGGTGGGCGACTCCCGGGCCCGCATACCCCTCAACAAGAAGGGGGCCCGCATGCTGTACACCCTGAACCCGCGGGAGCCCAAGTACTTCCCCCTCACCATCCTGGCGGCGGCCAAGATCATGTACGCCGCCGGGGAGGACTGGACGCTGAGCACGAACTACTGGGACGTCACCAACTACGCCCTTTTCTCGGGCAACGACGAGGCGGCCCGCACCATCGCAGGATGGCTGCGCGACGAGGCGGTCAACCTGGGAGTGCAGGAAGTGGTGATGGCGGAATGCGGGCACGGCTACCGGGCGTTCCGCTGGGAAGGTCCCAACTGGTTGAAGGCCAGCTATCCCTTCCGCGTACGCGGGTTTGTGGAGCTGATGGCGGAGTACGTCAGGGACGGCCGCATACGCCTGGACCCGGCCCGGAACGATAAGCCGATCACCTATCACGATCCCTGCAACCAGGCCCGCAGCGGAGGAATCGTCCAGGAGCCGCGGTACATCCTGCACCGGGCCGCGGCGGACTTCCGGGAGATGAACCCGCACGGGGTCCAGAATTTCTGCTGCGGGGGCGGCGGCGGCATGCTTTCCATGACGGAGTTTGCCGAGCGCCGTATCCGGGCGGGAAAGGTGAAGGCCGACCAGATCCGGGCTACCGGTGCGGAAGTGGTGGCGACGTCGTGCCACAACTGCCTGGATCAGCTCATGGAACTGAACAAGCACTATAAGCTGGGAGTCAAGATATGCAACCTGTGTGAGGTGGTGGCGGAGGCCCTGGTGCTGTGAAGGCGGGGTCCCGGTATCCAGGGGGGCGGCGTTCCGGGCGGGAGGCGGCCTCCCTTTGCGTTTGCGCCGGGGGGCGGTAGCCAGGTCGAAAAGGGCGAAGAAAGCCATACGGATCGCCCCTCCTACGGGGCTGGCCGTTTATGGTAGCATATCGGTGCTGCAGTGTGAGAATGGCGTAGGCGTGACACGGGTTGCGAGGATGGGGGGTGCAAATGGTGGAAGTGACGGTGGGCGGTGTGAGGATTGAGTGCGTGCAGGGGGACATAGTCCGGCAGGTGGGGTTTGACGCCATCGTCAACGCCGCCAACGCCCAGCTGCGCAGTGGGGGCGGCGTGGCCGGTGCCATCCACCGCGCGGCGGGGCCCGGACTCGAGGAGGAGTGTCGGCCACTGGCGCCGATCAGGCCCGGCCAGGCCGTGATAACGGGCGGCCACAACCTGCCCAACCGCTACGTGATCCACTGCCTGGGGCCGGTGTACGGGAGAGACGAGCCTTCCGACCAGTTGCTGGCGAGCTGCTACCGCAATGCGTTGAGTCTTGCCGAGGAGCGGGGCATAACCTCCGTGGCGTTCCCGGCCATTTCCACCGGAGTCTTCGGTTATCCCATGGAAGAGGCAGCCGAGGTGGCCCTCAGGACGATCATCGGGGTGGCGCCCTCCTTGAAGTCCGTCAAGGTGATCCGCTTCGTCCTGCGAGACGAAGCGGCCTTGCGCACCCACCAGGAGGTGCTGGCGCGACTTGAGCCAGGAGGGGACGATGCAGGGTCGACATGAGCGCGAACACCCGGACCGGGATCGCCTTGAGGTAGGGGAGCAGGAAGCGATCAACTCGCCAACAGCAGGCTGTGGACTGATATCCGATGCGGGCAAGTTCATCGCTCGGGGCATCTCGAAGCACGGGTGGTATGACGCCTCCACGCTCAAGGAGCCCTAGCGCATCGAGGGCAAGAAGACCATGGGCCTCGAGCTGGCCGAGCAGTTCGGGTGGGAACTCCCCGATGTGGTGTTGTACCCGTGCGGCGGAGGCGTGGGGCTGATAGGTAGGTGGAAGGCGTTCGACGAACTCGAGGAGGTGGGGTGGATCGGTAAGAAGCGCCCTCGCCTGTTGGCGGTACAGGCGGACGGGTGCGCTCCCATCGTGAAGGCCTTCCGGGAGGGCAAGGCGGAGTCCGAGTTCTTGTCCGGTGCCCATACGATAGCGGGCGGCATCCGCGTGCCCAAGGCCCTGGGGGATTTCCTCATCCTCCGTGCCATCCGGGAGACGGGCGGCACGGCGGTGGCGGTGAGCGATGACGAGATCCTGACGGCGATGAGGGAGCTGGCGGAAGAGGAAGGGCTGTTTATCTGCCCCGAAGGAGCGGCCACGCTGGCGGGCCTCCTGCACCTGCGGG
>JACIYH010000110.1 GCA_014360055.1 Bacillota bacterium | reverse complement strand
GCGTTCACCCCTGCGGGCCGCAAGCCCCATCGCGGCAAGCAGGGCAGCCGCCGAGCGACGGGCCCGACCACGCACGCCTCCTTAAGAGCGAACTCCGCCGCATCGCAAACCAACTGCGGCAAATGGGTGCCCACAAAATCATCCTTTTCGGTTCGTACGCCCGCGGGCGGGCCGATGCGCTCACCGACCTGGACCTGGTCGCGGTCATGGACAGCCAGTTGCCCTTCGTGGAGCGCACCGCGAAAGCATACCGCCATATCGTGCTCCGCGTGGCCGCCGACATCCTCGTGTACACCCCGGACGAGTGGGAACGGATGCAGGACCGGCCATTCGGGCAGCAGGTACTCCGGGAAGGGAAGGTGCTCTATGAGAAAGGCGGGCGTCGAGGAAGGCCGTCGCTGGCTCGATCAGGCCAAAGAAGATCTGAAGTGGGCCCGGCGGCTGGCCGATGAGGGAGGCTATCACGATATCCCAACGGTCTCCCGGACAGCATTCCCGCACTCGTTTACAACCGCAAAGCCGCGTGGGAAGCAGTCGAACTTGCGGCCGATGTGGTCGCAGTGGTTACTGCCGTGCTCTCTTCGGACGGGACACCGGGCGAAGGTGAACGCAAGACCTAGCCGATCCTGCTCTGGATCACCGGGCTCCAGGCCCACCTGATTCGGTACAGCGTACCAAACCACCGCGTCCCCGGATCCGGTACACCGTACCGAACTGGAGGGTTCCCGGATTCGGTACACAGTACCGAACCACCGGGCCATGGCGGGGGGCATGGCCCCCACCCTGCCGGCCCCGAGGGGGGTATTGCCGCCGGGGCTCACGCGTGTTACATTGGAGCAAAGTGAATGGGCCCAGGGGTGCTCGCGCGCAGACGGGCCGCGGGCTGAGAGAGCCGCCGTGCTCAACCCTTGGAACCTGATCTGGGTAATGCCAGCGTAGGGAGGGCGCACCGCGCAGGCAGCCGCGCCGGGCTACTCAGCCGACCGGGGCCGTATCCCCCGGAAACGGCAGTCCGGTCGGGAACGGGGAACCTGTCGGGAACGAGAGCCCGCCTCACTACGGGGCGGGCTCCGGATTCATCTGAAGCCGGTAGCGGGCGGGCCCGCCCAGGCTCACCTCGCGGGCGTCGCGGAGCCGCTCCTCCAGGCAGGGGGACAGGGGCGAGGGCAGGGCGTCCAGGGAGAAGAACGCGCACCCGTCCGTCTCGGCACTGGGGCGGGGAGAACCCCCGGTGATGGCGCCCAGGAAGACCACCACCAGGAGCCGCTTGGGCAGGCGCCAGTAGACCCCGGAAGGACGCAGGATGCGGACCTCGTAGCCCGTCTCTTCTCCGAACTCGCGGCGCGCCGCCTCCGCCAGGTCCTCGCCGGGATCCACCCAGCCCCCGGGCAGGGCCCACCAGCGTGCCCCGTAAGTCTGATGGACGAGCAGGACACGTCCCTCGGGGTCGAACACGGCCGTGCTCACCGCCAGACGCGCCAGCTGGCCCTCGCCGGCGGGCAGGTCAGCAGCAGGCGGGTTCTGCGCGGGGCAGTGGTCCTTCACGTTCCATCCCTCGCAGTTCCGCGGGCACCCAATCCACTCGCAGTGCAGCGGGCACCCAATCCACTCACAGGGGGGTCAGAGGATGCGGCTGGATGATGTCACGGTATCGCGGGCCATCGTGGAAAGGTACACCGAAGACCTGCTCAACTACCTGAAGTCGGACGTGGCGGTGGTGGGCGCCGGCCCCTCGGGCCTCACGGCCGCCTACTACCTGGCGCAGGCCGGCAAGAAGGTGGCAGTGTTCGAAAGCCGGCTGAGCATCGGGGGCGGCATGTGGGGCGGGGGCATGATGTTCAACCACATCGTCGTCCAGGAGGACGCCAAAGCGATCCTGGACGAATTCGACGTACGCACCCGGCCCTATACCGAGGGATATTATACCGCCGATTCGGTGGAAGCGATAACCACCATCGCCTCGAAGGCCGTCAAGGCGGGGGTGAAGATCTTCAACCTGATCACGGTGGAGGATGTGCTGGTGCGCGACGGCCGCGTGGCCGGCCTCGTGCTCCTGTGGACGGCCGCCCACATGGCCCGTTTGCACGTGGATCCCATCGGCGTCGAGGCTAAAGAGGTGATCGATTCCACCGGCCACGAGTGCGCCGTGGTCCACATCGTCCAGGACAAGCTGCGGGCGCCGCTCCTCACCCCGTCGGGGCGCATCGAGGGAGAACGTAGCCTTTGGGCGGAGCAGGCGGAAGCCGCCACCCTCGTCAACACCCGCGAGGTCTATCCCGGCCTGTGGGTGTGCGGCATGGCTGCCAACGCCGTATTCGGCGGGCACCGCATGGGTCCCATCTTCGGGGGAATGCTCCTCTCCGGCAGGAAGGTGGCCGACGCCATCCTGGCCCGCCTCCAATAGGTCTGGCGGTTGCCGGTGCGGATGCCCTGTGCTATGATTTGCCAGAGAACGAACCGCGTCCGGAACGGGGGTGTGGCCCCGGCTGCGCAGCCGGCCGGGGGCAGACGTGTTCGATACCGTCGAGGCCGTGCGGGCCCAGCTGCGTGCGGGGGAAGACTCCCTGGCCGAATTCAAGGAAATCCGAATGGGGCAGCGGGGCGTCACTGCTCCCCATCCCGAGGACCTGGCCGGGGAAATCGTCGCATTCGCCAACGGTGACGGCGGCGTCCTCTTCCTGGGCGTGGCGGACGATGGGACGGTTATCGGGTTAGCTCCCGACGCCGTCAGCACGGTGGAGCGCTGGGTGGTCGACGTGGCCCCCAACAACTGCGATCCTCCCATCCGGCCCATCGTGCGCAAGATGCTTTTGACTGAGGGCGCCCAAGAAAGGTTGCTCCTCCTGGTAGAGATCAAGAAGAGCATATACGTCCACCGCACGCGAGGCGGGCGCTATTACACCCGGGTGGGCTCGTCAAAGCGCGATCTCACCGCCGCGGAACTGGCCCGCCTCTTCCAGCAACGCGGCCGCATGTTCGTCTTCGACGAGCAACTGGTCCCCGCGGCCAGCGAAGCCGACCTGGACGGAGACTTGCTGACGGCATTCTTCGGCGACCTGGCCGTTCCGAGGGAGGACATCATCCTGAATACGCGTGTGGTCGGCATCGACGAGGAGGGCGTGCGGCGTCCCTCCGTAGCGGGGCTGCTGGCTTTTGGGCGCAAACCCCACCAATACCTGCCCTCTGCGTACATCGAGGCGGCCGTCTACCGCGGGACGGCCCTGGACTCGGACGAACTGGTCCATTCCGTGCGCATCACCGGGCCGGTAGCCACCCAGATCGACGAGGCAGTGGCCTTCGTGGATCGCTTCATGCTCCGACCTGCCAGGAAGCCGCTCGGCCGCGAGGAGTATCCCCAATATGCTCTGCGTGCCGTCTACGAAGCCATAGTAAACGCCGTGGCCCACCGCGACTACTCACTCACCGGCGCCAAGATCCGGCTCTTCCTCTTCGCGGACCGTCTGGAACTCTACAGCCCGGGCGGCCTCCCCAACACCATAACCCTCGAGAACATGCCCTACCGGGTCTTCACGCGCAACCAGTTGCTGGTGAGCTTCCTCTCCCGCATGCGCAGCCCCGCCTTCGGCCGGATCTACCTGGAATCGCGCGGCGAAGGCGTGAGGCGCATCCTGGAGGAAAGCGAGCGCCACTCCGGGCGCAGGCCCGAGTACCGCCTGCTGGGCGAGGAACTGCTCCTCACCATTTGGGCCAAGCCCTCCCCGCACAACCACTGAAGCGCCCTCCCCGCGACTGGCAACCGCGCACCCGAGACGCGTCTTGTCCTCGTGAACCCGGCGTTGGCCGTGAAGGAGACGGGGCTAGTTGATGACCCCGCGTTGGAGGGCGGTAGCGACCGCTTCCGCCCGGTTGCGGGTGCCCGTCTTGCGCAGGATGGCCTTCACTTCCGACTTCACAAGCGGTTCGCTCAGTCCCAGGGCCCGCGCGATCTGCCTATCGCTCAGGCCCTGGCAGATGGCTCCCAGGATGCGCACCTGGCGCCTCGTGAGGTCGCCCTCAACCAGGGGACGCCGCCCGCGCTCTCCCCGCAGCAGGTCGGTCAGGACCCCCGCAGGGAAGAGACAGTGCCCGGCCGCCACCACCGCCACGGCATGCAGTAGCTGGTCCAGTCCCATAGTACACGGCACATAGCCGGCGGCACCCGCCAGGAGAGCATGATAGGCGCCCGCCGGGTCGCTGCGCCCCACCACCAGCAGCACGTTCCCTCGCGCCAGCTTCTCGTGCAGCACCCGCACGAGATCCAGCACGCCCCCATCGATGGTCGCAACGCTGCACACTATCGCATCTGGTACCAACTGGCTGGCGGCTGCCACCACATCGTCAACCGAAGCAGAGCAGGCCTTCACCTGCAACCCGGAGGCACGAAGGGCCCCCGCCAGGCTTTCCCTGAGCAATGCCTCGCCGCCGGCCAAGAGCACCTTAAGGGCCATGTCCGATACCCCCGCGTCCGTACCCGGCTTCCGGGCGTAGCCCGGATGCATCCCGGTCACGCGGAGGAACCGCCATGACTGGGCGGGGGCACGGCCGCAGAGCGCTCCCAGTAGTCGGCGAAGAAGGCGACAAACACGCCCACCATGAGCCCCAGCACCGTGGCCACGACCACGTTCAGCAACCGCCGCGGCTTCACCGGCATGTCCGGCACCTCGGCCGGACCCACGATCTGGATTCCCGTGGCCACCAGTTCGCCCACACCGGCGGCGCTTATCTCCTCGTGTTTGCGCGCCAGAGCCAGGTACGACTCACGCGCCGCCTGCAACCTCGTCTGCAACTTGTCCTCCTGTACCTGTCTCTCTGCCAGTTGCACTCGCAAGGCCTCGACTTCCCGCCTGGCGGCAGTGAGGGCACGCTCGACGCCTTCCAGGCGGCTACGCGCTCCCGCCAGTTCCGCCCGCAACGACGTCACCCGGTTCAGCGCCTGTATGTACGAAGGGTTTACTTCCTCCTGGGTAACGCTCAACCCACGCAAGGCAGACGCAGGGTCACCGGTTAGTGATGACACCACCTCCCGGAGGACGTCGTCGTCCGTCAGGGAGCGCCTGGTGGCAATGACCGGCGAAATGCGCGCCAGGTCCTCTTCGGTCGCCTTCAAACTGGACTCGGTAGCCCCAATATCGACCTTCAGACGATCGGCTTCAGTCTTGAAGGTGGTGAGATCGCGCATCCTGGCCTGCAACTCTTCCTTGATCTCATCGGTGCCAGGAACGGATGCGACGAACTGCCTCCACTCCTCCATGGCAGCGGAAAGGCGCTCGTCCGCCTGCTTCATTTGTTCTTCGAGGACGGCCGCTGCCCGCGTCGACTGGCCCGCACCCAACTGCCCGACGTATTTTATGTACTCCTCCGCCAGCGCGTTGGCCAGTTGGGCAGCCAGCCCCGGGTCTCGATCCTCCACGGCAATCTCGATCAGGCTGGTGTCCTTCACCACCTTGGTGGTCACTGCCCCGGCGAACTCGCTGACGCTCCTCTTGACCCCTACCTTTTCCAGGGCCGCCTGCAGCACGGCAGGATGTTTGATTTGCAGCCGGTACCCCTCCGCGGTCAGGTTGAGTGGGCCACCGGCGGCCCTCACTACGGTCTCCACCGTAGAGGCCCCCTGAGGCGGCGGAGGATTGGACGGCATGGGTACCCCTATCGTTACCCTCGCCTCGTAGACGGTGGGCAGGACCCACCAACTCAATACGGCCGCCACCACAAGGGATGCCAGCGTGATGCCCCCTATGATCCACTTCCGCCGCAGCAGTACAAGGATTATCTCCCGTAACGAAATCTCTTCCTCGCCCAAACCAGACCCCCCACTATCGATAGTAGCCGTCCTTGGGCAATTCGACACCCACCGACCGTTCCCTGCCCGCACGCCCTCCCGGGGTTTCTCGCTCCCTTCACGCCCGGGGTACACAAAACCACTTGCGCACCAGGTGGGGGCTGGTTCTACACCAACCACCCGCCTTTGCCTCACCCGGGAGACAACTGCGGCTGCCCGTCATTCAAGGGGTCGTACCGAAAGCACACGCACCAGAACCACGCATGTAGATCGTAGCGACAGTCCGCACGTAGCCGGTGCCCTCGAACTCACGTCCCTGGGAGGCGCAGGGCACCGCCGCGAGGACCTTCTTAGACGGATCGACCCAAGCACGTACGGATCATCCCCGCTTCCAACTCGTAGTGCGGGACCTCAATGGTGCTCCAGCGGAGCTTACCCTTGAGGGTGGTAGTTTCACGCGGCACCCATCCTGGTCCTGTGGTCACGTCTCTATCTCCAAGAATCAGTAGGAGAGGCTGGTCCCCGTTCGAGATCGGCGCAGCAGGCCCAGGGAAGGAAACCGCACGGGCACCACGGCCCCGTCT
>JACIYH010000011.1 GCA_014360055.1 Bacillota bacterium | reverse complement strand
GCCGCCAATTCGGACGTGCGGAACTCGCCCCTCCCTGGCAAGGCGATACACCGTCCAGGGCGAGAGGTTCAGAATCTCGGCGGCCTCCTGTGCACGAAGGCATTCTTTCACGTTTGCTATCCTCCGTGACGTGACATTTTCCGCTTTCCGTCACCGAGTATTATAGGCGCTGAGTTCTTGCCTGTCAACACGTCACCACGTATAATAAGCGTAACAAGAACCCGGGCGAGGGGTGAGTAGGTGGCCGAATTCTTCTCCTTCTTTTGGATCGTTCCTACGCATGGCTTCCGGTGGGTCCGTGCAAAGGACGAGCACACCGGCGTAGAAGAAGACTATCTGGCCACAAGCGAGCCGGAAGACATAGCGACCTACAGAGCCTATTTACCACTGCACATGTTTACCGGTCTCTTCCGCACATTTGCCGATACGCCACCAACCAAGGAGGGCATACTTCACTTCGCGAACAAATACGGCCATCTGTGTGAAATGCAGTATGTTGTCCCTGTTGACTATAAGGGCCGGCAGGCGCGTGCTGCCGCGGAACCCCTGTCCTTTTGGCAGCAGCAGATATGGGACATGCGGCTGGCGGTCGAACTCTGGGACGCCGTTCAGGCACGAGATGTTGCGGCACTCGGCCGCAGGCTAACCTGGACCGAGGGCCCTGGGGGGACGGGCATCCTGTACGACACCCACCTCACAGGAGACTCCGGTGAACCCCGCTACACGGAGTGGATCGCAGCCCCCAACATCCACCCCGAGCGCCTTAAGCGTTTTGCTCGTGGTGATCTGGTAATGCCGGCGCTCTATCGGCTTCAGAGAGTGGTGAATGAGCACCTTAGGGGGCAGCTTTCCCCTGTGCTCGGATGGGACGAACACGGCAGCAACTTGGGTCTCCATGTCTTTCCGCAAAGCCTGATCGGGGCGCTTTGGCTCCAGTTCGCGCGCGCCATAACCGGCCGGAAGGCTTACCGTCGCTGCGAAGAGTGCGGAACCTGGTTCGAAGTGTCGCCCGAGGCCGCCAGGACCAACCGCATCTATTGCAGCAACGCCTGCCGCACCAAGGCCTACAGAAGGCGTAAGGTACAGGCCCAGGAGATGTACGCGGCCGGAAAGACCGTCACGGAAATCGCCGAAGCTCTGGGCTCGGATGAGGCTACGGTGGCAGGCTGGATCAAGGAGGAGGCGTAGGGTGGCAGGTTGGGTCGAAAGGCGGGGGGAGAACACCTGGCGCCTCAACGTCCCGGGTGGGACCGACAGCGAGGGCAGGCGAATAGTCTACCGCAAGCGGGTCCAGGCCTCTTCCGAGCGCGAGGCGCGGCGCCTGCTCAATCTCTTCGCGGCCGAGGTTTTGCGCGGCGAGTACGTGCAGCCGGCCCGGCTCACCCTGCGCCAGTTCGCCGACCGGTGGCTGCGGGACCACGTGGATCTCCGGCTGGCGCCCCGCACCGCCCACCGCTACCGCCAGGTGCTGGCGCGTGCCTTCGAGGTCATGGGTCACTATCGCCTCGAGCAGCTCAAGCCGCTGCACTTCGTGGAGTTCTACAACGCGCTCCGGCAGGAGGGGAGCCGCAAGGACGGCAAGGCGGGTCGGCTCTCGGAGGCCAGCATTCTCTACCACCACCGCGTGCTTTCCAAGATGTTCGCGGACGCCGTCCGGTGGGGCGTGCTGGCCGCGAACCCTCTCGCAAAGGTCGAGCCGCCCCGCGCCCGGCCGCAGCAGACCCCCTCCTACGACGAAGCCCAGGTGGCCGCGCTCCTGGCCGCCCTGGACGGGGAGCCCCTTCAGTACCGGACCATGGTGATGCTCGCCCTGGCCACGGGGCTGCGGCGCGGCGAATTGCTGGGCCTCGAGTGGGGGGACGTGGACTTCGCTGCGGGCACCATCACGGTTCAACGGGCGGCCTGCTACGTGCCGGGTAGGGGAGTCTTCACGAAGGAGCCTAAGACGGCGAGCTCCCGCCGCACCCTCTCCGTCCCTCCCTCCGTGATGGCCCTCCTGAAGCAGCACCGCGGCGCGCAACTCCAGAATCGCCTGCGGGTGGGCGATCTGTGGAAGGGCAGCGACCGCGTGTTCTGCACTTGGGACGGCGCACCCATGCACCCGGACACCATCAGCAGCTGGTGGCCGGACTTCCTGCGCCGCCACGAGCTCCCCCACATAAAGTTCCACGCCCTGCGCCACACCTCGGCCACGCTCCTCATCGCCCAGGGCGTGCCCCTCAAGTCCGTCTCCGCCCGGCTCGGCCACGCGGACATCCGCACCACGGCCAACATCTACGCCACCGCGTTGAGGAGCGCCGACGAGGAGGCCGCCGCCCGCCTCGACCGCATCCTGTCCCGCCAGGGGAGACAGCCCCTGCCCCGTCCGCGTTGATTGCTCCCAAATTGCTCCCAAAATGCTCGAACGCCGCCGGTAGCAGGAAATAGAAAGCCCCGGAATCGTTCCGGGACTTGGCTTTTCGTGGAGCCGGTGGAGGGAATCGAACCCACAACCTACGCATTACGAATGCGCCGCTCTGCCCTTGAGCTACACCGGCTCATAAAAAACTGGAGCGAGAGACGGGATTCGAACCCGCGACCCTCGGCTTGGGAAGCCGATGTTCTACCAGCTGAACTACTCCCGCTCGCCCCTATGCGATTGGCCCGACGATATTATACCCGGTCAACGGTGCCCGCGCAAGTACCGGGCAACGCGTGCTGCCGGGGTGCCAGTTCCTGCACGAAGGGCGGCAGCACGAAGGCGGCGCGATGTACCTCCGGCGTCCAGTAGCGGGTGGGTCCGGCCGGGCGGCGCCCCTCCTGCGGACAGGCGGGGTCGTACCGCTTGGAACCCGTGGTGAAGGCCCACATGCCCCCGGGGTAGGTGACGTTGGAGTAGATATACAGCTTGACGATGGGGAACACGCGGGCGGCGGACTCCTGCACGGAACGGATGAAATCGGGCATCAGGAACGGGCACTCGCTCTGGGCCGAGAAAAGGCCGTCGGGTGCCAGCGCCCGGTAGACCGCCCGGTAAAAATCCTCCTGGAAGAGCGCGATGGCCGGGCCGACCGGGTCGGGGGAATCCACCAGGATGACGTCGTACCGTCCCTGCACCTCGTCCCGCCAGAGATAGCGGGAGGCGTCCTCGATCACGATGTGCACCCGGGGATCGTCCAGGCCTGAGGAGACACGGGGGAAGAACTCCCGTGCTGCCTCGATCACCTCCCCATCGATGTCCACCAGGCAGATCTCCTCCACGGCGGGATGCCGCAGGATCTCGCGCACTGCACCCCCGTCGCCTCCCCCCACCACCAGCACCCGCCTGGGGTCCGGGTGGGCACACATGGGCACGTGCACGATCATCTCGTGGTAAACGAACTCGTCTTTCTCAGTCAGTTGCACGATGCCGTCCAGGATGAGGGCGCGCCCGAACTCGACGGTTTCCACCACGGCCAGGTCCTGGTAGGCCGTCTGGCGGCGGCGCAGCACCTGCTGCACCCGATAGGTCATGCCCCAGTTGGGCGTAGGTTTTTCGGTAAACCAGAACTCCACTGCCGCAGCCTGCTCCTTCCCTGGCAATCCCCGCACCGCGGGCGGCTGGAGTCGGGGACTGCCCACTGCTTTGTCGCTCCCCCACCAGCCCCTATTGTGTCGATCAGGCCGGCCCATTCACCGTGCGGGCGGGCGGGGCTCGAAAACCGGGGCCAGGCTGATGGTCTGGCCGCGCTCCCTCCCGATGGAGATGAGCACCACGGGAAGGCCCGTCGCCTCTTGCACGAACTCCACGTAGCGGCGGGCATGCGGGTGCAGGTCGGCCAGCGACCCGGGTGTCTCCGGCGGCTCCGGCCAGCCGGGCAACTCCTCGTAGACGGGCTCGCACTCCTGGAGCACGGAGAGGCTGGAGGGGAAGTCTTCGATTTCCCCGCCCCGGTAACGGTAGGCCACCGCCACCTTCACCCGCGGCAGGCCGGCCAGCACGTCCAGCCGGGTGATGGCGATACCATCCAGCCCGCTCAGCAGGGCAGCGTAGCGCACCATAACCGCGTCCAGCCACCCCACCCGCCGCGGTCGCCCGGTGGTGGTACCGTACTCGTGGCCGCGTTCGCGGACCAGGTCGCCCTCCTCCCCATGCAATTCGGTGGGGAAGGGACCGTCACCCACCCGGGACGTGTAGGCCTTCACCACCCCGATGACACGGTCGATGCGCGTGGGACCTACTCCTGCCCCGATGCAGGCTCCCCCCGCCACAGGATGGCTGGAGGTGACGTAGGGGTAAGTGCCGTGGTCCAGGTCCAGCAGAGTGCCCTGGGCGCCCTCGAACAGCACCTTCTGGCCGGCCGCGATGGCCCGGTTGATGAGGGGGGAGGTCTCCGCCACGAACACCCTCAGCTTCTCCCCCCAGGCGAGGTAAGATTCCAGCACGTCCTCCAGCCGGAGGGGTTCGGCTCCGTAAACGTGCTGAAGGAAGCGGTTCTTGTCGGCCAGGTTGTGCTCGAGCCGGGTACGGAAGGAAGCCGGTTCGAGAAGGTCACCGACCCGCAGGCCGACGCGGGCCGCCTTGTCCATGTAGGCCGGTCCCACCCCTCGCAGGGTGGTGCCGATCCTGCGCTCGCCCAGTGCCTGTTCCTGGAGGGCATCCAGGATGCGGTGGTAAGGCATCACCAGGTGGGCGCGCGCGCTCACCCGCAGCCCGCTCACATCCCGCCCGCGGCTCTGTAGGTACTCGATCTCCCCCACCAATACCTCGGGGTCCACCACCACCCCGTTGCCCACCACGCACAGCTTCCCGGGATACAGGATTCCCGAGGGCACCAGGTGCAGGCGGAACTCTTCGCCGTCCACCACCACGGTGTGCCCGGCATTGGGACCCCCCTGGTACCTGACCACGACGTCGGCCTCCCGGGCCAGGTAGTCGGTGACCTTACCCTTCCCCTCGTCTCCCCACTGCGTACCCACCACGACGACCGCCGGCATTCATGCGGGGGTTTCCCCTGCGGGGATTTCCCCCTCGCCCCCTTCCCCTTGCAGCTGGCGGGCCACGGCCCGCGCCACGTACACGCCCGACGCCGAGGCCTGCGCAAGCCCGCGCGTGATCCCGGCTCCGTCCCCCGCCACGAACAGCCCCTGCACCCGCGTCTGCAGGTTGCCGTCTACCTCCACCCGCGAGGAGTAGAACTTCACCTCTACGCCGTACAGCAGCGTGTGCCGCGAGTGAACGCCTGGCGCGACCTTGTCAAGCGCCTCGAGCATTTCAAGGATATCGATCAGGTGCCGGTATGGCAAGACCAGGCTGAGGTCGCCGGGCGTGGCCTCAGGTAGGGTTGGCCGCACCATGCCCTTGGCCAGGCGGCTGTCCGTGGACCGCCGCCCCGAGAGGAGGTCGCCCAGCCGCTGCACCAGCACCGTCCCCCCCAGCAGGTTGGCCAGCGAAGCGATGTACCGCCCGTACGTGATGGGCTCGTGGAAGGGCTCGGTGAAGCTCTTGGAGACGAGGAGGGCGAAGTTGGTGTACTCGGTGCGGCGGGCGTGGTAGCTGTGGCCGTTGACCGTGATCAGGCCGCCGTTGTTCTCCATTACCACTTCGCCATAGGGGCACACGCAGAAGGTGCGCACCTGGTCGTCGAAGGACCCCGTGTAATACACCAGCTTCGATTCGTACACGCCCTCGGTGAGGGGCTCCATGACCACCGCGGGAACCTCTACGCGCACCCCGATGTCTACCGGGTTGGCGGCCAGCTTCAGGCCCAGTTCGGCCGCCTGCGCCGCCATCCAGGCCGCTCCCTCCCGACCGGGTGCCAGGATGACTGCGCGGGCCCGTACTTCTTCTCCGCCCGACAGCCTCACGCCCCCGACGCGACCGTCCCGGACCGCCACCCCGGCAGCCAGGGTCCGGGTGCGGACCTCCACGCGCCCCTCCAGATGCTCGCGCATGCGCGCCAGGATGCGGGGGCAGTTGTCGGTCCCCAGGTGTCTGATCTTGGCGGGGATGAAACTCAACCCGGCGGTGGCGGCCTGCCGGGTGATGCGCCGCACCGTCTCCGGATCGGTGCCGTAAGACACCGGCGTAGCGCCGAACCGCAGGTAGATCTCATCCACGTATTCGATGAGTTCTTCCGTCTGCGGGCGCCCGATGTAGCGGTCCAGGTGGCCACCGAAATCGGCGGTGAGGGTGAGCTTGCCGTCGCTGAAGGCGCCCGCGCCGCCCCAGCCCGAGACCACGGAGCAGGGGTCACAGCGGTTGCACGTCACCCGGCGCTCCTGCATGGGGCACACACGGCGCTCGAGTTCCGGCCCCTTTTCCAGCATGAGCACCCGCAGGCCCGGTGCCCTCTCCGCCAGTTCGAGAGCCGCGAAGATCCCGGCCGGCCCTGCTCCCACGATGACCACGTCGTACAACCCTCACCCCTCCCCCACGCGGCCGAGCCGCGCTCGACCGGCCTAAAGAACGTGTTTGGTGTCCAGGCCCATGAACAGCCCCGTGTGCCGGTCAAAGTACATCCTCACCGAACCGGTGGGCCCGTGGCGCTGTTTGGCGATGATCACCTCGATCTGGTTTTCCCTCTCCATCTCGGCGTTGGTGTAGAGGAACATCACCACATCGGCGTCCTGCTCCAGGGCACCGGATTCACGCAGGTCCGATAGCACGGGACGGCGATCCTGGCGCTGCTCCACCGCCCGGCTTAACTGCGAGAGCGCCACCACCGGGATGCGCAACTCCCGGGCCAGAGCCTTCAGGCTGCGCGAGATCTCGGAGATCTCCTGCTGCCGGTTCTCCATCCTGCCCGTAGTGCGGAGGAGTTGCAGGTAATCCACGATCACCACACCCGCCCCTACCTCAGTGCACAGGCGCCTGGTCTTGGTGCGCAACTCCAGGATCGAGATCGAGGAGGTGTCATCGATGAAGATGGGGGCGGGGCCCAGGCGCGCCAGCCCGCGGGAGAGGGCCTGCCACTCCTGTTCTTCCAGTTCCCCCCGCCTGATCTTCTGTTGTTCCACCCCTGCCTCGGAGGAGAGGAGTCGCATGGCCACCTGCTCCCGGGACATCTCCAGGCTGAAGATGGCGACGGGTAGCTTCTGCCGCACCGCCACCTGGCGGGCCAGGTTGAGGGCGAAGGTGGTCTTCCCCACCGAAGGCCGGGCCGCAATGATGAGGAGGTCCGAGGGCTGCAGCCCCGCCGTGAATCGGTCAATGTCCGGGTACCCCGACGGGATGCCGGTCCCCTGGCCGCTTTCCACCATTTGCATGAGCCGGTCCAGCGTGGTCATGAGGACGTCCTTCAGGCGGACGAATCCCTGGGAGCTGCGGCGCAGGGAGAGTTCGGTGATGCGCCGCTCGGCGTCGTCCAGGAGGCGGTTTACCTCCTCCTGAGCCTCGTAGCAGCGGGACACCACCTCGGTGCAGGTGCGGATCAGCTGCCGTAGCAGGGATTTCTCCTCGACTATGCGCGCGTAGTATTCCACGTTGGCGGTGGTGGGCACCAGGTTGGCCAGAGTGGTGAGGTAGGACGCTCCCCCGACCTCTTCGAGTGAACCCTGGCGGCGCAGCTCTTCGCACAGCGTCACCAGATCGACCGCCTCACCCCTCTCGTAGAGGGCCAGGATGGCACCGTATATGATGCGGTGGGCCTCCCGGTAGAAGTCCTCCGGGCGGACGACCTCCGCCGCCTTGACGATGGCCTCCTTCTCCAGCAACATGGCACCCAAGACGGATTGCTCCGCCTCCACGCTCTGGGGAGGCAGCTTTTCGATGCTCGCCATGGTGCCCCTCCTATTCAGGAATCACCCGCACCTGGATGGTGGCATCGATGCCCGGATGCAGGCGAATGCGCACGGGATAGGTACCCACCGCCTTGATGGGCTCCTCCAGCAGCACGCGCCGCCGGTCAATGGCAAAGCCGAACTGGGCCTCTATGGACTCCGCCACGTCCCGGCCGGTAACCGAGCCGAACAGCCTGCCAGCCTCTCCCGCCTTCGCCCTGACCGTCACCAGCCTGCCCTCGAGACGCTCGGCCTGCCGGCGCGCCTGTTCCCGTTCCCGGTCGGCCTTCCTCTGCTTTTCCTCGGCGAGGTGGCGCACCGCGCGCAGCGCCCCCGCCGAGGCCTCCCTCGCCAGCCGCCGGGGGAGGAGGTAATTGCGGGCATACCCCTCCGAGACCTCGACCACGTCGCCGCGCTTTCCCAGCCCGGGGACATCGGCATCCAGGATGACCTTCACCCAGCTCACTCCCTCCGGGGGGCTGGATTGGCGAAGCGCCGGTAATCAAAAAGGAGATCGAACACCCCCAGCCACATGACCAACGTCCAGGTGACGACCGGTTGCACCAGCATGATAAGCACCAGGATGAAGCCGGCGCTGCCCCCCAACCAGCGGCGCAGAAAGGCGAAGGCCACCGCCGCCCCCTGCACCAGCATGGCCATGGACAGCAGCATGGTCAGGTTGGTGCCCAGGACGGACAACCAGTGCATTCGGTGGTAAGGTTGCAGAACCATAGCCGCCCACCCCAGCAGGAAGGGGATGGCCACCCAGCGCGGGAACCTCCACTCCACGAAGGGGGCGGGATCGGGCACCCGGTACCCGAGGCGACGGACGACGGCCCGCGCCGCCGCCCAGTTGACCGCAGCGAGTACGCAAAACGCCCCCGCGAACGCCGCCGGCCACACCAGGGCGAAGGCCTGCTTGATCATGGCCAGCATGGCACGGGTCTGCTCGGCCAACCCCGGAGCACCCAGGCGGCCCCACAGTTCACCGGCAGCCTCATAGGCCTCGAACATCTGCTCGACCATCTGGGCGAGGGAAAGCCCCAGAAACAGAACGCTGAGCCCCACGGACAGCGCCGTAGCCCCCGCAGAGGCCAGCGCCGCCCACAGCACCGTGGCCGAGGCTGACGCCCCCCGGGAGAAGGCAAGGCCCAGGGCCAGGCCCATGGTCCCGAAGGCGAAGCCCATCACCAGCCCCTGCAGGGCACCCAGAAACACCCCTAGCAGGACGCCTGCCACCACGGCCGCCAGCACCGCAACCCGAGGGCCGTGGCGCAGGCACGCCACCACGATGGGCACCGGACCTACGAACAGGGCCGCTACGCCCAGCACCGGTATGTAGTACGCAGAGAGGCCCAGTACCACGCACAGAGCGGCCATCAAGGCCCCGCCGGCCAGTCCGCGCAACCCTGCCTCTCGCAATGCCATCCCTTCCCCAGGCGTCACCGCGAAACCCGGGCACCGCGGGGAGCCAGAGTGGCCAGGCTTCCCGCGGGCCCGGGCACCACCGCGGTCACTCGGCCGTAAACGGTAGCAGGGCGACATTCCGTGCCCGCTTGATGGCCACGGTCAACTGGCGCTGGTGGCGGGCACAGTTCCCCGATATGCGCTTGGGAACGATCTTTCCCCGCTCCGTCAGGTAACGGCGCAGACGGGACACGTCCTTATAATCGACCCGCTCGATCTTGTCCACGCAAAAGGCGCAGACCTTACGCTTCCGCTTGCGACCCTTGTCCCTCCTGGCCAAACGGTGATCCCTCCGCTTCAACTGTGACCTCCGGCCCCAGTGGTGGCGGTTCGGGCAGGGGTTCCCGTGGCCGGTCCAGGAACCTTACCGCATCGGCGACCACTTCCGCCACCTTGCGCTTTTGCCCTTCCTGGGTCTCGTACGTGCGCACCTGCAGGCGCCCCTCCACCGCCGCCAGGCGTCCCTTGCTCAGGTGGTTGGAGACGAGCTCTGCCTGCTTGCGCCACACCACGATATCGATGAAGTCCGTCTCCCGCTCACCCTGCTGGTTGGTGAACGGGCGATCCACCGCCAGCGTGAAGGTAGCAACCGGTATCCCGCTGGGGAGGATACGCAGTTCCGGGTCTCGCGTCAGCCGTCCGATGAGGATGACGCGGTTGAGCATGCCACCAGCCCCCTTCTGGTCATGGCTCGTCCCGCCGCACGATCAGACTCCGGATGACCTCATCGGAGATCTTGAGGACGCGGTCCAGTTCTTCGGCTACGCTGGGGGTGCCCTCAAACTCCACCACCGAGTAGAAGCCATCCTGGTAGCCCCTGATCTCGTACGCCAGCTTCCGCTTCCCCCACCTGTCCACCTTCTCCACCTTGCCGCCCTGACCGGTGATCACGCCGGCGATCTTGTCGATGGCCGCCGTCGTGGCTTCCTCGTCCAGGTCGGGCCGGAGGATGAACATGACTTCGTAGGGGTGCGTCAATGGCCCTCACCTCCTCCCCTCGGCCTACGGCCCCACCGCGCGGGTAGAGCAGGGAGCGCGGGCCCAACGAAAAAGGCCCGCGGGCCACCGTGGGCCTGGTTGTGCCTGGTACCCCGGCGGCCGCCAGCGGGGCCGCGCCCAGTTGCCCGGGAGCCGCCCTGCCCCCGGGAGCCGCCGCAGGGACACTGGCAACGACGGACAAATGCCCCGCTGTCCGCCTGATTATATCACCGCCCTGTACCCCCTGGCAACCTCAGGCCACGCCCCACACGCCGCACGCCGGCTTGCAGCGGCGGCCAGGTAGCCTGGGGCCTAACCGACGCACCGCCCGGGGGGCACGAACTGGGGGCAACTATTCCACCGGCCACGGGGTTAAGAGGAACCCCCTGAAGTCCGCAGGCCAGCTGCGTGGCCGGTCATCGCGCGTGAGCCTGGAGGAAACGGCGCAGCGACCGATCGTATGTGCGCTCGGCCTGGGGAGGAAACAGGCAGCCCGGGAGTTCTCCGTGAGCCCGGTGGTAGGAGATACACTCGCAGCAACGCCCCTTGCGCGAGCAGGGTTCATATGTGCACGTGCATGCGTCCCGGTTCTGCCGCAGGTTGCACTCCAGTTGCGCCATCCGGTTCACCTCCGCTTGATCCCAGATGAGCTGAGGGCCAGTCGGTTCGGCGCGCGCCCGGCCGCGCGCGGGGATCACGGTGCCGCGCCTGTGGCCCTTCCCTTCAGCGCTGGAAGCGGAACAGGAGGACGTCTCCGTCCTGAACCCGGTAGTCCCGTCCCTCCGTACGCACCAGCCCGCGCTCCCGTGCAGCCTGGCAGGAGCCCGCCGCCAGCAAATCCGCGGCGGGAACCACCTCCGCCCGGATGAACCCCCTGGCCATGTCGGTGTGGACGCGCGCCGCAGCCTCCACGGCCGTAGTCCCTCGCGGCACGGCCCGGGCCCGGCACTCGTTTTCGTTGGCCGTGAAGAAGGTGATCAGCCCCAACAGTTCGGCTCCCGCCCGCACCAGCCCCTGGCGCGCGTCACCGGGCCAGCCCAGGTCCTCCAGCAAGGCGGCCCGCTCGACCGCGTCCATCTCCCCCAGTTCCGCCTCCAGGCGGGCGGCGAAGGCATACACCGGTGCCTGCTGGCGGGAGGCATATCGGGCCAGGTCCGCCGGGATATCGTCTCCCTCGCCCACGTTGGCCACGTAGAGCACCGGCTTGACGGTGAGCAGGTTCAGGCTGGCTGCCAGAGTGCGCGCCCCCTCGTCCGCCACCAGGCGCGCGGGAACCCCTTTCCCCAGGGATTCCCGCAGGAGGCGAGCCCGGCCGGCCTCCTCCTTCCACCGGGGCTCGCCCGTCTTGACCAGTGCGGACAGCCTGGTCTCGTATCGACCGAGGGTCTCCAGATCGCCGAGCATCAGTTCGGTATCGACCAGTTCGGCATCCCGTGCCGGGGAGACCTCTCCCGTGACATGCACGACGCCCGGATCCCCGAAACAGCGCACCACGTGGAAGAGGGCGTCGACCTCCCTGATCTGGGCCAGGAAGCGGTTGCCCAAACCCTGCCCCTGGCTGGCGCCTTCCACCAGACCGGCCACGTCCACCACTTCCACCACGGCGGGGGTGATGCGGGCCGAACCCATCACCCGGGCGACACCGGACAGGCGCTCGTCCTCTATGGGCACCTGGCCGCGCTGAGGGGCGACCGTGGTGAAGGGGTAATTCCCCACCTCGGCGGGGACCCCCGTGAGGGCACGGAAGAGCGTGCTCTTGCCCGCGTTAGGCAGTCCTACCAGACCGCAAGAGTAAGCCACGGCCTTCCCACCCTATGGCGCCGGGACCTGGGCCCCGGGAGATGGTCCCAGCAGTTCTTTAACCGAACGCTCGAACCGCCGCCTGGGGATCATCACGTAGCGACCGCACCCCAGGCAACGCAGCCCGAAGTCGATGCCCGTGCGGGTGATCTCCCAGCGATCACTCCCGCAAGGGTGGGCCTTGCGCAGCCGCACCACGTCACCCACGTGATATCTGATCACCGTCGGCCCCCCTGTCGGAACGGTCGTAGACCACCACGCGGGGGTAGGGGATCTCGATTCCGGCCGCGTCCAGGGCCTCTTTCAGGCGCAGCCTGAGTTCCCGCTCGACCCCCCACTGTTCCAGCGGCTGGGTACGCGCCCACACCAGAAGCTTTACCCCCGAGTCCCCCAGTTCTTTGACGCCCAGCACCGTGGGCCCCTCCGTGATGGCGGGGAGTTCACGGGCGGCCCGGTCGCAGGCTTCCTGCATGACGCTGATGGCCCGGCGCAGGTCGGCCTCGTAAGCCACACTGACCTCCACCAGGGCCCTGCTCCCCGCCCGGCTCAGGTTGGTGGTAATGTCGATCTGCCCGTTGGGGATGACGTGTACCTCACCCGACCAGTCCCGCAGTTTGGTCACACGCAGGCCCACCTCTTCCACCACACCCGCCACGCCGGCTGCCTTGATATAGTCCCCCACGTCATACTGCCTCTCATAAATTATGAAGAAACCGCTGATGACATCGCGCACCAGGTTCTGGGCGCCAAACCCGATGGCGAGCCCCGCGATGGCCACGCCCCCAAGGAGGGACTTGGTATCGATTCCCACCAGGTCCAGGACCATGAGGGCGGCGAAGATGGTGACCGTATAGCGGACCGCACTGCGCACGAGGGAAGCCAGGGTGCGGGAGCGACTCTCCTCCAGTTGCCACACCCTCGTCCCCGGGCGCGGGCGAAACAACCTGGCCACCACTATGTCGGCCACCTTCACCGCGACCAGGGCCAGTACCAGCACCAGCACCAGGCGAGAGGCCACGCGGCCCACGGCGCTCAGCATGCTCCAGTCAAGTTGCACTTAACTGCCCGGCACCCGCGACCGGGAGCCAGGCCCCACCTCCCTCCGTCCGGCGTGTGGAGTCCCGGTCCCCGCACCCGGTTGAAGTCAGGACAACCGCGCCAGCAACCACGGGTAAATGATCCGGTTGAACCACTCCGCCAGGGTCCAGGTCAGCCCACCCGGTCGCAGCAGGTCGCGGTGCGGGGGCAGGAACGTCAGCAGGGGAACGGCCACCGCCGCCAGGGCGGCCACGAGGAGGGCGTTGCGTCCCGCCCCGGCGAGGGCTCCGGCCAGCCGGTCGGGCCAGCCCAGCCCCCGGCCCGCCACCCATTCGGACAGCTTCCTCCCCGCCCATTTCAGGCAGCCTTCCACCACCACCAGTACGATGAGAAAGACCACCACCGAGAAGAGAAGCTCTGCTCCCGCGCGCGCTATGAGTTCCCCGGTGGTCACCGGTCCGCTGGTCCCCGCAAACAGAGATTCCGCCCGCTCTTGCAGGGCCTGCTTCAGGGCCGGAGGCCAACCCTCTCCCCAGGCGATGGGTACCCGGCCACCCACCGGTGCGGTGGCCAGGGCAGCGGGCAGCGGCAGGCGGGAGGATATCCAGCGCGTCACGGTGTCCACCCAGCCCAACCGGGCCAGCCAGGCTACCACCGGGCCGGTACCCCAGGCAGCCACGAGCAATCCCGCTACCAGCGCCACCAGGCTGGCCACCACCCGTACGAGACCGTACAGCGCCCCGGTCAGGGCCCCCCAGGCGATGATCAGCAGGCAAAGGTAGTCAGGCCAGGCGAGCAGCACACCCCCCACCCCTTCCCGGCCGGGCGACATCCGGCCCCAAGGTGTGGAACCGCTCGCGGCACCGGGTGGGGCACCGGCAAAACGAGCGGGCCCGGTACCAATATAACATAAGCGGGGCGGGCAGGCACCGCCCGGCGGGCCTGCCGCGCCCCGACCACCTCACGCCTCAGAACACGCGTCTCCGGCTGAGGTATTCATGGACCAGGTTGAGGGTCTCGCCGAAGCGCTGGAAGTGGTTAACCTCCCGCTGCCTCAGCCACCGTACCACATCGGTCACATCGGGATCATCGGAGAGGTCGATCAGCTTCTCATAGGTCGCACGGGCCTTCTGCTCGGCGGCCATGTCCTCGTGCAGGTCAGCAACCGGGTCGCCCTTGGAAGCGATGTAGGCAGCCGTCCAGGGCTCACCGGTGCCGGTGATGAAGTAGATGCCCCGGTCATGGTCGGCGTAGTAGGGATCCATCCCCGCGGCGATGATGGCGTCCAGCGGGGCATCCCGGATCAGGCGGTACACCAGCGCACCCACGATTTCCATGTGGGCCAGTTCTTCCGTGCCTATATCCGTCAGCGTAGCGACCGCCTGGGATACCGGCATGGCGTAGCGCTGCGTGAGGTACCGCAGGGACGCCGCCAACTCGCCATCCGGCCCCCCGTACTGGGTGATGATCTCCCTGGCCATGCGGGGGTCCGGCCGCGTCACCCTTACCGGGTACAACAGGGTCTTCTCGTAAACCCACATACGTGCGCACCTCCATCCGGGGCTACATCTGCCAGGGCCACGGTTCTTCGACCCAGCGCCATGCCCGGGGGCTGGGCGAGAAGCCGTAGCTCAACAGGGGCCCATACCGGCTCTCATACAGTTCCCGCAGGCCGGCCAGTTCCTGGGCAGTGGCGTTGAAATCCGCCAGGGCCCTCTGGTCATCCGGGTGCGTGTCAAGGAACAGTTGCAGTTCAATGGCCGTGAACTCGAGGGCCACCAGACGGTCGAGCAGTTGACGCCTCTCCTCATCCACAGGGACCACCTCCCCACTTAGCGAAGCCGCCGTGGACGGCGTGGCGCCGGTTTGTAAGGTCGGATCAGTTCGGGGAATATGGATCCCTGCCGCCATCCTTCCAGCGGGCTGAGCCTGCCGGTGTAAACCTGCACGGGGACGTAGGCACGGGCCAACTCGCCCCCTTGAAAAGCCTCTCCCCCGAGGCGGGCCTCTCCCGCAGCGTCGTTCTCCACCATGCATCGACCTCCCGTAACACCGCCGGCCTCAGCCTTTCCTTCACGCGGGCAACAAGGGGCCAGAAGCCGGCCGGCTCTCGGCCCTCACTGCAGCGTATTCGAGGTTAACGCATTATGTGCACCCGAGTCGTTTTGTCAGCGGCCGCGGCGGTCGAACCACAGGGTCAGCACCAGGTAGACGGCCAGGGCCGGCCACACCGGGCTCACCGCGACTCCCCACCTGTAGGCCACGTAGGACAACCCGGCCCCGCACACGGCGCCCACCGCTCCGTAAATGGCAAGCTCGATGAGAATGTCCTGGACAAATACTACCGGGTGGTGGAGGCCCAGGTAACGGCCGGCCGTGCCCAGGAGCCCCAGCATCAAGAAGGCAACGACCGCCTGGAGCAATGCAGCCAGGTCCTGTAACAGGGGTCCGGCCAGGTACCAGCACACCAGGAAGGTCGCCGCCACCACCGCCGCCACCCAGCCAGGAACCCTGCCCGTCCCACCCTGCCGGTGCATACTCACCACCACGTGCGACTCTTCGCCGCCAGATGGCCCCGGTTCCTTCCCGGCACCGCCCCCGCGGTGTCCGCGTCGCCCCGCGGTTGTAACTGGCCGGGTGCGCATAGGAAAAACCATCCGCATATATACTTCTCACTGCGAGGAGTGGAAGTGGCTTATCCCCTCGGCACCAGCGATTCTGACGTTCTGCGCATTAGCGTCCACCAGCCCGGCGCCGAACAGCAGGTGGCGGCACGCCTGGCCGCCCTCTGCCAGGGATTGGGATGCTCCCGGCCCGCCGTGCTCTGTATCGGCACCGACCGGTCCACGGGCGACGCCCTGGGACCGCTGGTAGGAACCCTCCTGCAGGAGTACAGGGTGGGCGTGGAAGTCTGGGGCACGCTGCAGCATCCCGTCCACGCCACCAACCTCCCCCGCGTGATCGAGCAACTGCGTGCACTTGGGTTGCACCCCGTGATCGCCGTGGATGCCTGCCTGGGAACCCAGGAGCAGGTCGGCAGCATCGTGGTAGGGAAGGGCCGCATCCGTCCCGGGGCGGGCGTCAACAAGGTCCTCCCCGAAGTGGGCGACATACATGTGACCGGCACCGTCAACGTGGCCGGTCACATGGAGTACATGGTGTTGCAGAACACGCGCCTCTGGCTAGTCTTCAAGATGGCCCTGGTCATGGCCACCGCTCTTGCCCTGGTCTTCCCGCGTGACCTCCCGCCCCGTGCATCCTCACCGCTCGCCTCACTTCTTCCAGCACCTCTTCAGGCGTCTTCCCTGCAGCCGCAATGACCGGGCTGGCGGTCTTGATATCCTGCATGCCCATGAGGTCGATGTCCCCAGCAGTGGTCACCACCGCCTGCACTTCGTCGGGGACGGGGTCGCGCAGGGGAACTACCTGGAAGCCCTCCCGTCGTAAGAGATCCACCACGGGGCCCAGTGCGGCTTCCACCGCCACGGCGGGCATCCGCTTCATGGCCTCACCTCGACCCTATTCTGGTCCCGGGCGAGGTGACCTATGCGCCTCCAGGAGGGCGGCCACTTCTTCGTCGCTGACCTGGGGAAAGTAGTGGTAGAACTGCCCCACGGCATAAAAGGGGCTGGGGGTGAGGAGACAGACGAGCCGGTCTGCTTCCGCCCGGAGGCGGGGGATCACCTCCGGAGGGGCAACCGGGACAGCCAGGGTCAGGCTGCCGGGATTCTGGGTGCGGAGCGCTCGCAGGGCAGCCAGCACGGTATGCCCGGTGGCCACTCCGTCATCCACCACCACCACGTCCTCGCCCGCCAGCCGCATGGGAGGGAGACCGCGCCGGTAAAGGTCCAGGCGGCGCTTCACCTCTTCGGACTGGCGCTGGGACTCCCGGGCAATGTACGTGGGGCTGGCCCCCACCAGAGCAGCCAGCCCCTCGTCAATGATAACCTGACCGTCGGGCCCCACCGCCCCGATAGCGAGTTCGGGGTTACGGGGAGCGCCGATTTTCCGCGGCACGATCACATCGAGGGGGGCCCCCAGCGCCTGCGCCACACGGGCGGCCACCACCACCCCTCCCCGGGGAATACCCAGGACCACTGGCCTCCCCAGGCCGAGGGCCGCCACCTTCTCGCCGAGTAGCGTACCCGCCTCTTCCCGGTCGGCAAACATGGTCAGGACGCCCGGTCCGGGCCCTCCTTACCCTCCTGCTGGCGGCGGAAGCTGCTGCTACCCTCCAGCACGCCTCCTTCCTCCACCACCAGCTGTGATACCTTTACGTTGCCAGTCAGCACGCCCGTGCTGGCTATCTCCAGCTTACCGGTCGCTTCCACGTCGCCCTTGAGTTCTCCCGCCACCACCACGTGACGGGCCCTGACCTTGGCCACCACGCGTGCCTCCTGGCCGATGAAAACGTCGCCGTCGGCTATTATCTCACCCTCCAGGCGACCGTCTATACGCACGCTGCCCTGCGAGGTAAGGGTACCCTGCAGGAAGGTGGCCTTACCAATCACCGTGTCCACACTATCCGGGTTGGGACGGTCGACCTTTTTGCCCAGCATTCATTCAGCCTCCCAACCTCACGAGATAGGGCCAGGGATCTACCTCGTGCCCGGCAAAGTGCAACTCGAAATGGAGATGGTCTCCGGTCGAGCGTCCCGTATCCCCAACCAGCGCGATAACCTGGCCCATCTTAACACGTTGCCCGGCCCGTACCATCAGGCGGGAGTTATGTCCGTACAGGGTGCTGATACCATGGCCGTGTTCCAGGATCACGGTGTTGCCCAAACCCGGCTTCCGACCGCAGAACACCACCACCCCATCGGCCACCGCCCGCACCGGGGTGCCCCGGGGGGCTGCCAGGTCGACCCCGGCGTGGAACTCCCGTGCCCGGGAAAAAGGCGATCTGCGATAACCAAAACGGGAGGTCAACCTGCCGCTGGTGGGCATGCACTGGGGGAGCGAAAGCAGGGCGTCCTGTCTCTCTTCCAGTGCCGCCCGCACTGCGGCCAGGCGGTCGGCAGCAACCTCCCCACTGCCGAGGGCACTGTCCAGCGCGGGCCCCAACTCCGGTTCCCCTGAGCAGGAAGGCACCTCCCCCTCGCCCGGTTCCGCCTCGGCCGGGATCACGGGGGAGCCCGCCGCCGCAGCCGACCAGGCGCGTGCCCCGGCCCGGCTGGCCAGCGGACCGGTCCGCCGCCAGGCAGGGTCCGGCACGGGAGGCCCTGGCGAGGCCGGCCCGCCCTGGGGGCCCAGCGCCACCACGGCCGATGGCTCGGATGCACCGGCCTGTTCAGGGATGGGAAGTACGTCAGCCCTCGACCTGTCACCCGGCTGCAGGCCCCGCAGGAGATTGGCCTTCACGTGCGCGGGCAGGAACTGGTCGGATTCTATGAGGGCACGCACCTCCTGCTCCAGGGCGGCTACCCTGGCCTCCCGTTCCCGCAATTCAGCCGCCCTCTCGGCCAGGGACTCCAGCTGGGAACGTTGTGCCACCGTCTCCCTGCGCAGCCGCGAGAGCTCGTCCATGTTGCCACGCATGAGAGAGTAGGCCTGACCGAACCCCACCAGAAGCGCAACGCAGAGAATCGCGCCCGCAAACAGCCTGCGGAAGAAACACAGGGGTAGTTTGATCTGATATGTACGCTGACCGAAATGGGGTATCAGCATAATGGTCACGTGCCGCGGTTTGGGCGCCCTGGCCACCTTTTTCACCCCGCTCTCGCCGGCCGGTAGCTTCCCAGTTCGCCGGCACCCCCCGTTTTTCCTGCCTCAGCCAAAGGGAATTGCCAAGGACTCTGTGTGAGCTGAGCAGACCCGCGTTCGACAGGTTTCACGTGAAACATCCGCTAAGGCCGGCCCGGTCCCCCGGCTCCCAGCAACTCCAGCAATCTCTCCAGGTCCGCCCGGCTGTAATACTGGATCTCGATCCGCCCCCGCTCCTCACCACCCCGGATGGACACCTTCGTCCCCAAGACCCGACGCAACCGGTCCTCCCAGGGAGCCCACTTCTCGTCCTCCTTCGGCCTGCGCTCCTGCGCCCCGCCCTCCAGCTGCCGCCTCACCATCTCCTCCGCCTCGCGTACCGAGGCACCCCGCTGCACCAGGGTCTCCGCCGTTGCCACCTGCGCACTCCGGTCCGGCAGGGCCAGCAGGGCCCGGGCGTGACCGGCGCTCAGCCTGCCCGCCCGCACCATCTCCTGAACCTCTTCCGCCAGCGCCAGCAGCCGCAACGTGTTGGCGACATAAGAGCGGCTCTTTCCCACCCGCGCGGCGAGTTGCTCCTGGGTGTAACCGAACTTCTCCAGCAACTGACGGAACCCCGCCGCCTCTTCCATGGGGTTCAGGTCTTCCCGCTGCAGATTCTCCACCAGGGCCAATTCCAGCCGCTCGGCCTCGTCAACCTCCTTCACCACCGCGGGGATCGTCTTCAGGCCGGCCAGCTGCGCCGCCCGCCACCGCCGTTCCCCCGCCACCAGCTCGTACCCGCCCGCCACCGGCCGCACCAGCACCGGCTGCAGCACGCCATGCGCGCGCACCGACTGGGCCAGTTCGGCCAGCCCTTCCTCGTCCACCCTCTGCCTGGGCTGCCCGGGCGCCGGGCGCACCTGCTCCACCGCGATATCCTGTACCAGTCCCTCTTGGGGCAGCAGCGCACCGAGCCCCTTACCCAATCCCCGTCTAGCGCTCGTACTCACGCGCCAGGACCTCCTTGGCCAATTCCATGTAGCTCTCTGCCGCCCGCGACCGCGGATCGTACCAGTTAATGGGCTGCCCGTGGCTGGGCGCCTCCGAAAGACGCACGCTTCGCGGGATCACCGTCCCGTACACCTTCGCGCCAAAATACTGCCTGACCTCCGCCGCCACCTGCGCGGATAGGTTGGTCCTGACGTCGAACATCGTCAGCACCACGCCCTCTATGCGTAATTGCGGGTTGTAGTTCCGCCGCACCAGTTGCACGGTGCGCACGAGCTGCCCCAGCCCCTCCAGTGCAAAGTACTCGCACTGGATCGGCACCACCACCCCCTCGGCCGCCACCAGCGCATTCAGCGTTAACAGCCCCAGCGAGGGCGGGCAGTCGATCCACACGTACCGGTAGGACGCCACCGCCCCCGCCAGAGCCTCCCGCAGCCGCTGCTCCCGTCCCGGCATCCCCACCAGTTCCACTTCCGCGCCCGCCAGGTCCACGGTGGCCGGGACCAGATCGACCCCCCACGGGGTCGACACCCTAACCTGCTCCACCGTCTGCTCTCCGGCCAGCACCTGGTACAGCGTCCCCCGCAGCCTCCCCTTGTCCACGCCCAGCCCAGCCGTACAGTGCCCCTGGGGATCGCAGTCAACAGCCAGCACGCGGTGTCCCAGCGCCGCCAGGCAGGCCGCCACGTTCACCACCGTGGTGGTTTTTCCCACACCACCCTTCTGGTTCGCCACCGCCAGGACTCTGGCCACCGAAATTGCCCGCCACCTCCGCGCCCCTGCCGGGGCGTCCTATGTACACCGTTACCACCATTTCCTCACCGGCCCGGCGCTCCTCCATCCGCACCGGCACCCCTGCCTGGCGCAACGCCTCCACGGCCGCCCGGAAGGTGTTCAGAAAGATCCTGAGGTCCCGCAGAGCCCTCAGCCGGGGCCCACGTCTCTTACCTTCTTCATGCTGGCCCTCGCTTCCTCCGCCCACCAATTCCTCCACCAACCGCTCCGTTTCCTGCACACGGAGGTCCCCTTCCTTCACCAGCCGGAAAACGCGCAATATGTCCTCCTCGTTGCCCAGCCGCAAGAGGGTCCTCCCGTGCCTCTCCGTGATCACCCCCTCGTGCAGGGCGGCCTTGACCTCACCCGGCAGGCGCAGCAACCGCAACCGGTTGGCGACCGTGGCCTGGCTCAAGCCCACCCTGGCAGCCAGCTCCTCCTGCGTCAGGTGGAACTCCTCCAGCAGCCGGCGGTAGGCCTCAGCCTCCTCAATGGGGCTCAGACCTTCCCGCTGCAGGTTCTCGACCAGCGCGAGCACGGCCGCCTCGGCATCGGAGCACTCCGCCACCATGGCGGGCACCCGGCGCAACCCCGCCTGCCGTGCGGCCGCTAGCCGTCTGTGGCCCGCCACCACCTGGTATCCACCGGCAGTCCTGCGCACCACCACCGGCTGGAGGAGCCCGTGCTCCCTAATTGACGACGACAGCCCCTCTACGTCCCCGCCCTCCCAGCGCGGCTGGTACGGCCCCGGCGCGATGCGATCCAGGGGAAGATCCACCAGGCGGCCCCGCACCCGCCCCGCCTGCTTGCGCTGCAAACCTCCACCCCCCATTCCACTAATTCCCTAAACACCCTGCACTTTCCTCTTCCCGCCCCAGCACCGCCAGCACCCTCTTTCCCGTCCCCCAGGGCAAATCCACCCTCACCACCCTCCTGACCCGCCCCCCCGCCCCGGCCACTTCTGACGCCGCCAGCCGCAACTCCTCCTCCCCGCGCGGTCCCAGCATGGCCACGAACTCTCCGCCGGGGGCAACCAGCGGCAGGCACAACTCCGCCGCTCGCGGGAAAGCAGCCAGGGCCCGGGCCAGCACACGGTCAAAGGCCTGCCCGGCCGCCCGTAACTCCTCTGCCCTCTCCCGCCGCACCTCCGCGTTCCCCAAGCCCAATCTCCACAACGCCCACCTGAGGAAACCCGCCCGCCGAGCCCGCGGTTCCGCCAGCACCACCCGGCTGGCCGGGCGGCAGATCGCCACCACTACGCCGGGCAGCCCGACCCCGCTGCCCACGTCAAGCACCGTCTTCCCAGCCCGAAAATCGCTGACCAGCAGGCAGCTGAGGCTGTCCACCACGTGCTTCCCCGCCAGGGCGCGCAGGTCATCCGGCGCCCGGAACCCGGCCCGGGCCCCCGCTTCCACCAGGAGAACACCGTAACGCGCGAGCCCCTGGATCGCCACCTCCGGCAGGCTCACGCCCAGGACCCGCGCGCCCTCATCCACCAGTTCACTTAGCCGCCCCGCCAGCGCCTCGTCGGACAGCCTCCCGCCTCCCCGGCCGTCCCTGCCGGCGCGTTATTTTCTGGTGATCACGATCTTGCGAAAGGGCTCCTCGCCCTCCGATCGCGTGACCAGTTGCGGATCACCCTGCAGCGCCAGGTGGACCAGCTTCCGCTCGCGTGCCGTCATGGGCTCCAGCGTGGCCGGCCGGCCCGTACGGCGCACCCTTTCGGCAGCCCGCAGCGCCATGCGGCGCACCGCCTCCGCCCGCCGGTCGCGGTAGCCGGCCACGTCCAGCACCACCCTCTGCCGGCCTCCGCACTCCCGCCCCACGGCTACGTTTATCAGGTACTCCAGAGCATCCAGGGTACGCCCCCGATGCCCGATCAGCACCCCCAGGTCGTCTCCCTCCACCTCCACCCAGAGCCGGCCGTCCCGCTCCTCGGCCCTGACCCGACCGTGTACCCCCATCCGGGCCACAAGCTGATCTACAAATTCCACCGCGAATCGCTCGGGCCGCCGCCGCCTGGTGACACGGACCCAGGCTTCCCTGCCACCCAGCCCCAAGAAGCCTCGGCGGGGCTCCTGCAGCACTTCCACCTCAGCCTCGTCCGCGCCTACCCCGAGCTCCTCCAGCGCCGCCCGCACGGCTTCCTCCACCGTGCGCCCCTTCTTCTCGACCCTCTTCACCTGCCGCTCCCCCTCCACCCGGTCGGGCCTGCGGCATCAGGTATTGCTGCAAAGCCCGCAGAACAGTGCTCACCGCCCAGTAGAGACCTACTCCCGCCCCCACCTTCATGGTGAAGTAGAACATGACGGCCGGCCCCATCGCCAGGCTCAACAGCATCATGCCCGTCCCCCCGCCGCCGGTCGCCGGGGTGGTCACCCGCGCCTGCCAGTAGGTAGCAGCCGCCGCGAGGGTCGGCAAAACATAGTACGGATCGGGCCGGGCCAGGTGGGGCACCCAGAGAAAAGAGGCGGGGCCCACGTACTGGAAGTGGGTGAGGGCCTGGTAAAGTGCGATGACAACGGGGAACTCCACCAGTACCGAGAGGCATCCCGCAAAGGGGTTGACCCCGTGCTGGCGCCACAACTCCAGCTGTGCCTCGTTCAACTTCCGCGGGTCGTTCCGGTACCGCCGCCTTAGCTCCTCCAGTTGAGGCGCCAGCGCCTGCTGCCGGGCCATGGACACCGCCCCGCTCCACGTCAGAGGCAACAAGATGACGCGCACGAATACGGTAAGCAGGATGATGGCCAGCCCGTAGCTGCCCGTCCAGCCATAAAACATGGCTATCGCACTAGTTATGAGGTCGGTGAGCCACTTCAACCCGTTACCCCCTTCCCCCACTTCAGGGCACGGGGTCGTACCCTCCCGGGTGCCAGGGATGACACCGCAGCAGCCTGCGCCCAGCCAGCAAGCTCCCCCTGACCACCCCGTATCGCCTGATGGCCTGCTCAGCGTAAACGGAACAACTGGGCTGGAACCGGCAAGTCGCGGGTAGCAGGGGCGACACCAGCAGCCGGTATACCCACAGCACGGCTATCGCCACCCCACGGAGGCCGACCGACAGCACCCCCGCTGCCCACCTCAGGCATCTTAGCACCCGATCACCGGGCATCCGCTTCCGCCTTCTTCACCAGGCTCCCCAAGGCCTCCCTAAGCTCCATGATACCCATTCCGGCGCACTCGCTCCGCGCCACCAGGACGTACCAGCCCGGCGGCAGTTCGCCCCGGAGTTGTCGGTACGCTTCCCGGAGGAGCCGGCGTACCCGGTTGCGCTCCACCGCCGTGCCCACCCGGCGCGGCACCCGCAGCCCCAGCCTGGTACCGGGACGCCCGGGCAGGAAATACAACACCAGAGCCCCGCCCGCGTAACGTCGTCCTTCCCGGCACACCTCCCTGAATTCGCCGCTACGGGTAAGCCTTTCCTGCCTGGGCAGCACACCGCTATCCTCCGTCAGCACGAGGCGATCTCGCGCCCGGGCACCGCGCCATGCTCTCTCAGCGCACGGCCAGGCGCTTGCGGCCCTTCGATCTCCTCCTGGCCAGCACCCGCCGCCCCCCGGGGCTACGCATACGCCGCAGAAATCCGTGTACCCGCCGCCGGTGCCGGCGCTTCGGTTGGTACGTCCGCTTCATCGCCGTATCCCTTCCTGACCTCGCCAGGCCAAAATCACCGCCATTATAAAGAAGCACCCCCCACCTGTCAACGAAAGCGCCCGTACCCCCCGTACCCCTTGCCAGCCCGTCCCCGCCTCTGCTATGATAGCAGATGCGGGAACCCCATCCACGGGTCCCCGCGTAACTGTCTTATGCACAGGTTGTGGATAAGCCTGGGGACAAACTGTTGATACGCTATACGCTCATACGCGTCCCCGCCCTCGCGAGCCCCGCTCCCGTCGTCCGCACCGACCTCCCTATGCACCGGCGCATACACCTCATGCAACAAACGAAGGGACAGGCTATCCGTTGGGGGGAATGCCCGTGACCGCCGAACTGCACCACCTGTGGGACCGCGCTCTTACCCTCCTGGAGCGCGAGTTCGGCTCGCCCACCATCGAACGCTTTATCAAACCCCTGGTACCGGTGGCCATGGCCGACGACACCGTGGTCCTGGCTGCCCCCAACGAGTTCACGCGAGACTACATACGCCCCCGCTACCGGAACCCCATCTGCCGTGCGCTCTCCCAGGCGGCCTCCCGGCCCATGCGGCTGGAACTGGTGGTGCCCGAGAACGACCAGCAGGCCGCCACGCTGGCCCCTTCCCCCGTGCAGCCCGCCCGCCCGGCACCCTCACCCGATGAGGCCGGCCACCTCAACCCCAAGTACACCTTTGACACCTTCGTGGTGGGCAACTGCAACCGTTTCGCCCACGCCGCCTGCCAGGCCGTGGCCCAGTCCCCCGGACGCGTGTACAACCCCCTGTTCATCTACGGGGGAGTGGGCCTGGGCAAAACCCATCTCATGCACGCCATCGGCCACGCGGTCACCGCCAACTTCCCCCGGCTGCGCGTCCTTTACATCTCCACCGAGGCCTTCAGCAACCACCTCATCGACGCCATCCGCGACGCCACCACCGCCCAGTTCCGCAGCCGCTACCGCGCTGTCGACGTGCTTCTCATCGACGATATCCAGTTCCTCGCCGGCAAAGAGCGCACCCAGGAAGAGTTCTTCCACACCTTCAACACGCTGTACGAGGCCTCCAAGCAGATCGTCATCTCCAGCGACCGCCCCCCGCGCGACATCCCCACCCTGGAGGAGCGCCTGCGCTCCCGTTTTGAGTGGGGCCTCACCTCCGACATCCAGCCCCCCGACCTGGAGACCCGTGTTGCCATCCTGCGCAAGAAGGCACTCATCGAAGGGTTCTCCGTCCCCAATGAAGTAATGCTATACATTGCCACCCAGATCGAGACCAACATCCGTCAACTGGAGGGCGCCCTTATCCGGACGGTCGCCTTCGCCTCCCTCAACAGCCTGCCCATCACCATCTCCCTCGTCCAGACGGTCCTCCGCGACCTCTCTCCCCCCGAACGCCCCCAGAAGATCACGCCCAAGACCATCCAGGAGGTGGTGGCCGAGTACTATGGCCTGCGACCGGCGGACCTCACCGCCAAGAAGCGCACCCACGCGGTCGCCTTTCCCCGGCAGGTCGCCATGTACCTTTGCCGCGAACTCACCGACCTCTCCCTCCCCAGGATCGGCGAGGAGTTCGGCGGCCGCGATCACACCACCGTCCTGCACGCCTGCGACAAGGTGTCCCGCCAGCTCAAGGAGGACCCTGACCTAGCCGACACCGTGGCCGCCCTCACCGAGCGCCTGCGCAGCCAGACCCTCTCCGCCCGTTATCCCCAGGATTCCGGTGGAGAAGCTGGGGACAACGGGCAGACATCCTCTCCCGCCTCCCCCCCTGTCGACAAATGACCCCTCTCACTCGACATTCCCCCAGGTTCTCCCCAGGCGTAAACCGGCTTCCCGCAAGTTGTTCACCGACTTATCCACAGTTTGCACAGCCCCGACGACTACTACGATCTATCACAATCACGTCTGATTCCCTAGCAGCTACCCACAAGGAGGCAGGAACATGCGGCTCGTGATCCGCCCCGCGGAGCTCGCCGGCGCCCTTTCGGTGGCGGGCCATGCCGTCCCGGCCCGCACCACGGTGCCCATCCTGTCGTCTGTCCTCCTGCAGGCGTCGGCCGAGGGAGCATTGTCCGTGACGGCCACCGACCTGGACCTGGCCATCCGGGTATCCCTGGCTGCCGTTGTCGAAGAGCCGGGCGACGCTGTTCTGCCTTATCGCTATTTCTTCGACATGGTAAGACACATGACGGAACCCGAGTTGAGGGTGAGCGTGGACCCGGCCAGTTTCGCGGCTGTTCTGGAGTGCGGACGGGGACACTACGAGGTGAACGGGTACGACCCGTCCTCGTATCCCGGGTTGCCCGCTCCGCCGACGGGCACCGGTGTGCGGGTGTCCGACGACCAGTTACGCCTGTGGACCAGGCAGACGGTCTTCGCGGCCGCCGGCGACATGTCGCGCCCCGCGCTAACCGGCGTACTGTGGGAGGCAGCAAGCGACATGTTGCGCCTGGTGGCCACCGACGGTACCCGCCTCGCCTACCGGGAGGCGGAGGCCATATCCCTGGGAGAGGGACGCGCGAGCATGGTGGTACCGGCGCGGGCGATGCAGCAGGTCCTGCGCATGCCCTCCGGCGAACGTGAGGTAACGGTGAGGGTGGGTTCCAGCCACGTGTGGTTCGAATGGCAGGCAGCGCTGCTCCTCTGCCGGCTCCTGGCGAGTCCCTACCCCGACTACCGGCAGGTGGTTCCCAGGGAGTATGTCTGCAGGGCGCGCGTGGATCGGGCGGCCTTTCGCGGGGCGTGTCAGCGCGCGGCCCTGGTTTCCCGCGACGGGTTCCCGGTGGTAAGGCTCCAGATAGAGGAGGGGCGGATCGTGGTGGCGGCCAGTTCGCCGGCGGTGGGGCGGGGCGAGGAAGAGGTGCAGGCGGAGGTAGAGGGTACCGCTCTGGAAATCGCCTTCAACGCCGACCTCCTGCTGGAGGGGGTGGAGGCGGTGGAGGGCCAGACCCTGCTCTTTGCCGCCTCGGGACCGCAGTCGGTGTGCCTGCTGCGTGACGCCGACTCGGCCCGGTACTGCTACTACGTGCTGCCGTTGCGGCAGTAGGGGGCCCCGGGATGGACCGGCCCTGGCGTGAGGTGATCGTGCACACCCCCAGCATTCCCCTCGACAGCTTCCTGAAGTGGTGTGGTGCCGCACCCACGGGCGGCCAGGCCAAGCTCATGGTGCGGGCGGGCCGGGTCCTGGTGAACGATTGTGTGGAGACGAGGAGGTCGCGCCTGCTCCACCCCGGGGACCGGGTGGAGCTGGCGGGTGGGGGGAGGTGGCGGGTGGCATCGCCCCCGGACCAGTGCAGGTGACCCGCCTCTATCTCTCCTCGTTCCGTAACTTCGCGAGCCTGGAACTGGAGCCGGGGCCCGGGCTCAATGTCCTCTACGGTCCGAATGGCTCGGGCAAGACCAACATCCTCGAAGCCATCTACTTCCTGTCGGCCGGGCGTTCGTATCGCACCGCCCGCGAGGCCGAGTTGGTGAGTTGGGGTGCGGAAGGGTTTACCGTGCGGGCCGACCTGCGGGGGACGGGCAGCCCGTGGTTGAAGGCTTGCTACCAGCCCCAGCGGGGGTGTACCCTCAGCATCCCTGCCTCTGCCACTTCCGCCCGCAACGCCGCCGTCATCCTGCCCGTGGTCCTCTTCGCCCCCGAAGACCTGGAGCTGGCCGGGGGCCAGCCCGCCCTGCGGCGTCGCTTCCTGGATGAGTTGGCCGGCCAACTCGTGCCGGGTTACCACAAAACCCTGGGTCGTTACGGGCGCGTGGTCATGCAGCGTAACGAACTCCTGAGAGAGGCCCAGGCCCGCCACCTGCGGGGCGAGTTGCTGGAGGCGTGGGACGAGGAGATGGCGCAGTTGGCGGGCAGGTTGTGGAGTGCGCGGCACCGGGTACTCGCCGGGTTCAACCCCCTGCTGGAGAAGTGTTACCGGGAGTTGGGGCGGGGTGAGGCCACCCTGGCCTGGGCCCCTGCCCTCGAAGAGGTACCCGAGGGGCCAGTCCGTGGCGATCCGGGGGCGTGGGAGCGTTCCCTGCGTACCGAACTGGCTGCGCGGCGGCGCGAGGAGGTTCGCTACGGGGTCACCCTGGCGGGCCCCCACCGCGATTCGCTGTGGTTCACCGCCACGGGTAAGGAGGTCCGCCAGTACGGTTCCCGGGGCGAGCAGCGGTCGGTGGCCCTGGCTGCGCGGCTGGCCCAGTTCCTCCTGCTGAAGGAGGAGTTGGGGTTCGAGCCGGTCCTCCTGCTCGATGACGTGTTTGCCGAGCTGGACGAGGAACGCCAGCGGGCGGTCACCGGGGGACTTCCCGAGTCGGCGCAGGCCTTCCTCACTTGCGTGCGTCCGGCCGCGCTGCCGCCCTGGCCGGGGAAGCGGGCCCGCTACCTCCGCGTGGCGGGGGGTGAGGTGGTGGCCGAGGGCGAGGACTCCGTCCCGCCCGGGGCGACGGGAGCACCCGGCCCCGCGCAGGGAGGCGAGGGGAAGACGCCACTGCCGGAACGCGCCGGGGGGTGAGGACGGTGCGCAGGCGAGGGATGGAACAACTGGGCTTCACTCTCGAGCGCACGCTCAAGCGATTGGGGATCGCCCGCGGGGTGCGCGAACGTATGGCCCTGGTGGTCTGGGGGGAGGTGGTGGGCCCGGCGGCGGCCCGCAACACGAGGCCGGTGCTGGTGCGCAGGGGCCAACTCCTCGTGCAGGCCTCCAGTTCCACCTGGGCCCAGGAACTGTCGCTCATGCGCAATCACCTGGTCGCCAGGCTGAACGCGCGGCTTGGCGATGAGGTTATCCGCGACATCCGGTTCGCCGTGGATCCCGCCCTGCGGGCAGACCCTAAGCCCGGGGCTCCGCCGGCCAGGGCGGAGCCGGCCGGCGGTGGGGACAAGGGCGAGCGACCGGGGCCGGAGTCCCGGCTCCAAACCCGGCCGGAGTGGCAAGAAGAAGGGCGCGACCTGGAGATGGCGCTGGGAAGCGGGGCCGCGGCCAGGTGGTACCGCGTGCGGCGCGCCGCCGCCGGCCGTCGGGAGGAACTGGTACGGCGAGGGTGGAAACGATGCTTCCTGTGCGGTGCCTGGAGCGATCCCGCGCTCATCCCCGTCGAGCAGATGGCCGGACTGCCTTTCCTCTGTGCCACCTGCCACCACGGGGGTGCCGGCGATCGCGTGCGCGAGGCCGCGGATGCCCTGGGGCGCGCCCCGTGGTTGTCCACGCAGGAACTCTGCAACAAGGTGCCGGGCCTGCGCCCGGCGGAAGCGCGCCTGGCCCGCCATGCAGCGGCAGAGCGGCTGCGGGGTGAACTCAAAGCCCTGGCGGCGACCCTCATGGATGCCGGTCCGCGCGCCGATTGGTCGGCCTGGCGTGCGAGGGCGCAGGAACTCGTGCTCATGGGCACGGGGCTGCCCCTGGCCAGCATCGGGGAGGGAGACATGAAAGAGGTGCTGGGCGAACTCTTCCCGGTGTGGCAGGCCAGCGCGAGGCCGGCGTTCGGTCGGGGAAAACATTAGCGGGAGGATGAGTCCCGTGTATGTACATCTGGGGGCGGATTGCCTGACCAGGGTGGACGAACTGGTCGCCATCCTGCGCGCCGATCTCACCCGCGACGGCCCCACCCGCGAAATGGTACAATCTCTGCGGGCCCGGGGCAAACTGGTGCTCCTGCCGGGGGGCGCGCCGCGCTCCCTGGTGCTCACCGCGAGGGGAGCGTTCCTCAGCCCGTTCTCCACGCTGACGCTGCTCAAGCGCGCGCGGCAGTGGTCCCCGGGTGGGAAGGAAGATGGAGTTGGACGCACGCAATGAGCGCATGGACTCGACGGCACGCAATGAGCGCAGGGACGCCACTGACTACGACGCCTCTCAAATCCAGGTCCTGGAAGGGCTCGAGCCGGTCCGCCGCCGGCCGGGGATGTACATCGGCTCCACCGGTCCCCGCGGCCTCCACCACCTGGTGAACGAAGTGGTGGACAACAGCGTGGACGAAGCCCTGGCCGGGTACTGCGACCGCATCGATGTGGTCATCCACCGGGACAACTCGGTGAGCGTCACCGACAACGGGCGCGGCATCCCGGTGGGCATCCACCCCCAGATCGGGAGGCCGGCGGTGGAGGTGGCTCTCACCCGCCTGCACGCCGGGGGTAAGTTCCAGAGCAAGAGTTACCGCGTGTCGGGAGGGCTGCACGGCGTGGGCGTCTCCGTGGTCAACGCCCTCTCCGAGTGGATGGAGGTGGAGGTGAGGAGGGAGGGCGGTGTCTTCCGCCAGCGGTACGCCCGCGGCGTGCCCACCACCGAGGTAGAGAGGGTGGGCGACACCGATCAGGTCGGGACCAGGGTGACCTTCAAACCCGACCCGCAAATCTTCGAGGAGACCGAGTTCAACTACGAGACCATTGCCCAGCGGCTGCGGGAGCTGGCTTACCTGAACGCGGGGCTGAAGATCACCCTGCAGGACGAGCGCACGGGCCAGAGCGAGGTCTTCTATGCCGAAGGGGGCCTCATTTCCTTCCTGGAATTCGTGAATCGGGGAAGGGAGCCCGTACATCCCGATCCCATTTACGTGCGCTCCCGGCGTGACGGCACGGAGGTGGAGGCGGCCCTTCAGTGGACCGACTCGTTCCTCGAAAGCGTCTACTCCTTTGCCAACACCATCCGCACCACCGAGGGCGGGACCCATGAGACCGGGTTGAAAGCGGCCCTCACCCGGGTGATGAACGAATACGTGCGCCGGCAGGGTCTGCTCAAGGAGCAGGAGGAAAACCTGTCGGGAGAAGACGTGCGGGAGGGCCTCACCGCCATCCTTTCCGTGAAGCTCCCCGATCCCCAGTTCGAGGGGCAGACCAAGACCAAGCTGGGCAACACGGCCGTGCGCAGCACGGTGGAGGCGGTGATCGCCGAAGCCCTCACCGAGTTCCTGGAGAGAAACGGCGGCGCCGCCCGCAAGATCGCCGACAAGGCGGTCACCGCCTCCCGGGCCCGGGAGGCGGCCCGCAAGGCGCGCGAACTGGTGAGGCGCAAGGGTGCCCTGGATGTGGCCTCCCTCCCCGGCAAGCTCACCGACTGCCAGAGTCGCGATCCCCACGAGAGCGAACTGTTCATCGTGGAGGGCGATTCGGCCGGGGGCAACGCCAAGCAGGGGCGCGACCGTGCCTTCCAGGCCATCCTCCCCCTGTCGGGTAAGATCCTCAACGTGGAGAAGGCGCGGCTGGATCGCATCCTGAACCACGAGGAGATCAGGGCCATCATAACCGCCATCGGGTCCGGCATCGGGGAGGAGTTCGAGCCCCGCCGCATGCGTTACCGGCGCATCATCATCATGACGGATGCCGACGTGGACGGGGCCCATATCCGCACCCTGCTGCTCACCTTCTTCTACCGCTACATGCGCCCCGCCATCGAGGAGGGCTGCGTGTACGTGGCCCAGCCGCCTCTTTACCGCATCGTCCCGCGTAAGGGCAAACGGGAAGCCCGCTACGCGTACAGCGATGCCGAGCGGGACCGCATCCTGAGCCGCCTGGGGGGACCGGGGGAGGCCGACATCACGCGCTACAAGGGCCTCGGTGAGATGAATGCCGAGCAACTGTGGGAGACCACCATGAACCCGGAGACCAGGACGCTCCTGCAGGTAACCCTGGAGGACGCCATCGAGGCCGACCGCATCTTCACCATCCTGATGGGCGAGAAGGTGGAACCGCGCCGGGAGTTCATCCGGGCCAACGCCCACCTGGTGCGCAACCTGGACACCATCGCCTGACCCTTACGCGCCCCGCTACCGTACGGCGAAGGCGCCCCGGCAGGATCATAACCGGCCAGGACCGTTGGCGTGATAGGAGTGAGACCTTTGGCCGCAGTGGGCAAAGTGATCCCCATCCCCATCGAAGAGGAGATGCAGCGCTCCTACATCGATTACTCCATGAGCGTCATTGTGAGCCGGGCGCTACCGGACGTGCGCGACGGGCTCAAGCCCGCCCAGCGCCGCATCCTGTGGGCCATGTACGAGATGGGCCTGGAGCCAGGCAAGCCTTACAAGAAATGCGCCCGCGTGGTTGGGGAGGTGCTGGGGAAGTACCACCCCCACGGGGACCAGCCCGTGTATGAGACCCTGGTGCGCATGGCCCAGGACTTCGCCGCCCGCTATCCCCTGGTGGACGGGCAGGGGAACTACGGGAGCGTGGACGGCGATCCCCCGGCGGCCATGCGGTACACGGAGGCCCGGCTCACGCCCCTGGCCATGGTCATGCTGGCCGATATCGAGAAGGAGACCGTCGATTTCGGCGACAACTTCGACGGCGAGTACCGGGAACCCCTGGTGCTGCCGGCGCGCTTCCCCAACCTGCTGGTCAACGGCTCCGCGGGTATCGCGGTGGGTATGGCGACCAACATCCCGCCCCACAACCTGGGCGAGGTCATCGACGGGGTGCTGGCCATGATCGAGCGCCCCGACATCACCAGCGAGGAACTCATGCAGCACATCCCCGGTCCCGACTTCCCCACGGGGGCCCTCATCCTGGGCACCGACGGTATCCGGGAGGCGTATACCACCGGCCGCGGGCTCATCACCATGCGCGCGCAGGTGAAGGTGGAAAGCGCTGCCGGCGGGCGGGTGCGCCTGGTGGTGACCGAATTGCCCTACCAGGTGAACAAGGCGCGGCTGGTGGAGAAGATCGCCGAGCTGGTCCGCGAGCGCGAAATCGAGGGGATCGTGGACCTGCGCGACGAGACCGACCGCCAGGGGATGCGCGTGGTGATCGAGTTGCGCCGCGACGCTTCCCCCCAGGTAATCCTCAACCAGCTCTACCGCCGCACGGCGCTGCAACAGACCCTGGGCGTGATCATGCTGGCCCTGGTCAACGGCATCCCCGAGGTCCTCACCCTGCGCGACATGGTGCGCCACTATCTGGACCACCAGAGAGAGGTGGTGGTAAGGCGGACCCGGCACGACCTGGCCCGGGCCGAAGCCAGGGCTCACATACTGGAGGGATTGCGCATCGCCCTGGCCCACCTGGACGAGGTCATCCGCCTGATCCGCAACTCGCCCACGGTCGAGAAGGCCCGCAGCGGCCTGATGCAGAAGTTCGGCCTCACCGAGAAGCAGGCCGACGCCATCCTGGACATGCGGCTGCAGCGATTGGTGGCCCTGGAACGGAACAAGATAGAGGAGGAGTACCAGGGCCTGCTCAAGGACATCGAGTACTACCGGGCGGTACTGGCGGACGAGGCCATGGTGTACCGCATCATCCGTAAGGAACTCCTGGACGTGAAGGAGCGCCACGCCGACCCCCGCCGCACGCGTATCGTGCCGGCCCCCGACGAGCCCACCCTGGAGGAACTGGTTCCCGACCAGGAAGTGGTGATCACCCTCACCCGGGACGGTTACATCAAGCGCCAGCCCCTGGAGGCCTACCGCAGCCAGCGCCGCGGGGGCAGGGGGGTGATCGGCACCGCCACGCGCGAGGACGACTCCGTGGCAGCCCTCACGGTGGCGTCCACCCTGGATCACCTGCTCCTCTTCACCAACCGGGGGCGCATGTACCGGGTGCGTGTGCACGAGGTCCCGGAGGGGAGCCGCACCGCCAAAGGCCAGCTGGTATCCGCCCTGTGCGGGGTGGCCGCGGATGAGGAGGTAGCCTCCCTCATCCCCGTGCGGGAATTCACCGACGACCGCTTTCTCTTCTTCGCCACCCGGCAGGGGCTGGTCAAGAAGACGGTGCTCAGCGAGTTTGCCACCGCCCGCCGCACGGGCATGTGGGCCCTGCAGCTGGAGGAGGGGGACGAACTGGTCGGTGTGCGCCTGACGGGCGGGGAAGATGAGATCTTCCTGGCCACCCGACAGGGGCAGTTGCTGCGCTTCCCCGAGACGGATGTGCGTCCCATGGGCCGCGTGGCGCGGGGCGTCACCGGCATCAGGCTGGAGGGAGACGACCGGGTGGTGTCCCTGGCCGTTTACCGCAAGGGAGCCTCCCTCCTGGTGGTGAACGCCCGCGGCATGGGCAAGAGGGTGCCCCTGGAGGAGTTCACTGTCCACCACCGCGGGGGCAAGGGCATGCGCGCGGTACGGGTGAGCCGCCGCAACGGCCCCGTGGTGGGGATCCGCATGGCGGGGCCCCGCGATCAGGTGCTGCTCATGTCCGCCAACGGCATCGTCATCCGGCTGAAGATGGAGGACATCCCCCTGCAGGGGCGCGAGGCCCAGGGGGTCACCGTGATGCGGCTGGAGGAGGGCGACGAGGTGGCGGCGGTTGCCCTCATCGACGGCGATGTGGCCTGAGCGATGGCTGGCAGGTGGCGGGTGGTACCGCATACGGCGGACCTGGCCCTGGCGGTCACCGGGGAGAACCTGGAAGAGGTCCTGCGGGCCGCCGCCGTGGGTCTGTGGTCGGTGTGCTGGGACGTGCGGCAGGTGCGCGCTGAACTGACCTGGGAGATCACCGCGGAGGGGCGGGACGTCGAGACCCTGCTGGTCAACTTCCTGAACGAGTTGATCTTCCAGCACGAAACGGGTAGGGTGGTCTGGAGGGAACTGGAACGCCTTACTGTAGAGGAAGCCCCCGGCGGCGGGCTCATGGTACGGGCGGCGGTGAAGGGTGAACCGCTGGGTCCGCGACATCGGCTGCGCCGTGAGGTGAAGGCGGCGACCCTGCACGGCCTCCGCGTGACCCGCAGGGGCGGGCGGCTGTCCGCGCAGGTGGTGTTCGACCTCTGAGGCCCGCGCTCACGGGCGGCCTCCGCGAACCGCAGGATCACGGAAGGCAACCCCTGTGGACTGCGGTCCGATGACAGGCACCCCCTGAGCCAGGCGCCAAGCTCAACGGATAGGGAGGGGTGGATCGCGGTGAGCAAGCGATGGGAAGGTCCCCTGGAGCGCATCGATCCTTACCGGTGGCGCATACCCACCTCCTACCGCGGGTTCATGCGCGTCCCCGGCATCATCTATGCCTCTCAGGACATGCTCGCCGACATCAAGGAAGACCAGGCACCTGAACAGGTGGCAAATGTGGCCGCGCTGCCCGGCATCGTGGGCGCCTCCCTGGCCATGCCCGACATCCACTGGGGATACGGTTTCCCCATCGGCGGGGTGGCCGCCACCTCGCTGGAGGGGGGCGTGATCTCCCCCGGCGGAATAGGCTTCGACATCAACTGCCTGGCCGGGGAAGCGCGCGTGCTGCACGAGTTCGGTTATCATCGCCCCATCGCCGAGTTCGACGGGCACTGGACGGGGGAGCGCATCCGCTGCGTGAATCCCCACACCGAGGTGAGGGACACCCCCATTGCCGCCTACCTGAAGCAGTACCCGCCCGCGGCCACGGTGTACCGGGTGACGACTGAGTCGGGGCGAGAAATAGTGGCGACCGCCGACCATCCCTTCCTCACCCCGCGGGGCATGGTCCCCCTGGCAGAACTGGCGGCGGGCGATGCCGTCTCGGTGTATCCCTTCGAGGGGGTACCGTACGAAGAACCGACCGACGAGGTGCTGGTATCCGAGGAGGACCTGCGGGACGCCTACCCCGGGCCAGCCACCGGGCTGCGGCAGGTGGTGAGGGTCCTGCGGGAGCGGGGCCTTCTGCCCCTGCGTATGGACAACCCGCGCCTGCCCTATCTGGTCAAGCTTCTGGGGTTCATCCAGGGCGACGGGACCCTGCACTTCCTGAGGTCCGGAGGCGCCCTGATGGCATTCTACGGGGAGCCCGAGGACCTGGAGCGCATCCGCGAGGACGTAAGGCGTCTGGGTTTCGCCCCGTCCCGCATTTACGGCCGCCACCGCTCGCACCGTATAGAGACCAGGTACGGCACGGTCTCCTTCGAGCGCACGGAGTCGCGGGTGCAGTGCGGGTCCTCGGCGCTGGCGGTCTTACTGAGGTGCTTGGGCGCCACCGACGGGGATAAGGTGATCCGTGGGGTATCGGTACCCGGCTGGTTACACCGGGCTCCCCTCTGGATGAAGCGTCTCTTCCTGGCCTCCCTCTTCGGTGCCGAACTGACGGCTCCGCGGGCTGTCACGGGCCACCCGTATAACCTTGACGCTCCTGTCCTCTGCGTAAGCGTGGTGCGCGACCACCTGGCAGAGGGTCGTCGCTACCTGGCGGACCTGCGGAGATTGCTCGAGGAATTCGGGGTTTCCAGTTCCATCCGCAAAGAGGCAGACGAGTACGTGCGTAAAGACGGGCAGGTGTCGGTGAGACTCCGGCTGCAGATCTCCGGCAGGCCCGAGAACCTCATTGCCCTGTGGACCCGGGTCGGCTTCGAGTACAACCGCCGCATGCAGTACCTTGCCAACGTGGCTGCCCACTACCTCCGCCTCAAACTCCTGGTGCTGGAGCATCGCCGGGACAGCATCGCCCGCGCCCTCGAACTCAAGCGCTCCGGGGCCTCGTTCCCCTCGTTCTTGCGCGAGAGGACGGAGGGCCTGGGGATGACTGGGCAGGTTTGGGACCAGATCATCCGCAAGGAGCCCATCCCCTGGTACGGGACTGTCTATGACTTCACGGTGAGCGATACCCATCACAACTTCATCGCCAACGGGTTCGTGGTTTCCAACTGCGGGGTGCGCATCCTGCGCACCAACCTGCGCGAGGAGGACGTGCGGCCGCGCCTCAAAGAACTGGTGGACCAGCTCTTCCGGGACATCCCCGCCGGGCTCGGCTCGGAGGGGCGGCTGACCGTCAAAGGTGCGGATCTCGACGGAGTGCTGGTGCGGGGCGCTGCCTGGGCGGTGGAGAAGGGATATGGTCGCCCTGAGGACCTCGACTTCATCGAGGAACGGGGCAGCCTGGCGGGGGCCGACCCCGGCCGGGTGAGCGGACGCGCCAAGCAGCGGGGTGCCCCCCAGCTGGGCACCCTGGGCTCGGGCAACCACTTCCTGGAGCTTTCCGTGGTGGACGAGGTCTTCGACGAGGAGGTGGCCCGCGCTTTTGGCCTGTACCAGGGTCAGGTGGTGGTGCAGGTGCACACGGGCTCCCGCGGCCTCGGCCACCAGGTGTGCACGGACTACCTGGCGGTGATGGACCAGGCCCTCTCCAAATACGACATCAAGGTGCCCGACCGCCAGCTCGCCTGTGCCCCCCTGGATTCCCGCGAGGGCAGGGACTATTTCGCCGCCATGGCGGCGGCCGCCAACTTCGCCTGGGCCAACCGGCAGATCCTGTCCCACTGGGTACGGGAGTCCATGGCCCGCTTCTTCCGCAAACGGCCCGAGGACCTGGACCTGTCGCTCCTCTATGACCAGGCCCACAACATTGCCAAGTTCGAGGAGCACGAGGTGGGCGGGCGGCGTACACGGGTGTGCGTGCACCGCAAGGGGGCCTCCCGCGCCTTCGCCGCTGGCCATCCCGCCCTGCCTCCCGCCTACCGGGACGTGGGCCAGCCCGTGCTGGTCCCCGGCGACATGGGCCGGGCCTCCTACGTTCTGGTGGGGCTCCCGGGGGCCATGGCCGAGACCTTCGGCAGCGCCTCCCACGGTGCCGGCCGGGTGATGTCCCGCGCCCAGGCCAAGAAGGGTACCCGCGGCTCGGAACTGAAGAGGCAACTGCTGGAGCAGGGGATCGTGGTGCGGGGCGCTTCCGATGCCGGCCTGGCGGAAGAGGCCCCCGAGGCCTACAAGGACGTCTCCCGGGTGGTCGAGGTCATGCACCGGGCGGGCCTGGCGGGCAAGGTGGTGCGTATGCGCCCCATCGGCGTCATCAAGGGCTGATTGAATCGGGGCTGCAACGCTGCTTCAAGGCGCGGTCGGGGCAGTACCGCCTCGCGGCAGGGTCTGGGCCGCACCGCCTCAGGGCAGGTCGGCGTAGCACCGTGTGGCAAGTGCCGCCAACCCTGCAATAGGCCCCCAGCTGGGCTATAAGTGCGCTAAGATGTATGCGACGAGATGGAGGCGATCAGCGGTGGCGGCCAACCGACCGGTATTGACGCTGCCGAGGACGCGACTGGACGGGATCCTGGAAGGCTTAGCGGTCCTGGGGCTACTCGTCATGACGATTCTGCCTGCGTACTACTGGAGCGTACTGCCTCCCGCCGTACCCATGCACTTCGGGGTGGCAGGCGCGCCCGACGCATGGGGGAGTAAATGGCTGGTGCTGCTTCCGCTTGCCGTAGGAGCGGTGCTCAGTGGCCTCATCGCCGACCTCGGGCGAAAAAGTGCAGCTGGGTGATCCCGGCCAACTTGGCGTCGGGCGCGAGGCGCGACGTCATTGTTGTCGGACCAACCCAAGTGTGGTAAAATCGGCGCCAGCAGGCGAGGATGGGGAGCAGTAGCCGCGTCCGAGCCCCCGCAGAGAGCCGGTGGGTGCTGCGAACCGGTGGGGCAGGCGGCGAATCCGCCCCGGAGCCGGCGGCGATGAGTCGGCCCGGGTCAGCCCGTTACAGCTAAGAGGTGGACCTGCCCGCACCGCGCCGGCCTGCGCCCGGGGACGTCCCCGGCGTCCCCGCCGACGGAGCGAGCCGGCGTGGGCCAGCCCGGGAGTTCCCGTGGCGGCCGCGCGTGGGATGGGACAGGTCAACCAGGGTGGCAACGCGGGAGTCCGTGCCTCTCGTCCCTGTGACGGGAGGCACTCTCTTTTCTCGGGGCGGCAGGCGTCCCGCGATCTGCCCCCGGTGTGGGAAGGGCCCGCTGTCCCGTCGGGCAAAGCGGGGAAGGAGGGACAGGATGCAGGCGGGAACCGAAGGCGGGGGCTTGGGGAGGACGGAGAGTGTCCGCCTGACCGAGGAGGGCGTGGTGATCCTGGACCAACGCCTCCTCCCGGGGGAGGAGAAGTACCTGCGCCTGACCTCGGCGGCGGAGGTGGTGGACGCCATTCGGAGTCTGGCGGTGAGGGGAGCACCCGCCATCGGGGTGGCGGCCGCGTTCGCCCTGGCCCACGAGGCTCGACGGCTCTCGGGCCTGGGGCGGGACGAGTTCCTGACCAGGCTGCAGGCAGCCGCTTCTGCCCTTCGCTCGGCCCGGCCCACGGCGGTGAACCTGGCCTGGGCGGTTGACCGGGTGATGGGGCGCATCGGCCTGGCTGCGGGTTCGGACCCCGGCCCGCGGGAGATGGCCGACCTGGCCCGGGAGGAAGCACTGGCCATCTACCGGGAGAACCTGGAGATGGACATGCGCATCTTGAGCCACGCCCTGGAACTGATCCCGGACGGCGCCCGCATAATGACCCACTGCAATGCGGGGCCGCTGGCCACGGCAGGATACGGGACGGCCCTGGGCGCCATTATCCACGCCCACCGCCAGGGGCGGGGGGTGAGCGTGTGGGTCGATGAGACCAGGCCGCTCCTGCAGGGGGCGCGGCTGACGGCCTGGGAACTGGAGAAGGCGGGTGTACCCTATCGCGTTATAACCGACAACATGGCCGGGTACCTGATGTCCCGCGGCGAGGTCGACCTGGTGGTGGTGGGTGCCGACCGCATCGCCGCCAACGGGGACGTGGCCAACAAGATCGGCACGTACAGCCTGGCCGTACTCGCCCGCCACCACGGGGTTCCCTTCTACGTGGCTGCTCCTCGATCTACCCTGGACCTGACCCTCCCATCGGGGGAGCACATAGTCATCGAGGAGCGGGACGAGGAAGAGGTGCTGGCGGTGCTGGGGCGCCGGGTGACACCCGCGGGCGCCCGTGCCCGCAATCCGGCCTTTGACGTCACGCCCGCCCGTCTGGTGAGCGCCATCGTCACCGATGGCGGCGTGCTGTATCCGCCCCTCGACCGGGCCCTCGCCCGCCTGGCGGGCGCGGGGCCGGCCAGCCCGGGTGACGGCATGGGCGGGGGAGCCGGGCGGGGTGAACGGAACGGCACGGGAGGCGGCGGACGGGTGTAGGGCGAACGGGGCGGGACCTGCAGAAAAAGGCAAGAAGGCCGAGAAAGGCAAGAAGGGGGAGCCTACATGCTTGACCTCAAGTTCATCCGGGCCAATCCCGAACTGGTGCGGCAGGGGTTGGAGAAGAAACGCATGCAAGCTGACATCGACGCCATCCTGGGCGCTGACGAAGAGCGCAGGCGCATCCTGGGCGAGGCGGAAGCCCTGCGGGCCCAGCGCAACCGGGTGTCCGAGGAGATCGGGCGGCTCAAGAAGAGGGGTGAGGACGCGGCCTCTCTGGTGGAAGAGATGCGGGCGGTAGCGGACCGCATCGCCGAGCTGGACACCCGCTTGGGGGAAATCGATGCCAGGCTGAACGAGTTGCTGCTGCTGGTGCCCAACCTCCCCCACGAGAGCGTGCCCGTGGGGCCGGACGCTTCCGCCAACGTGGAAGTGCGGCGCTGGGGCGACCCTCCGCGTTTCTCCTTTGACCCCCGTGCTCACTGGGACATCGGCGCCGCCCTCGGGGCGCTGGACTTCGAGCGGGCCTCCAAGCTGTCGGGGTCGCGGTTCGTGCTCAACCGCGGGGTGGGGGCCCGGCTGGAGCGCGCCCTCATCAACTTCATGCTGGACCTGCACACCACCCGCCACGGCTACCTGGAGTGGTTCCCGCCTTTCCTGGTGACGCGGGACTGCATGGTGGGTACGGGCCAGCTGCCCAAGTTCGTGGAAGACATGTACCACGTGGAGGGCGAGGACCTCTGGCTCATCCCTACTGCGGAGGTGCCCCTCACCAATATCCACCGCGACGAGATCCTGGATGCCGATCAACTTCCCCTGTACTACACCGCGTACACCGCCTGTTTCCGCGCCGAGGCGGGGGCGGCGGGTCGCGACACCCGGGGCATGATCCGCGTCCACCAGTTCAACAAAGTCGAACTGGTGAAGTTCACCCTGCCCGAGCAGTCATACGACGAACTGGAAAAGCTGGTGGCCGATGCCGAGGAGGTCCTGCAACTCCTGGGGTTGCCCTACCGGGTGGTCCTGCTGTGCACGGGCGACATGAGCTTCGCTTCGGCCAAGACCTACGACCTGGAGGTCTGGCTGCCCGGCTACAATGACTACAAAGAGATATCGTCGTGTTCCAATTTCGAGGACTTCCAGGCCCGGCGGGCGAACATCAGGTTCCGGCGCGGACCGCGCGGCAGGGTGGAGTATGCCCACACCCTCAACGGCTCGGGTGTGGCGGTCGGGCGCACGGTGGCCGCCATCCTGGAGAACTACCAGCAGGAAGACGGCAGCGTGGTCGTCCCCGAAGTGCTGCGTCCCTACATGGACGGCCTGGCCGTGATGGAACCTGCCGCTCCCATCGCCCCCTGAATGACCGCAGCGGCCGTCCCAGCCGTCAGCGGTCAACGCCGGGCGGGTGTGCGGGTGTGCGGTCGGGTTGCGGAGAGGGTCGGCATGTGCTATCATACAGGTTGCGAAAAGCGCGCCCGTAGCTCAGCTGGACAGAGTAACGGACTACGAATCCGGGGGTCGCAGGTTCGAATCCTGCCGGGCGCGCCACTCGCCTAAATCGCAAATCGTTTTGAGGTGCGCCCGTAGCTCAGGTGGATAGAGCAGCGGTTTCCTAAACCGCGTGTCGGACGTTCGAGTCGTCTCGGGCGCACCACTCCTACCTTGACAACCTGCAAGGAGCGCCATGGACGATCACTTCTGGATGGGAGAAGCCCTGGCGGAAGCGCGCGCCGCCATGGCCCTCGGCGAAGTCCCCGTGGGTGCGGTGGTGGTGAGAGAAGGCCGCGCGGTGGGCCGCGGGCGCAACCTGCGCGAGAGCGAACGCGATCCCACCGCCCATGCCGAGATGCTGGCCATCAGGGAAGCAGCGGGCGCTCTGGGCGGGTGGCGCCTCACCGGGTGCACGCTGTACGTGACTATGGAACCGTGCCCCATGTGTGCCGGTGCCATGGTCCAGGCGCGCATCGACCGCCTGGTTTACGGGGTGGCGGATCCCAAGGCAGGAGCAGCGGGTACCCTGGTTGATCTGCTGCGGGATAAGCGCTTCAATCACCAGGTGGAGGTAAGCGCAGGAGTGCGCGCGGAGGAATGCCGGGAGCTTCTACGCGAGTTTTTCGGCCGGTTGCGGAGAGATGCCGGAGCGGTTGAACGGGCCCGTCTCGAAAACGGGTAGGCGCCCAAAAGGTGCCTCGTGGGTTCGAATCCCACTCTCTCCGCCAGCAGCCTCGACATCGAGCGGAGAGATGTCCGAGTGGCTTAAGGAGCACGCCTGGAGAGCGTGTAGGCGGGCCCAAACCTGCCTCGTGGGTTCGAATCCCACTCTCTCCGCCAGATTTTGGCCGTGCTAGACGGGGAGGTAGCGGTGCCCTGTAACCCGCAATCCGCTATAGCGGGGTTGAATTCCCGTCTGAGGCCGTCTTCCTGTGGGGTCCGGCCGGTGTAAGTGGTGACGAGGGCCGGGTCCCGCGCAACGGGAACCCGTGAACCCCGTCAGGCCCGGGAGGGAGCAGCGGTAAGCGGGCACTTCCGTGTGCCGCGGGGCTACCTGGTCGGAGCCGGCTGCACCGATACCGCCCGGAGGAAGCGGTCGGGGACGGGTGCACGGCCCGCAAACGGGGGAGCCGGTAGCTACCGGCTCCTTTTTGCTATGGGCTCGCGCAACCGCGGGGGGTCGGGCGGCGCAGGTTCCCCCGGGTCCGGTGAAGAAACTCTGAGCGGGGGGCGAAGGTGGAGTACGTATCGCTGTATCGCCGGTGGAGGCCGCAGAAGTTCGCGGAGGTAGTCGGCCAGCGTCATGTGGTGCTCACCCTGCAGCGGGCCATCGCCCAGGGGCGGGTGGGGCACGCTTACCTGTTTGCGGGTCCCCGGGGGACGGGGAAGACCACGGTAGCCCGCATCCTGGCCAAGGCGCTGAACTGCCGGCAGGGTCCCGCCCCCGAACCGTGCCTCCGGTGCGATGTCTGCCAGGCCATTGCGGCGGGGTCATGCCTGGACGTGATCGAGATGGATGCCGCCTCCAACCGGGGTGTGGACGAGGTCCGCCACCTGCGGGAAAACGTGGGACTGGCACCGGCCCAGGGTCGCACCCGCGTTTACATAATCGACGAGGTTCACATGCTCACCACCGAAGCCTTTAACGCGCTCCTCAAAACCCTGGAGGAGCCGCCGCCGCACGTGCTGTTTGTGCTGGCCACCACCGAGCCGCACCGGCTCCCGCTCACCATCACCTCCCGCTGCCAGCGCTTCGAATTTCGCCGGCTGGACACGCGAGAAATGGTCGCCCGCCTCAAGGAGGTGGCGGCCCGGGAGGGGATACCCGCCTCCGATGACGCCCTGGGGGCGGTGGCCCGCTATGCCGAGGGCTCCCTCCGGGATGCCATCAGCCTCCTCGACCAGTTGACGGCTTACTCCGCCGAAGGGATCACCCAGGAGACGGTATGGGCAGTACTGGGCCGGGCCCCGCTGGAGATGCTGAGCGAACTGGGAAGGGCCCTGGCGGGGGGGGATGCGGTGCAGGTGCTCAGCCTCATAGACGAGGCGTCCGCGCGGGGGCTGGACATGCGGCAGGTGCTGCGCGACCTGGCCGCCTACCTGCGCGACCTCTCCGTGCTGGCCACCTGCGGTGATGGCGCCAGCCTGCTCTACCTGCCACCGGGGGAGGTGGCCCGGGCCCGTGGGGAGGCCGGCCAGTTCCCGGTGGAGCGCTGGTGGGAATTAGCCACCGGCCTGGCCCGGGCGGAAGGAGAGGTGCGCTGGACCTCCCAGCCGCGCCTGGCGCTGGAACTGGCCCTGCTGCGTCTCGTGGCCGACCGGGTCTGCCCCTCGGCAACGGCCCCGGCAGCGCAGACGACCGGCCCGGCCACCCCCACGACCGTAAGCGGTACGCCCACTGCGACGCCCACCGTGGCCGCCGTGACGGGAGCGCCCGTGGCTGCGCCATCCGCTCCGGCCGCGTCGCCCGAGGCGGAGCGCCGTCCAGGTGCCGGGGCGTTGAGTTCAACCGACGCGGATGAGCGTCGTGCGGGCGCCGGGGCGCTGGATTCAACCAGGATAGGGCCGGGCCCGGGCCCCGGTGCGGCTCTACCGGCGGAAGCGGTCTGGCAAAAGGTACTGGCTGCCCTGAACCGGGCGGGTGGGCGCAGCAGGCTGGCAGGTGCCTGCCTGCGTGAGGGCAGGGTGCTGGGGCTGCAGGGCAGGCAGTTCCTTGTGGGGTTCGGGCCCCAGTTCACGTACCACCGCGAGCAACTCGAGCACCAGCACAGGCAACTGGTGGACCGGGCACTGGCCGACGTGCTGGGATACGAATGCCGTCTGGTGTGCCGGGAACTGAGCGAAGAGCAGGCCCGGCCGACGGGGGCCCGCGAGCCCGGCGAGGCAGGGCCCGGGACGGGCGGGGGCCATGCGGGGGTGGCGGAGGGCGGGCCCGGCGCCGCGGAGGTCGCCCGGGGTAAGGATGGGCGCGGGACCGAGATCGCTGCCGCGCGGGACGTCGCCGCGAGCGCCCGGGGATCGGGGCTCGACGAGGTAGTGCAGAGAGCGTGGCGGGAATGGGGAGGCTACATCCTGGATCTGGAAAGGGAGGATGCCCCGTGAGTTTCGGATCGGGCAACATGGCCAGGATGATGAAGCAGGTCCAGAAGATGCAGGCGGAACTGGCGCGCGTGCAGGAGGAACTGGCCGAAAAGACGGTGGAGGCCACCGCGGGCGGGGGCGTGGTGCGGGCGGTGGTGAGCGGTGGGCTGGAACTGAAGGGTCTGGAGATCAGCCCGGAGGCCATCGACCCCGACGACCCCGAGTTGCTGGCCGACCTGGTGATGGCGGCCGTGAACGAGGGCCTGAGGCGCGCCCAGGAGATGGTGCAACGGGAAATGGCGAAGGTGACGGGAGGCCTTTCCCTCCCGGGGATCTTCTGAGATGAGCTTTGTCCCTCCTATCGCCCGCCTCATCGAGGAATTGAACCGCCTTCCCGGGGTAGGGCCCAAAACCGCTCAGCGCCTGGCCTTTTTCCTGCTCAGGCAGCCGCGAGAAGAGGTGTACCAGCTAGCGGATGCCATCCGGGAGGCCCGCGATCGGGTGGCCCTGTGTTCGGTGTGCTGTAACCTGACGGACGTGGATCCCTGTCCCATCTGTGCCGCCGCCGACCGCGACCGGGGCGTGATCTGCGTGGTGGAGGATCCCCGGGACGTGGCCGCCATGGAGCGTACGCACCAGTACCGGGGCCTGTACCACGTCCTCCAGGGCGCCATTTCGCCCCTGGACGGGGTCGGGCCGGACGACCTGCACATCGGCGAGCTCCTGCGTCGCCTGGACGGCGGGGTACGGGAGGTCATCCTGGCCACCAACCCGGACGTGGAGGGGGAGGCCACCGCCCTGTACCTGGTCAAGCTGCTGAAGCCCCTGGGGGTGAAAGTTTCCCGCCTGGCCCATGGCCTGCCCGTGGGGACCGACCTGGAATACGCGGACGAGTTGACCCTTGCCCGTGCCCTTGAAGGGCGGCGCGAGGTCTGAGAGGCGGCCCGATAGTTGATCGGCCCTGCGGCGGGACGGGGCGCGCCACGGTGCGGGGCGGTCCCCTGGATTATCCGGGGCAGCCCTGCACAGTGCGGAATACATGGAAATTGTTTACCAGAAGGATAATATCCTCCGGAAGACGCCCCGCATATAGAGTAGGGGGCGGTGCGGTCTTCGGGAGGAAGATGGTGACGTGGGACAGCCCTGGGACAGGCTGCGCAGTTTGTTCCGGACCGGCAGCAGGGATGGTTCGCCCGTAAACGAGCCCGCGGGCAATCCCCCCGTGGACGAACTGGTGTGGCAGGCCCAACGCGAGCTTGAGGCGGCGCAGGCTTATTTCGAAAGTGTTTCTGACCCCGACCTGGTGGATCACGCCTGTTACCTCCTCGAGGCGGCGCAAAAGCGGTACTCGTACCTGCTGAGGCTGGCCAGGCAGGGGAGGATCGCCGGGTAGTTCTGTTACCGGAGGGGCCGGCATAGCGTAGGGCGGGAGGGTGGGACATGGACCCCCAGATTCTTGCCGCCTACGGTTTCGGCCTGCTCCTGCTGTACGTCGTGGTTAGGTTGTTTTACCGGCCCCTGCGCTGGGTGGGGGTGGCAGTGGGCCGGGCGGTGCTCGGGGGGCTGGCGCTTTGGGCCGTCAACCTGGCGGGTGCCCTCTTCGGACTCCACCTTCCGCTCAACCCGGCCACCGCACTCGCGGTGGGCTACCTGGGTATCCCCGGGCTGCTCATGGTCGCCGCCCTCGGCTTCTGCATCCCCTAACGCCGGGGAAAGCGTCCGCCGCGAGTCGCCGCCCGGCCGTGGCGGGCTGGTGTTTTCCTTGACGGGACGGGGGACAAGCAGGTACCATAGAGATTGGTGGGTCCTGGGGGGGCCGGGCCGCATGTGCCCGGTCTCAGCGTTGTTGCGGAAATTGGAGATAATTCCGTCAAGAGGAAGGTGAGGCCGGTGCCCACGACAGAGATCCGGTGGCACGCGCGGGGTGGACAGGGTGCCAAGACGGCGGCAGTATTGCTGGCAGAGGCGGCGGCAGCGGCGGGCAAGTATGTGCAAGGTTTTCCCGAGTACGGTCCCGAGCGGATGGGGGCCCCCATGCTGGCCTTCAACCGCATCGGGGATGAGCCCATCTACGTGTACTCCGGTGTGAAGAGCCCGCGTGTGGTGATCGTGCTCGACCCCACCCTGGTGGGTAAGAGCGACGTGACGGCCGGCCTGCCCGATGACGGTGTCATCCTCATCAATACGGCGCGGGAGCCGGCCGAGATGCGGGCACGGCTGAAGCTGCCCCCCGGCAAGGGGAAGGTGTTCACCGTGGATGCCAGCCGCATTTCGCTGGACACGCTGGGGAGGGACATCCCCAATACCCCCATGATGGGTGCCTTAATGCGTGCGGCGGGACTCATCGCCTATGAGCAGTTCCTCCAGGTCACCGAAGAGCAGTTGCACCACAAATTCCGCAACCGACCGGAACTGGTGGACGCCAACGTCAAAGCCATCCGTCGGGGATACGAGGAGGTCAGGGGGGAATGAACAAGGAGCCCGGGCCGGACCGCATCCTGGGGTGGAAGGAGATGCCCACGGGGGCGGTCATCACGCAGGCGGGTAATGCCACCCGCTACCAGACCGGGGACTGGCGTTCCCTGCGTCCGGAGTGGTCCCAGGAGAAGTGTATCCAGTGCCTGTTGTGCTGGGTGTTTTGCCCGGACGGGGCCATCATCGTGAAGGACGGCAAGATCGCCGAGTTCGACTTCGAACACTGCAAGGGCTGCGGCATCTGCGCCCAGGAATGCCCGCCCAAGGTGAAGGCCATCAAGATGGTCCCCGAAGAGGAAGTCACCGAGGTGAAGTGAGATGGCCGTGCAAGCAGTGACCCAGCAGAAGTTGGCCCTGACCGGCAACGAGGCCGTGGCTATGGCCATGAAGCAGATCAACCCGGACGTGGTGGCCGCCTATCCCATCACTCCGCAGACCGACATCGTCCAGTACTTTTCCACCTTCGTGGCCGACGGCAAGGTGAAGACGGAGTTCGTCACCGTGGAGAGCGAGCATTCGGCCATGTCTGCCTGCGTGGGCTCCTGCGCCGCGGGGGCCCGCACCATGACCGCCACCTCCTCCCAGGGTCTGGCCCTCATGTGGGAGATGCTCTACATCGCGGCCGGGTTCCGGTTGCCCATCGTGATGCCGGTGGTGAACCGGGCCCTCTCCGCCCCCATCAACATCCACTGCGATCACTCCGACTCCATGGGGGCCCGTGATTCCGGGTGGATCCAGCTTTACAGCGAGAATGCCCAGGAGGCGTACGACAACACCATCCAGGCCGTACGCATCGCCGAGCACGCGGACGTCCGCCTGCCCGTGATGGTCTGCCAGGACGGATTCGTGATCAGCCACTCCCTCATGAACCTGGAGGTCCTGCCCGACGAAGCGGTGGCCTCGTTCGTGGGGGAGTTCGCCCCGCGCTACCCGCTCCTGGACGCCGAACACCCCGTGACCTACGGTGCCCTCGCCCTGCAGGATTCCTACTTCGAGGCCCGGCGGCAGATAGCCGACGCCATGAGCCGTGCCCCCGCCGTGATCCTGGAGGTGGGGAAGGAGTACGGCCGCCTCAGCGGGCGCGAATACGGTTTCTTCGAGGCGCACCGCCTGGAGGATGCCGAGGTGGCCGTGGTGGCCATCGGCTCCGCGGCGGGCAGCGCCAAGGCAGTGGCCGATTCGCTGCGCGGGCAGGGTATCAAGGCCGGTGTCCTCAAGGTGCGGGTGTTCCGGCCCTGGCCCTGGCGGGAGATCGGCGACGCCCTGGGGTCGGCCCGGGTCGTGGGTGTAATGGACCGGGCCGACGGTCTCTCCAACCTGGGGGGACCGCTCTTCGGGGACATCCGCTCCGCCCTTTATGACCGGACCCGGCGTCCGCTGGTGGTGGACTACATCTACGGGCTGGGCGGCCGGGACGTGTCCCTGGAGGACATCGAAGGGGTGTTCCGCGACCTTCTGCGCATCAAGGACGAGGGCCGGGTCACCGAGCCGGTGACATACCTCGGCGTGAGGGAGTGAATACGTCATGCCCAGCCTGAAAGAACTGTCCCGCCAGCCCGAACTCCTCACGGGAGGGCACCGCCTCTGCGCCGGGTGCGGGGCGCCCATCGTCGTGCGCCAGGCGCTGAAGGCCCTGGACGTCCCCCTGGTGGCCGCCAATGCCACCGGCTGCCTGGAGGTGGCCACCGCCATCTACCCGTACACCGCCTGGCGGTGCTCCTGGATCCACAGTGCCTTCGAGAATGCGGCCGCCACCATCTCGGGGGTGGAGGCGGCCTACCGCTCCCTCAAGCGGCAGGGGAAGGTCCCCGGTGAGTTCCGCTTCGTTGCCTTCGGCGGGGACGGCGGTACGTTCGACATCGGGTTCCAGTCCCTGTCCGGTGCGGCTGAGAGGGGCCACCGCTTCGTGTACGTCTGCTACGACAACGAGGCTTACATGAACACGGGCATTCAGCGCTCCAGCGCCACGCCGCTGGGGGCGGAGACCACCACCACCCCCGCCGGTGAGGTGATCCCGGGCAAGCGCGGGCACCGCAAGGACCTCACCGCCATCATGGCGGCCCACGACATCCCGTATGTCGCCCAGGTCTCCCCCAGCCACTGGAACGACCTGGTCACCAAGATGAAGAAGGCGTTCGATGCTGAGGGACCCGCCTTCATCAATGCCATCGCCCCCTGCCCGCGGGGTTGGCGCCACGATGGTTCCCTCACCATCGAGGTGACGCGGGTGGCGGTCGAGACCTGCTACTGGCCCCTGTACGAGGTGGACCACGGTAAGTGGCGGCTGACCTACAAGCCCCGCCAGAAGAAGCCGGTGGAGGAGTGGCTCAAGATGCAGGGCCGCTTCCGCCACCTCTTCCGCCCCGAGAACCGCCACCTCATCGACGAGATCCAGGCACACGTCGACCGCAAGTGGGAGGAACTGCTGAGGCGCTGCGGCGAAATCTGACCGCAGCCGGTCCAGAGCAGGGGGGCGGCGGCCCCGGGCCAGACCGGCCCGGCCCGGCCCCCCTTGCCTTCCCGGCAGCCCGGCTCCGGTGCCCCGGGTGACGGCGGCCCCGGGGGCGGGGCCGTCAAGCGAAGTGCGCGGTGCGAGCTGTAACGGGGGTGTTACGGCTGGTAAGAGTGCGTTTTGCTCCCAGTCCCACGGGGGAACTGCACATAGGGGGCGCGCGTACCGCCCTCTTCAACTGGCTGTTCGCCCGTCACCACGGCGGGAAATTCATCCTGCGCATGGAGGACACCGACGTCAAGAGGTCGCGGGATGAACTGGTGCGGCCCATGCTGGAGGCGTTCCGCTGGCTGGGGCTCGACTGGGACGAGGGCCCCGAGGTGGGGGGCCCGTTCGGTCCCTACTTCCAGTCCCAGCGGCTCGACCTCTACGCCGCCCACGCCGAGCGCCTCCTGCGGACCGGCCACGCCTACCGGTGTTACTGCACCCCCGAGGAGTTGGAGCAACGCCGGAAGGAGGCCCTGGCGCGGGGGCTTCCTCCCCGCTACGACCGCCGCTGCCGCGACCTCACCCCGGCCCAGGAGGAGGCCCTGGTGCGGGAGGGCCGCCGGCCCGTGCTGCGGCTCAAGACGCCCCTGGAGGGCGTCACCGTGGTGAGGGACCTGGTGCGGGGAGATGTGGCCTTCGAGCACGCCGTGCTCGACGACTGGGTGCTGGTGAAGTCGGACGGCATGCCCACCTACAACTTCGCCTGCGTGGTGGATGACGCCACCATGGAGATCACCCACGTCATCCGTGCCGAAGAGCACCTCTCCAACACGCCCAAGCAGGTACTCCTCTACCGCGCTCTGGGTTATGACCTCCCCCAGTTCGCTCACGTGCCCATGATTCTGGCCCCCGACCGCAGCAAGCTGAGCAAGCGGCACGGCGCCACGGCCGTGCACGAGTACCGCGAGCGCGGTTACCTCCCCGGTGCGCTGGTGAACTACCTGGCCACCCTGGGCTGGTCTCCCGAGGGCGGGCAGGAGATCATCTCCCGGGACGAGATGATCCGCCAGTTTTCCCTGGAGCGGGTGTCCAAGAGTGCCGCCATTTACGACAATGAGAAACTCACCTGGATGAACGCCCAGTACCTGCGCCTGGCCTCTGCTGCCCAGCTGGTGGACTGGGCCCTGCCCTTCTGGCGCGGGGCCGGCCTCCTCCCCGCCCACCCCCCCGCCGCCAACGTGCCCCCGGGGGCCGCCCTGCCGTGCCCGGAGGCTGCTGCGGGGCCCCACGACGCCCCGCCGCCGCCCCCGGACCCCGCCACCCGCCGGTGGCTGGAAGGCATCATGGAGGTCATGCGCGAGCGGGTGCGCACCCTGTCCGAGGTCCCCGAGGCCACCCGCTACTTCTTCACGGACGATTTCACTTACGACGAGAAGGGCGTGGCCAGGCACTTCGCCCGGCCGGGGGTGGCGGACCTGCTGCAAGCGGCGTTGGAGCGCCTGCGGTCCCTGCCCGACTGGGACGCGGCTACCGTGGAGCACTGCTACCGTTCCCTCGCGGAAGAGCGCGGGATTGGTGCCGGCCAGATCATCCATCCCACCCGCCTGGCCCTCACCGGCCGTACGGTGGGCCCCGGCCTCTTCGACATCATGGCCCTGCTCGGCCGGGAAGAGACCGTGCGCCGTCTCGAACGCGCCATCTCCTGGATCAGGAGCCGCTGAGCGCGCCGGCCTTCCACCACCGGCGGGTCACCGTGATATAATGAAGTGTCATGGAGCGAGCACGCGCGGAAAACGGCGGGAAGCGCCTGTGCGCCGTGTTTTCCAACACCCACCAAGCGCTCAAACTGGATGGAATCTTGAGCGCAACGGCGATTCCCCACAGCCTCATTCCCACGCCGAGGTGGATATCGGACGCCTGCGGCCTGGCCGTGGCTTTCGCACCGGCCTACCGTGAAAGGGTGCTTGAGCTGGCGAGGCGGGCCGGTCTCGCCCTCACGGGGGTATTTGCCGTTGACGCCCCGGGGGGTGGGGCGGGATGAGTACCCCCCGGGCGGGCCGGGTGCCCGCGGGACAGCGGCTGGTATATGCCGATCACGCCGCCACTTCCTGGCCCAAGCCTCCTGCCGTGGCCCGCGCCATGGTGGAGTTCCTGGCGGAGTCGGGGGCCAACCCCGGCCGATCCGGCCACCGGCAGGCGGTGGCTGCCGCCCGGACGGTGTTTGCCGCCCGCCAGGCGGTGGCGCGCCTGCTAGGAGTCCGCGACGAGAGCCGCATAGTCTTTGGACCCAACGCTACCTGGGGAATCAACCTCGCCCTGTACGGGCTGCTCGAACCGGGTGACCGCGCGCTGACCTCGGGCATGGAGCACAATGCGGTGGCCCGTCCCCTTTATGATCTCAGCAGGAGGGGGGTCGAGGTAACCCGGGTGCATTGCACGCCGGAGGGTCACCTCGATCTGGATGACCTGCGGCGGGCGCTCCGGAAGGCCACCCGGCGCGGTGGAGCACACGGTGTAACGTGCGGTACAGGGCCCCGCGCGGGGAGCGGTACGGGAGGCCGCACCTGCCTGGTGGTACTCACCCACGCCTCCAACGTGACGGGAACCATCCTTCCGGTAGCGGAGGCCGCCCGCCTGGCCCACGAGCACGGTGCCCTCATCCTGGTGGACGCGGCCCAGACGGCGGGTTGCCTGCCGCTGGACGTGACGGCCATGGACCTCGACCTGGTGGCGTTCACGGGGCACAAGGGCCTGCTCGGGCCCCAGGGCACGGGGGGACTCTACATACGGGAAGGCCTGACCCCGCGGCCACTCGTGCGCGGGGGGACCGGCAGTTTCTCCCACCTGGAGGAACAGCCGCCGGTGTTGCCTGACCTCTACGAGAGCGGCACCCTCAACGGGGTGGGGCTGGCCGGCCTGGGGGCGGCGGTGGACTACGTGGCGCAAACCGGGGTCGAGCGCATCCGCCGGCACGAGGTCGACGTCACCAGGCGCCTGCTCCGTGGCCTGCAGGCCATCCCTGGTGTGGAGGTGTACGGCCCCCGGGACCCGGAGGCGCGAGTGGCGGTCGTCTCCTTCAACGTGCGCGCCCCCGGTGGCGCCGCCACGACCGCTTCCCCCGCCCGGGCTGGCCGGGGTGCTGGGGCCGACGCAGGTGGGGCCACCGCACGGGGGGCCACCGCAGAGGCGGTCACCGCGGACGGGGTGGTCGACCCCGCCCTGGTGGCGGAGTGGCTGGATGCCGAATTCGGGGTGATGGTGAGGGCGGGGCTGCACTGTGCCCCCTGGG
>JACIYH010000109.1 GCA_014360055.1 Bacillota bacterium | reverse complement strand
CCCAAGGGCGGGGGCTCGGCTGACCGGCGTAGTGGCAAAAGGGCGCGGTCCCGGAGCCGGAAATGAACAGCCGCAATGGTTTCTTGATGGCTATTGCTGGAAGTGTCGAAGATGCGTCAGTCGTCGGGAACTGGCCCGCCTGAAGCAGCAGGTCCGTCAGTTGGACCCCGGTGCCTTCATGGTGGTCCAGGATGCCACCGAAGTCATCGGCGAAGGATTCGGCGCCATCGTGCCCCCGCACGGGCCCGGTCCTACCCCCCTACGGGTGGGGCGCCGGCTGCCCAGACTCCGGCGGAGGACCCAGCCGCCCCATCAGCGACCGGAAATCGTCCGGGATGGCGGCCCGCAAGCATAAGGGCCTCCCGTCCACGGGATGGGGAAAACTCAGCCTCCAGGCGTGCAGCGCAGGCCGCTCAGCCCGCACGGCCCCGGTGCCCGTCCCGGTCCCATAGCGGGTATCACCGAGTAGGGGGTGCCCCAGCCCGGCCAGGTGCACGCGTATCTGATGAAGCCGCCCTGTGCGGGGAGTCACCAGGAGCAGGCTGGCATTTTCCCAGCGGCGCAGGACGCGGTATCTGGTCACGGCAGGCTTCCCGCCCACCGGCGCCGCAATTTCTCCCTCTGCCCGGGCCGGTACCCCGTTCACCAGCGCCAGGTACTCCCGCCTCATTTCTCCCCGTTCGCGCGAGAGACATAGACGGTGGGCCACCACCGGTGACAGGGCAAACACCACCAGCCCTGAGGTGCCCCGGTCCAGGCGGTTGACGGGACGGGGCACCGCCTCTGCTCCCCGTGCCGCCAGCCAGGCCACCACCGCGTTGGCCAGAGTGCCCGTCTTCTCGTGGGCGGGATGCACCAGCATCCCCGCTGGCTTGTTCACCACCAGCAGGTGCTCGTCCCGGTACACCACCTCGAGGGGGAGATCCTCGCCGGCCACCGCCTTGTGCCCTGCGCGTCCCCTGACCTCCACCCGCTCTCCCTTATGGAGGACATGGTCCAGACGGACGGGCCAACCGTTCACGGTGACCTCGCCGTGCCGCTTGAGGCGCCGCAGGAGCCCCCGCGAAGCACCGCGGCTGCGCAGGGCGGACGCCAGCCGCATCCCGTGTTCACTCTCCTCTACGGTAAAACGCAGCCACAGGGCCACCGGCAGCCACCATCCCTTCCCGATCATAGCACGCCCCCCAGCCGCGGAGCGAGGTGCGGTGGCACTTCCCTCAGCCAGTTGGTGTTCCCACCGGGCCGGCAGGGGAACCGGCGACGGCAGTCGAATGGGAGGACGGGGTGACCCACCTTATAGATAGCCGGAAAGGGCTGGTGACACATGGCAGGTGCTGGCTTGGGCGATCTGCTGTACCTCTCCCGCGCGGACGTGGAGCGTGTGGGCCTGAGTATGGCCGAGGTAATCGATCTGGTCGAACGGGCCTTCCGGGAGAAGGGGGAGGGCTTCGTGGAGGTGCCGCCCAAGCCCGGGTTGCACCCGGCCGGCGATGCCTTCATCCACGCCATGCCCGCCTGGCTCAGCCGCCTGGGCGCGGCGGGGATGAAGTGGGTCTCCGGCTATCCTCAGAACCAGGCCCGCGGTTTGCCGTACATAACCGGCCTCATCATACTCAACGATCCCGACACCGGCATCCCGCGGGCGGTCATGGACTGCACCTGGATCACAGCCGCACGCACGGCCGCCGCCACAGCCGTGGCCGCCAGGTACCTGGCCCGCGAGGACGCGCGGGTGCTGGGCATCCTGGGCCTGGGCGTGCAGGGGCGCGCCAACCTGGAGGCAGTCCGCCACGTGTGCGACATCCGGGAGGTACGCGCCTACGACATCGTCCCCGAGCGCCGGGACGCCTACGCCCGGGAAATGGAGGAGGCCACGGGGATCCGCATCATCCCGGTCGACACCCCCCGCGATGCCGTGGCGGGTTGCGACATCGTGGTCACCGCGGGCCCCATCCTGAAGCATCCCACCCCCGTCATCACACCCGACTGGCTGAGCCCGGGAGTGCTCGCAGTACCCCTGGACTTCGACTCCTACTTCACGCCCGCGAGCACGCACGCGGTGGACTACTTCGTCACCGACGACGCCGCCCAGTACCTCTACTACCGCCAGACAGGCTACTTCGGGGGGTGCCCCGACCCCCACGCCGACCTGGGAGAGGTGGTGGTGGGCAAGAAGCCTGCGCGCACCCACCCCTCCCAGAGGATCATGAGCATGAACCTGGGGCTGGCCATCGAGGACATGGCCGTGGCCCAGGCCGTCTACCGCCGGGCCCTTGACCGCGGCCTCGGGATCACCCTCCCCCTCTGATCCAACCGCGAAAACACTGCCCCCGAGGATAACTTTGCCCATGTCGGACCCGTGCGGACAGGTCGAGAGGGCCGATCGGCGGCTGTTCAACTTGAACAACGAACTGGCGTCCATTGAGTACCGACACGACCTGCAGGACCAGGTGCTCACGGACAGGGTGAACGAGGTCCACGAGCAAATCAGGGGCAACAGGCACCGCTGTGAACACCGAGGCACCAAGGGTGTGGAGCTACGCTGCAGGGGGCGACACCATGGAAGACAGGATCAGGCGCGCAGAAGAAGCAGACATCGACGCCCTGGCCGAGATGTACCTGGAACTCCACAACTTCCACGCCGCAGCCATTCCCTCCCGCCTCCGGCCAGTGGCTCGGGTGGACCATCGACTCCTACACGGGATCCGCAAGATCCTGGGCGACCCCGGCGCTATCATCCTGGTAGCCTCCGCGGGGGACCGCGTGGTCGGTTTCGCCGAGGTTCATCTGCACGAGACCGAAGAAGACCCGGCGATCGTGCAAAGAAGATACGCCCATCTCCAAAGCCTGTTCGTCTTCCCGGCCTGCCGGCGCCAGCGACTGGGCACCGCACTCGTGAGAGCGGCCCACCGCTGGGCCCAGGAGCAGGGGGCAACCGAAATGGAAGTAGACAGTTGGGAGTTCCCCGACGGCCCTCTCACCTTCCATGAGAAGCTCGGCTATGCGACTCAGAAGCGCAGGATGGTCACAAGGCTCTGACAGTCGCACGTCCGTACGCCATGGCCAGTCGAAGCACCCCGAAAACTCTGCTGCGGAGGGCGACTCTACTGCAGGCGGCTAAATCAGACGCACCGCCCTCCGTGGCGCAGGTCGAGACACCGGCGCTGGCGGCAGCGTCAGTAGGTTGACTGTCAGAGGCCGCCCAGGAGTGTCAAAGTCCTGATCGTCCTGGGGGGATGAGTGACAGTATGGTGACAGTGGGGTCGCTACCGGAGCCCGGCGGGCAGTCCCAGGATACCCTGCGGTTTCCATAAGCGGGGGGAAACCTAGTTATGTTAAGCTGCACGGCGGGGTCGGCTGCCACCGGAGGGGACAAGGCCGCACCGGGGACCCGGACAGACAGTACTCTGACACTCCGAAAGCCCGCCGCATGAACAGTACGTTGACAGTCCCGGCCGCGCGGCAATTCCGTTCGCAGGCAATCCCGTCAGCCGGCGCCCCAGCGATTGCCAGGCGTCTGGCAACGAAAGGTCAGGGGGACCTCTGGCTCAATTCCCAGGCAACGGTCGCACGGACCGCTTCCTCCAGGGAGCACACCTCGCGGTAACCCAATTCGGCACGAATCCGGGTGCTATCGACCACCAGGTCCTGGCGCGTATCCAACTCCGTACGGAGATCAGGGGGCACTCGGTCCTCACGGGCCATGACGACCTCGCCGTCCCAGCCTGCGGCAGAACCCAGCAGGGCTACCCCTCCGCCACCGACAGGGCCCGTGGTTCCGCCACATTGTAGATCCGCCCCGCTGCCTGCTCCCGTGTCACCGCCAGGGCGATGGCGGCAGCGACGTTCTCGACGTAACCCATCGATGCGCGCCACCGCGCCATCCCGCAGTCAAGTACGATAGTCGGACTTCCCTACCTCATCTGCTCCAGGTAGGGCCGAAAGCGGTGCTGTCTGTCGCCGGGTCCGTACACCATGGGAAGACGAAGTACGGTTGCCGCTATCCCGGGCGCGCCCATTGCGACACGTTCCACCAGGATTTTCTCATAATCGTGAAGTTGCGGCGCCTGCCCACGGTGGGGAAACAGCTTCTTCCGCAGAGGGGCATCCTCACCGATGGGCACGGGCTCAGTCTCTCCCGGTTCCAGCCCGATCAGGCGGCCATACGCGCGGTATACGTCCTGGCTGCTCACCACCACCAGCCTGCTGGCCACTCCTGTCAACGCTGAGATGGCAGCGCGGGCATCACTCTCCGACAGGGCGTACATGTCCAGCACCACGTCCGGCGCCAGGGCACGCAATGAGGAGGCGTGGTCCTGCAGCCGGCACCGATCTCCAATGATGCGTGCGACCCCTTCCGGCAAGGGGCTCCTGGCGGAACCACGGTGGAATACCGCCACCTCATGACCCTCTTCCGCCAACCGCGCCACCACTCGTGATCCGATGAAGCCTGTAACCGCAAAGGACGAGGATGCGCACGGCCGCATCTCCCTCTCCCTGAGCCGTACTGAAACGATACGCCGTGGCCCGGTGCCTTTCCTCTCCGTCTTGAAACGCATTGGCACGGCGCAGAGGTGGACCCCGGCGCTGGGAACCATAAAGGCGAGGCGGGGAGGCGGTGCCGGCAGCGTCCCCGGCGCGAGGCGGTGCCGGGCGGGCGGGCGTGCTTGCCGGAAGGTGTGCGGGGCGAGAAAGGTGATCCGGGGTGGAGAGGGACTGTTGGGAGGTGAGGGGCCGCGTTGGGAACAGGCCGGATATTGCTGGGCGGGGCGGCGGGCATCGTGGCCAAGGACCTGATCCTGCAGGGGGCGGTCGCCGCTGGCTGGGCCCGTTACGACCTCTGGGCGATCCTGGCGAGACCCCTGCTCGGCGGGGAGATGGTACCCTTCACGATCTCGTGGTCGGTGGCCGCTACGGGCTTTCTCCTCCACCTGGCCATCGGCATGGTCTGGGCGGGTCTCGTGGAGCTCGCCCGCCCCTGGTGGCTACCTTTACTAGCGCGCAGCCGGGGGGCTGCCTGGCTGGCCCTTGTCAACACCGCCGTTATCTGGACGGGATGGGGCCTCGGCTTCCCCGCCCTTGGGTTAGGGCCAGCGCCCTGGGCCCTGGGACCACTGACCACGGCCATCACCCTGGCCAGCGACCTGGCTTACAGCCTGGTGCTCGCCGTCACTCTCACCGTCGCGGGGGTTGCACTCCCGGCGGGCCCGGCGCAGTGAGCGGCAGCCCGGAGGACCGGTTGGAGCAAGGGTACTGCCGGCAACGGACGATGGTCCCTATGCGTTCGGTTGCCTCGAGTGCCATGCCGGCTGGGGGCGGTGAAGCCCACGCCGGTCACGGGTTGCGGCGAGCGCGGCGCTAACAGCGCACCATGACGCCCACGGCGGCGGTGCGCTCGTCCTCCACCACGGCGCCGTAACCCACCACGGCCCGGTCGAGGGATACTCCGTCGCCCACGATGGCGTCCGCCCACACCACGGTGTCCTGCAGGCGGGCACGCTCCCCCACCCTCACGCGGGGGCCCAGCACCGCCCAGGGGCCCACCTGGGCGGCCTTACCCACGCGACAGCCGTCACCGAGGACAAAGGGGGGAACCAGACGGGCACCGCGCTCCACCGTCACGCCCTCACCGACCCAGCCCCCGCCCTGCCGTACCCCCAGGAGGGGGATGGTGGCGCGGCCCTGCAGGATGTCCCGGTGCACCTGCAGGTACCCGGCGGGTGTCCCCAGGTCGTTCCAGTACCCCACCACGGGGAATCCGTACACCGGGAGCCCCGCCTCGATGAGGCCGGGGAAGGTCTCCCTCTCCACGGAAACGGCCCGTCCCCCCGGGATCACGCTCAGAACCCGGGGATCGAATACATATATCCCCGCGTTTATGTAATTGCTGGGCGCCTCCTCCCGGCGGGGCTTCTCCACGAAGCGCCTGATGCGGCCGTCAGGGGCCAGGTCCACCACCCCGTAAGGTGAGGGGTCACTCACCGGGGTGAGGGCGATGGTTACCGCCGCCCCTTTCTCCAGGTGGAAGCGGTAGAGGGCCGCCAGGTCGGCACTCGACACCACGTCGGCATTGAAAACCAGGAAGGGTTCTTTGAGGCCCATCGCCGCGTTGCGGATGGCTCCACCGGTGCCCAGGGGTTCTGCCTCCAGGATGAGGGAAATCCACTCGTCCAGCCCCCGCCCGTGGAAATGGTCCCGGATGACCTCCCAGCGGTGACAGGCTGTGCACAGGATGCGCGTTACCCCCTGCGCGCGGCAACCCGAGGCCAGGCGGTCGAGCCAGGGCTGGTTCGCCACCGGCACCATGGGTTTGGGCAGGGTTTCGGTGAGGGGGTGAAGGCGCGTGCCCTGGCCGCCGGCCAGAAAGACGGCATCCACAAGGGACACCTCCTCCCTGACAGGGGGC
>JACIYH010000108.1 GCA_014360055.1 Bacillota bacterium | reverse complement strand
GCCTCGCCCCGTGGCGCTGTGTATGAGTAGCTGGGAATCACGGCAAGACCGGCGGCCCGGAGTTCACCGGGCCGCGCTGTTTGTGCAAGAGGATTGGGGACGGTAAGGGCAGGTATGGCACGGGGGTTGCTCGTCAAGGGCCACCGTGCAGTACATATTGTCTTCCCGCCAGCAGCGTTTGGCGCACCCGACCCGGTCGGTGCGCTTCATGCAACTGGGGCACCCATTGAAGAACCAGCAGGGGTAGAGGCCGAGGACATGGGCCACGCCGGCCAGATTGAGGCCTTGAGCGGTAAGGCTCTGAATGAACCTCAGGCGACGCAGGTCGTCGTCTGAGTACAGCCTTTGACCCCTGCGACGGGCGGGCTTCAGGAAACCCCGTCGTTCCCATTCCCGGAGGCTCTCCGGGTGGACGCCGAGGATTTCCGCCACCACGCTTATGGTATACAGCGGCCTGGTGGGATCAAGTTGGTCGGGCATGGTTTCCCTTCCTTAAGCCGAAGAAGTACAAGGGATTGTCACTTTTCGCAATCATGGTATCCCCGCACTGATGCGATGTCAATGCAAAGGTGTACCATGAAGTTTGCTCCCGTTGCGTGAGCGAGCAGACTTTCACAAGGGCATAGGGGGAGACCTCGTCCAAGACCAAGAGGCATCCTGCACCCTCATTGAGGAGGATCTTCAGCCCGGTACGCCGAAGAATCTTGTGCAATACCGGCGCAGCTGGTATGATATGATTGTGCAAGAGATGCCCCGGCCGACCCGGGCCAGGCCAGGGAGCGCGGGTCCCCGGACCTTCGGGCGGCAGAGAGGGCGGGCAGGGGAGGGAGACCCGGTGCAGTTGTTGGAGCACGGTTTGGCCAGGGTGCAGCTGGACGAGCATGGTTTCCTGGTCGACCCGGACGGATGGGATGAGGCACTGGCCCGGCAAATGGCCAAAGAAGAAGGGATTCCAGAGTTGAGTGAAGATCACTGGAAGGTGCTGTATTACGTCCGTCAGCACGTCGCCATGTTCGGATCGCCGCCCTGGGTCAAGGACATCTGCCGGGTCACGGGGATGAGTGCGAGTGGCCTTGCAGTCCTGTTCCCCCAGCGTCCTGTACAGACTGCCTGCCGGGTGGCGGGTGTGAAGTGGTTTCCCGAGCTGGGGTACCTGGGGTGCGGTGCCGACCCTGCGTAGGCCGGGGGCGGGGATTTCTCTGGTTCTACCTGACACGGCCGGAAGCGGGGGGTAGATGATATTGTCTGTTTCCCAGGGGTTTTGCCTGTTGTGTGTGGTAGTGTTTGCCCTGGGCCTGGCGGTGAGGGCAGTGCGCTACTCCCGGGCCCCCATGCACCTGCGGTGGGAGCTGTATCCCGTCCCCCACGAAGCGGGAAAGCCTTACGGTGGGTCGTACTACGAAGAGCCGGATTGGTGGAAACGGCCCCGGAAGAGGACGTTTTCGGGCGACCTGAAGGTTATGCTTTCTGAGATATTCCTGCACGCGGGGCTCTGGCAGCACAACCGCAAGATGTGGGTGGTTTCCTATCCCTTCCACCTCGGCATCTACTTCGTGGCGGTCTTCCTGGTCCTGCTGGTGGTGGGTGGGGTGGCGGGGGACCTCGCGCTCGTGCTCCACAACCTCACCCTCGGCTTCGGCCTTGCTGGCATGCTGCTGGTGATTGTGGGAGGTGTGGGTGTCCTCGCCAGGCGGTTGACGGACCCGGATTTACGGTCTCTGACCGCACCGGCGGACTATTTCAACCTGGGCTTCATCCTGGCGCTCGCCGTAACCTGGTTTGTCACCTGGCTGTGCGTCGACCCGTCCTTTGCCCTGGCCCGGGGTTTCGTGCGGGGAGTTTTCGATGCGGCTCCCGCCACCCCCGTCCCGCATGCCGTCGCCGCCGAAATGGTACTGCTCGGGCTGTTCCTGGTCTACCTGCCCTTCACCCACATGAGCCACTTCATCGGCAAGTGGTTCACCTACCATCACGTGCGCTGGGATGACAGTCCCAACCTGGGGGCCGCATACGAGCGAAAGGTTGCCGCCGCCCTGAACCGACCGGTGGGGTGGTCCGCCCCCCACATATCCAAACCCGGGAAGAAAAAGACGTGGGCTGAACTGGCCCGCGAGGTGGAGTGAACGATGGGGAAAGCCATCACCATGCGCGAACTGGCTGCAGCGGACGGACAAGTGGTCCGCCTCGATCCCGCCGATTTCGTGCCCCTGCCGCCGCCCTATGACGGCGCCGAGGGCCGGCCTCCCCTGCGTTCTCTGACGGAAAGCCAGAAGCAACGGCTGGACGATTCCCTGGACGGGTTCACCGCCCTGCGGCTGCCCCATCCCCAGAACCGGGAAGAGGAAGATCAACTGGTACGCCGGTTCCTGGAGGGCGTGAGGAGGCTCCTTTCCGCCGATGACAACTGGACCTTCCTCGGGCCTCTCATGTTGCGCCTGGATTACTGCGCCAAGTGCCAGACCTGCGCCGAGGCCTGTCCCATCTACCTGGCCAGTGGCCGGCAGGAGATTTACCGGCCCACCTTCCGGTCGGAGTTGCTGAGGAGAATCATCAAGAAGTACGTGGCCCCGGGCGGGCGGATCTGGAGTGGGTTTCAGGGCGCCGACGTCGACCTCAACTGGCGTACGGTGGCCCGCCTGGGGGAACTGGCGTACCGGTGCACCCTGTGCCGGCGGTGCGCGCAGGTTTGCCCCATAGGCATCGGTAACGCCCTCATCGCCCGCGAGATCAGGAAGGTGTTCAGTCAGGAGTTGGGCCTGGCCCCCCCGGAACTGCACAGGCTGGGAACCGTCCAGCAACTGAAGATCGGATCGAGCACCGGCATGAGTCCGGCAGCCCTCATGGACAGCATCGAGTTGATGCAGGAAGAGGTGGAGGAGAAGACGGGCATGAAGTTCGCATGGCCCGTCGACAGAGAGGGTGCCGACATCCTCCTCATTCACAACGCCGGCGAGTTCCTGTCCTGGCCTGAAAACCCGGAGGCGTTCGCCATCATCCTGGAGAAGGCGGGGATAAGCTGGACCCTTTCCAGCGAGCTGGTAGGCTATGACGCCGTAAACTATGGCGTGTGGTACGATGACGTCCAGTTAGCCCGCATCGCCCTCAGGCATGCGGAAGTGGCCAGGAAGCTCAAGGTCAAGAAGATCGTCATCGGCGAGTGCGGCCATGCCCACAAGGCCCTCACCGTGGTGGCCGACCGCATCCTGGGTGGAGAACTCAACGTCCCCCGCGAAAGCTGTCTCACCCTGCTGGACCACCTGGTTTCCAGCGGGCGGCTGCGGCTGGACCCGCAGCGCAACGATTTCCCGGTGACCCTGCACGACCCCTGCAACATCGTGCGGTTGATGGGAATCGTTGAGCCTCAGCGGCGCATCCTGCGCAGAATCGCCCCTCGGTTCCGGGAAATGAGTCCGAGCGGTACCCGGAACTACTGCTGCGGGGGCGGCAGCGGCTTTGCGATCATGGACGGTCTCAACTTCCCCGACTGGCGTAGCGGGGTGGCGGGCCGGATGAAGTTCAAACAGATCCTGGACGCCTTCGCGGGAGAACTGGATGCTTCCGTACCCAAGTATGTCTGCGCCCCCTGCTCCAACTGCAAGGGTCAACTACGGGGTCTGCTCGACTACTTCGACGCTACCCGGAAGTGCGGCATCTATTACGGCGGTCTGGTGGAGCTGATCGTGAATGCCATGGCCGACCTCGAGCGGCCGTTCATCACCTTCGACGCTGACCTGATCCCGGCTGTCCGCGCCTGACTGGCCGTCGTTGCCTTTCCGTACGCCCGCGATGCCGGGCTCGAGCGGGTGGGGCCGCCTGTTTCATGAGAGTCGCTCACGACGGCCTGCCATCGGTTTCTGGAAGGGGGGTCCCGGACCCTGGGGTGGCTGGGGCAGGTTCGCCGGGCCGGGCTGGGGTGTTTGGGGCAGGTGCGGTTGGGGCGGGCGGCGCTGGTGGGCTGGTGCGCCCCGGGTTGGCCCCTGGGCTGTCGGGGGGCCGTGGGTAGTCCCTGGTCCCTGGGGATACGGCCCCGGCGTGTACGGTTGGCCGGGCCCGTACGCAACCCACTACGGGGTGGCGTACGGAGCTCCCGAGCCTGAGGAGCCCACCAAGGCAGCCGGTGAAGACGATGGGGGAGCGGGGGACGAGGCCCGCTGCTTGAGGGAGGAGGCCGAGGCGCTGCGGGAGGAACTGCGCCACGGTTGCCGGCGGCGGTCCCTCGTGGAGGAGGCCGGCCCGTGGCGGAGAGGCCTCAGAGGCCGTCAGGAAAGTGTGGCACGCGATGCAAACGTGCGCATTCCCGCGCCAAGTGCTAAACTGGCGGGGGAGATGATAATATGCCGAGACCGCCCATCCGCCGGTACGTGGAGCACCTGCCTCACATAACGCACTTCAAGCCCGCCGGTGTGCCTTTGCGCGACCTCCAGGAGGTGGAGTTAACCGTCGATGAACTGGAAGCCTTGCGACTCAAAGATCTTGAGGGGCTCGAGCAGGAGGAAGCAGCGGAGCGCATGGGCGTCGCCCGTACCACTTTCCGGCGCGTGCTGGTCTCGGCACGGTCCAAAGTAACCGAGGCTCTGGTCCATGGCAAGGCGATCCGTATTCAGGGCGGCCCCTTTGTCCACATCGCCGGTGCCCTGTGCGCCGACTGCGGCGAACAAATAGATACCGGACACTGGCGTGACCTGCACACAGGGTCCCCGGTGTGCCCCCGTTGCGGTAGCCCTCGCCTGGAGCCCGTGGCCCCGGGCCCGGGACGCCACCGGCGTCGCCGGGGGTGGCAATAGGACCGGGCCATCAGATTCCTTAAGGTCGGGGGTGGCAAGGGGTGGGAAGGGCGGTTCTCAAGACACCTGCGGCACGGGAAGAGGGGGAGCGGTCACCGGACAGCGACGCGGTGGCGGACATCCTGCGACAGGTCAGGGCGCGCGGGGACGAGGCCCTGCGCGAGTTCACCCGTCGTTTCGACGGGGTCGATCGTGCCTCTCCGGTGGTCGGGGAAGAAGAGCGGAAGGCTGCCCGCGCCGTCGTGCCCGGGGAGGTAATCCACGACCTGGAGTTCGCCGCAGACCGTATCCGGCAGTACGCCCGTCTGCAACTGGGTGCCATTTCCGAGGTTGAGGAGGAAATCCTGCCGGGTGTGGTGGCGGGACACCGGCTGCTGCCCCTGCAGTCGGTGGGTGTGTACGTCCCCGGGGGTCGCCATCCGTTGCCGTCCACCGCTCTCATGGGGATTATTCCCGCCCGCGAGGCCGGAGTCGAGCGGGTGGCCGCCTGTTCCCCGCCGGATGGAAGCGGGGGCATTAACCCCTATACGCTGGTGGCCATGGAGATCGCCGGGGCGGACGAGATTTACTGCATGGGTGGCGCCCAGGCGGTAGCTGCGTTCGCTTACGGGACGGAGGCCGTTCGCCCCGTGGACATGATCGTGGGTCCCGGGAACCGTTATGTAACAGAGGCCAAGCGCCAGGTCTTCGGGCGGGTGGGTATCGACTTCCTGGCCGGCCCCAGCGAGGTGCTGGTGATCGCCGATCACACCGCTGACCCTGTCCTGGTCGCCGCCGACCTCCTGGCCCAGTGCGAGCACGACCCCCAGGCCCGGGCCACCCTGGTCACCACGTCCCGGGCCCTGGCCCGGCAGGTAATGGAGGAGCTGGACCGCCAGCTTGCCGCTCTTCCCACCTCCCGGGTGGTCAAAGAAGCGTGGGACACGGGGGGCGCGGTGTACCTGGTTTCTGACCTGGAGGAGGCGGCAGAGCTGGCCAATGAGGTGGCCCCGGAGCATCTGGAGATCCACGCTTCCGCTGCAGACAGGATCGTACCCCGTTTGCGGAACTACGGTTCCCTCTTCCTGGGAGATCTGTCAGCAGAGGCGCTGGGAGACTACGCCACGGGTCCCAACCACATCCTGCCCACCGCGCGCACCGCCCGCTTCACGGGCGGGCTGTGGGCGGGCACCTTCCTGAAGGTGGTCAGCTACCAGCGCCTGTCCCCCGAGGGTGCGAAGCTGCTTGCTCCCGTGGCCTCCCGCCTGGCCGCCCTGGAAGGGCTGGCCGCCCACGCTGCCGCCGCCCGCCTCCGCACCTGACGGCGCCCGCGTGCTCCAGTGCCGCCGCCCGCCTGCGCACCTGGCAGCGCTACTTGGTGATCATGACGGAAGTTGCCTTTTCCCCTCGCGTGCGCCTCCCATTCCCGGGGTGTCGCCACTGCGTCGGGGGTCTTAAACGCGGGGAAAGCGGTCTCGTTCCGATGGGTGCCGGGCCTGCACGATCATCTCCTGGGCCCACGCGGCGTGGAACTCCTCGCCCCCCAGTGCGCGCAGGGTACGGCCCACGGCCGTTCCCACCGGGGATGCTATGCGGGTAGCGGGCGACACCTTGCCGCCCAGGCGGCGGATTTCCCGGGTAAGGTTGCGCACGTGCCGGGCCTCCACGCGGCGGGCCTGACGCATGCCCGCCGCCAGGTGGGGTCGCCGATTTAGCGAGGGAGGTGGTACGACTGA
>JACIYH010000107.1 GCA_014360055.1 Bacillota bacterium | reverse complement strand
ACGCCGCCGACCTCTACTACCTGAAGTACGAGGACGTGGTGAAGCTCGAGCGCATGGCGGACAAGTCCACGCGGAACCTGCTCGAGGCCATCGCCGCTACCCGCGACAGCCCCCTGCACCGGCTCATCTACGCCCTGGGCATCCGCTACGTGGGGGAGAGGGTCTCGCGCGTCCTGGCCGATCACTTCGGTTCCATGGATGCCCTGGCGGCCGCCAGCCAGGAGGAGTTGACCACCATCCCCGAAATCGGACCCAAGATCGCCGCCAGCGTGGTGGCCTTCTTCCGACAGGAGCAGACTCGCCGGCTGCTGGAAAAGCTGCGTAAGGCCGGTGTCAGAATGGAGGAACGGCGCGCGGCCCCGGCGCGGGAGAGCCCCCTGGCGGGTAAGACGGTGGTCTTCACCGGTACCCTGGAAACCATGGGCCGCAAGGAGGCCGAGGAACTGGTGGCTTCCCTGGGCGGGAAGCCCTCGGGCAGCGTGAGCCGCCACACCGACTACGTGGTGGTGGGTGCCAACCCCGGCTCCAAGTACGACCGCGCCCGCGAACTGGGCGTCAAGATCCTCACCGAGGACGAATTCCGCCGCCTCGTCGGCCTCTCCTGACCCACACTCACCGGCCTGGCCCGCCGGGTGCCGACCTCCCCTGACTCGGTACGCGGGAACGCGTTTAGGGGCCCCCAATTCGTGCGGTAACGCGTTTATGTCAGGGAAGATCGCGTTATTCCATTGCATTCCAGCCGGTTCAGCCCTATAATCGTGATGTGGAGCGAGTTGCATAAGAGGCTTCCACTGGTGCCCGCCCTGCGCCGCCTGGAGGAACTGATCGAACTGCGAAACAGCAGGGTCACGGTACCGGTAGGCATGGCCCGGGTGGAGATCGCCGAGTTTCCGCCCGAGGTGTACCGCGAGGCGGTGCTCAACGCGCTGTGTCACCGCGACCTGAGCAGGGTGGAACCCATCTACGTGTATCATCACCCCGATCGTCTGACCGTGAGCAGTCCCGGAGGCCTGCCCGGAGATATCACGCCCGAGAACATCATCCGGCACCGCGCCTACCATCGGAACCCGACGCTGGCCCTGCTGGTGGAACGCCTGGGGTACGTGGAACGGGCTGGGATCGGCGTGGACACGATGTTCCGCGTGTGCCTGGAACAGGGCAAGGAGCCGCCGGAGATACGTGCTACTGCCGATTCGGTAGAGGTCATCCTGCGCAATGGCAAGGTGGCCACGTCCTTTGTCAGGTTCGTGTAGCGCTGCGCTGAGCAGCGGAAGTCGCTTTCTCTGGACGAACTGCTGGTACTCAATCATTTCCGCCGTCATCCTGAGATAGACCGGGCGGGAGCCGCCCGTGTGTGCCAGTGTTCTGACCGCGAGGCCGCCGACATCCTGGACGGCATGGTGAACCGGGGCTTGCTGGTGCGCCTGGGCCGCACCAGGGGGAGCACATACCGGCTGCACAGCGCGGTGATCGAGGAACTGGGCGACTGGGCCGCCAAGGCGGCGCCTCATCCGCCCTATCCCGAGGAGGCCGCGCTGCGCCTGGTGGCGGAAAGGGGATTTCTGACCGCAACTGATTGCCGCCAGATTCTTGGGTTGACGCCTGCCCAATCGCGCAGATTCCTGAATGCCCTGGTGCAGAAGGGATGGCTCGAGAGGCGGGGCACCGGAAGGGGGACCCGGTACGTAAGGGGCCCGGTCAAGCCCGAACCCCAAGATCAGTGAGTGCCGGGCCTTGGTTATCGGTAGCGGCGGAACACCCCGGCCTCGCTTACAGGTAGCGGCGGAACAGCCGGCCCGGGTTCAGGGCGAGCCCGGGGATGAGAGGCGTGGCGAGGATCTGACCTGGCCGGTAAACCGCGTGCAGGGCCAGGACGGGCTCGAGGCTGCCCGGCTCCTCTCGGGAGGTGCTCTCCGCCTTGGCTGCAGGGCCCGCCGCCTCCGCCGGACGGCCCGCGGCATCCGCAGGACGGGCGCGGTAGACCTCCACCGTCGTGCAGGCGGGGTCCACGATCCAGTACTCCCGCACACCGTGGGCGGCGTAGAGTTCCATCTTGACGCCCCGATCCCTTGCCTCTGTTGAGGGGGAGAGGATTTCGACCACCAGATCCGGTGCACCATTGATGGATTCCGAGGTGATGATGTCCTCGCGCTGGCGGGAGATGAAGATGACGTCCGGCTGCAGGACGTCCTCCTCGGACAGCACCACGTCAATGGGGCTGGTGAGCACCACCCCGGCCCGGTGTTCCAGGGAGTAAACTTCGACCTGCGGGCCGGCAACGCGGGGGGGACTACCTTCGTGCTGTGCCTCGGACGGCGAAGGCTCGGCGGCATCCATCAGGGCGCGGGCCACCTCCAGGCAGACGAACTGGTGTGGCGGCGTCGGCGCCGGCTCCCGCACCAGCTTCCCCCGGATAAGTTGCCAGCGTTCGTCGTCAGGCAGTCGCCGGTAATCCGCATACGTGTACCGCACCTCGGTTTCCATGCTCCACCTCCGAAGCTGTCTCTCCGCGAAGACCCTACCATACATACCACAAAATGTCAATCCGTAGCGAACGGTGGTGGAAACCGTGTCGGCGTGGAACTGGTGTCCGGGCTCCGACCCCAGGGCTGATCGTATTCGAGTCTACCGGGCGATTCACGGGAAGGGCAGACATGCTCTACCATGTCCCTTATCACGCGTGACTGCGCTGGTGGTCCGACGCCAGCTGACGGGGTACACCTGGTAGACTGAATCTGGCCGGATGACCGGCACGACGCATCTGCGGGGGGAGCGCATATGGAACCGACCGTGGGAGCCGCGGGACAGGAGCCAATCGGCCTGGAGTTGAGACTGAGCCGGCGCTACGTGGTGAGTGGAGAACGGGCATTACTATACCTGCTGATACGGTTGCGGGGCCGACAAGGGGAGCCAACCACCCGGCCGCCACTGAACCTGGCGATGGTACTGGACCGCAGTGGTTCCATGTCGGGTGAGAAGCTCCTCAAAGCTAAGAAGGCGGTGGGCTTTGCCATCGACCATCTGTCTCCCCAGGACCGCTTTTCGCTGGTGGTGTATGACGATCTGGTGGACGTGGTAGTCCCGTCGGGAGCGGTCGTATCAAAGGATTTCCTGCGGCAGCGGGTCGCGGCCATTGAGCCCGGGGGCGCGACCAACCTGAGCGGTGGCCTCCTTGCGGGATGTGCGGAGGTGGAATCGGGTCTTGACCCTGCGCGCGTTAACCGGGTGATCCTGCTGAGTGACGGGCTCGCCAATGTAGGGATCTCGGATGCCTCCGCTTTAGCCGAGGTGGCCCGGCAGAAGGTCAAACGAGGACTCACCATTTCCACCATCGGGGTGGGAGACGACTTCGACGAGGACCTCATGGTGGGTCTCGCTACCGCAGGACAGGGCAATTTTTACTACGTGGAGAACGCGGACCAGATCCCGGCCGTGTTCCGGGAGGAACTGGCTGGCCTGCTCGCCACGGTGGCCCAGTCCCTGGTGTTGAGGCTGCGGCCTGCGGAGGGGGTCGCGGTGACGGGCGTGCTGGCCTATCCGTGTCGGCAGGATGGGAGAGCCACCCTGATCCCGCTTCCGGACATGTACAGCGGGGAGACGAAATCGGTGGTGGTGCGCCTGCTGGTACCGGCCCTCCCCGAAGGAGAGCACGCACTGGTGGAGACGGAGCTGGAATACGTGTCGGTTCCCGATGCGGTGCAGCATCGCATCAGGACCCGCGTGGGTGTCTCGAGCACGGGCGATCCCACCCTGGTCCCAACTCACGAGGATGCCGAGACCCTGAAGGCTGTCTTGATGCAGGAAGCCGCCGCAGCGCGTGAGGAAGCCATCCGCCGCGCGGACGAGGGGGATGTGGGGGGCGCGATCGAAACGCTGACCGCCGCCTCCAAAAGGATGGAGTCGTTTCCGTGCCTGGCAGGCGAACCGGAGCTCCGGGAACAGGCGGACTTGCTGCGGTCGGAGGCCCAAACGCTCGAAGCGAGGGGTTACGATGTCCGAACGCGCAAGACCATGACCTACGCGGCATACACCGCGCGCCGGAGCAAGCCGCCACGACGCCCCTCGCAACAGCCGCAGGACTCCGCGCCGTGAGGCCCCGCTTATGCGCGAGGGATCAGCCCCGCCTGGTGCGTTCCCGCCAAAGGGAGAGTGCGAACTCGCGGAAGTCTTCGGCGTCGTCGTGCGTGGTGGGGTCAGGCGGAAGGGGAGCCGGTATCCTGCTGTGGGGCTGATTCGGCGCGGGAGCGCTGGGCGGCGTAATTGATGCGCAGGTCGGCGAGCAGCGCCTGCAGGCGGCGGAGGCCGGCAGGGTCGATGCGCGGGGCGAGCAGGTCCACCAGGGCGGCGACGGCATCGATGGCCAGGCGGGCGTCCTCGAAATCCCGCGTGATCTTGCCGGTAGCGGGGTTGGCCACCAGGCCCATTCGCTCCCAGGCCTTCTCCGCCAGGCCGGCAATGGTCCACTGGATCATGTCCCCCGCTGACAGTGAGGCGATGTAACTGACGGCCTTCTGGGCCTCTTCGGCCAGGCGCGAAGCAGCGTCTGCCTGGCCGCCAACATCTGCCCGATCAGGGTCGCCGTGGTTGGCGGCGGGACGGTCGGGTTGTTCTCCGGCGTGCATCCTAATCACCTCGATTCCAACCATATTTGCGGCCGGGGCACGGAGTGGCCGGCGTCTCTCAACCTTAAAGGCTCATCTTCTGCTGTGGGGGTGTGACAGGTGGTGGTTCATTCCAGGAGACGTCAAGGCACCCGAAATGGTGCTTGTTGAATGTGAAGACCTTGTGACTGCGGGCCTTTGCAATGGCGGCGAGCAAGGCGTCTGCAAAGTCGGCTTTCTTGTCCCTGTAGTCAATAAGCGCCTGCAAGACGGCTTCCTGGTCCTCCAACTGGACTCCGCGTATCTGCGCCAGGTCACGGATGGCTTCGTACACATCCTCGCGGCGGTAGTCCTGGCTCTCCAGGATATAGACCACCTCGCAGACGATGTGGGGTGGCACCTTCAGCATGACGTTTCCCCGTTCCGCTGCTTCAAAGAGTGCTTTCGCACGAGGGCTGTGTTCGTCGTGATCGTTGAGCAGGAAGCGGAGGATTACGTTAGCGTCGAGCCATCCGGTGTCGGGGGGGTTCACTCGGTGGCCTCGCTGCGCCTTTTCTCGGCGGAGTTCTTGCGAACTCACTCGGCGGGCTCCTCCGGACCTGGCCGGTGCCGAGCTACTCGCTTCAGCCTGGCCTCGTGCCTTGCCACATCTGCATCAACCGGGGGAGAACCCGGACGATGCAGTCTCCCGAAGACGCGGTCGGCGGTCATCGGTCCGGGGATGCGTTCGACATATACGCGGTCCTTGTCTGTGATGAAGGCGATTTCGTCGCCCCGCCTCACAGAAAGAAGGCGACGTATTGCGCGTGGGACTGTGATTTGCCCTTTGCTGGTTACGCGCGCTCTTGCCAGCGGCACGGCGCCAGTCACCTCGCCTGGACGATGGGAAAACGTGGCCGCACGGATCGGCCCTGAGCCCAGGGCTAATTGTAGTCGATTCTGGCGGGAGATTCAAGGCAGGGACGTACGTTCCTTACAATCGGCGACGTGCCTTACCCCGGCCTTTTGGCGCGGAGGCTTGTCAAATGCTTTACCAGTTGGGGCGTACGGCCGAGGCAGGGCCGGCCTGGAGGAAGCGGTAGCGCTCGCCAGGCTGGGCAGGATTCTCAACTGTGCACGGGGTGAACTGGAGCTGGCCCTGGAGGAGGCCCGGGAGGATCTCCGTATCATGCTGGAGATCAGCAACCCCTAGTCCCTGGCTTCCGCGAGGGCCCACGGGCAGGCGGTGGCGTTGCTGAGGCGGGCAGTCGGGATGGACCCCTGCAGGGAGGACCTGCATCGGCTGCTGATGGTGGCACTGGTGGCCGACGGACGGCGCGCCGAGGCGCTGCAGCAGTACCGCTGGTGCCCTGGCTACCAGGTTGCAGCGGGAGCCCCTGACGGTGGAGTTCGAAGGCGGCCATACCGACCGGGGGCCGACCAAGATCAGTTTTGAGCGACGGGATTGCGTCTGGTGATGCGGAACGGCCGCGGCCTCTACGGACGGGCGGGGGGTGTCCGCCGACGCCTTCCGCTGGCTTGCCCTCCACGGCGATCACCCACGGGGCACGGGCGAATGCGCTGAACTCGCCCCGGGGAGTACGGGCGCTCCGGACTGGGCCAGTTGGTAAGTGGCCAGGTTCACGGGGTGATGAACACGATCACGAACTGGTGTGCCATTCTGTGGTGCGTCAACAGCCGGTCAAGACCCTTGAGGCAATCGCAGGGGGTCGGGGCTTGGGCCATCCATGGACGGCGCGGTATGGGGGACTCCGCCAACCGGTGGCGGAGCAGGATTCTGATTCCTGATGTGGTAGCATACACCTAGAATGGATAATCTAGGGTGGGTGAGCGTACAGGTCGGAGGCGTTGATTTCAGCCGTAGGAGGCCGTCAATTGTAGAGTGGATGCCTCTTCCCGGCTGACGGGGTGAAGCAGAGTGGCGGGAACCAGCGCCGGTGCGGAGGCCCGGAAGGAGAATAGCCCGGTCGGCCTGTTGCG
>JACIYH010000106.1 GCA_014360055.1 Bacillota bacterium | reverse complement strand
CAGCACGCGGCTCACGAGCGGGTTTTCTACGAGACCACGGAATTACCGGAACGCAGCCAGTTACTGCTCATCCCGCTGGTCATCCCCATGGGTGCGCGGGAAAGGGAGGTCCTGCGTGCCTTCCGCGAGGAGGTAGGTCGGGCCGGGTTTGATGTGGACTTCTGGGAGGGAGACGCGGTCGCCCTGCGCGCCGTACCCGCCTGGGCGACGGGGAAGGAGGAGCAGGCCTTCCGTCACTTGCTGGACGAACTGGATGAACCCGGCGGGGACGACCGGGAGGAGCGCGTGCGCAAGGCAGCGGCTGCCTGCCGGGCGGCGGTGAAAGCCACCCAGCCCCTTGACGAGCTGGAGGCCCAGGCCCTGGTCGATCAGCTTGCCCGTTGCCGCAATCCCTGGGTATGCCCCCACGGGCGACCCACCGTGCTCAAGGTCACCCGTGCGGAACTGGAGAGACACTTCGGCCGGAGATGAGCGAGCTACCGCTGCTGCTCGTCATATGTGGTCCCACTGCGGTGGGGAAGTCGGAGATCGCCCTGGAGTTGGCGCGCCGGCTGGGCGGGGAGATCATCTCGGGGGACTCCGCTCAGGTCTACCGTTATATGGACATCGGCACCGCCAAGCCCAGCCTCCGGGAGCGACAGGAGATCCCGCACCATCTGGTGGACATCTGCGATCCCGACCAGCGCTGGAGCGTGGCCGATTTCCGTGCGGCCGTGGACGAAATCGTCCCCCAGGTGGCCGCCCGGGGGCACCTGCCCATCCTGGCGGGAGGTACCATGCTGTACATCCGGGCGGTCACGGCCGGTTACCACTTTCCCTCTCCGGCCTGCGATGCGGACGTCCGCGCCCGACTGTACGCCCGGGCGGAGCAGGAAGGGCCCGCCTCGCTGCACGAATGGCTCAAGCGTGTGGACCCGGAGACGGCCGCGCGCCTGCACCCCCGAGATGTGCGCCGCATGGTACGGGCCCTGGAAGTCTACCTGGTCACGGGGATACCCCTTTCCGTCCATGCCTCCCGGCGGCAGCGCGGTCCCTACCGCCTGCTGGTGGTGGGGCTCACGCGTCCGCGGCCGATCCTCTACCGGCGCATAGACGCCAGGGTCGATCGTATGCTGGAGTCCGGGCTGGAGGACGAGGTGAGGGGACTGCTCGAGCGGGGGTACGGCCCGGAGCTACCCAGCATGCGCGCCCTGGGGTACCGGGAAATGGTCGACTACCTGTACGGCCGTACCACCCGCGACGAGGCGCGCCGCCTGTTCGCCCGCAACACCCGGCACTTCGCCCGCCGCCAGTTCACGTGGATGAGACGGGAAGAGGACATGCGATGGATAGATCTGGGAGAGAATAGGGAGGAGGAGGGTATCGCCCGGATCGTACACATGGTGGGAGGAAATCGCTGAGCCCCGTAGAAGGAAAGGCAAGTCAGGAAGCTCGGGAGGGGGCAGAAACCTTTGGCCAAGGATGCAGTTAACCTCCAGGACCTGTTCCTGAACCAGGTGCGTAAAGAAGCTGTACCGGTTACCGTTTACCTGGTGAACGGATTCCAGCTGAAGGGTGTGGTGAAGGGGTTCGACAACTTCACCGTGGTGCTGGACAACGAGGGCCGCCAGATGATGATTTACAAGCACGCCATCTCCACGGTCAGCCCCTCCCGTGCCGTCAACCTGGCCGCCCTGGTGAGCGAAGCGCGCAAGGACCTGGCCCCGCACGGTTGAGCAGCGCCGGACCCCCCAACCGGCCCCCTGGGACGGGGCGCCCTGGGGTCGGGGGACGGTCGCCCGTCGCAGTGCCGGTTACAGCGTGATCTGACGTCCCCTGGCCTGGGAAATGGCCTTGGCCACCATGGACCTGGGGGGAAAGCCCTGGGGGCCCTCCGGACCCGGGTATACGCGGCAGGCCAGGCTCCACCCTGCGGTGGTGCGGAAGGCCGGGTCCACGTCCAGGCCGTCCACCCGCACGGTGGGTGACCCCAGGAAGGCGAGTCGCTGCGCGGTGGCAGCGTCAGCCACCGGTATCATGGTTACGGGCACGGCGAGATTCATCTCTTGCAGAGCTTCTTGCAGGACCGCCCGGGTCGGGTCCACGTGGGGTCAACCCGGGCTGTAGAGCAACTCTATCTTCATCTTGCCCCTCCCGTCATGCCTCATCTCACCGTGCGGGACGGCCCCGGTGCCTCATGTTCCCCCGGGCGGAACGGCCCCGTGAGGGGGTGCCCCGGCGCCGAGGGCGTGCCGGTTTCCGTTCCGTGCTGGGCCAGGCGCACGTGCCGGCACCGGGTGCACTCCAGGCACAGGATGCACTGGGAAGAGCGGGGATCCCGCCACACCTCGTGGTCCATGGGACAGAGGTCCCGGCACCACCCGCACCCGGTACACCGGGGGCCCACCTGCAGGTGCTGGTGGCTGAACCGGTTGGTCAACCCGTAGAAGAGCCCGATGGGGCACGCGAACCGGCAGAAGGGGCGCTTGACCACCAGCACCGCCGCCAGCAGCCCGAGCAGGATGGCCACCTTGATCCCGAAGAGGACGCCCACCATCTGCCGCAGCCCGGGATCGATGGCCAGCCAGGGTATGCCCCCTTCTAGGGTCCCCGCGGGACAGAGCTTGCAAAACCAGGGTTCGTGTAACGCGACCGGCAGGGCCACCACCAGCACTGCTGCCACCGCCCATCGCGTCCAGGCGTGGCGGTTGGACACCCGGAGCACGGGCAGATGCAGCCGGCGCCCCAGGCGGTGCCCCAGTTCCTGCAGGAAGCCGAAAGGGCACAGCCAGCCGCAGGTGCGGCGCCCCCACCACGCCCCTATTGCCCCCAGCGCTCCCAGGGTGAAAAGCGGCACCCGTCCCAGGGCCAGGAAGTACTGCACGGTGCCGACGGGGCAGGCCCCGATGGCGAGCGGGCAGGCGTAACAGTGCAGGAAGGGGTAAGGCAGGTGCTTCAACACCGGCAGGGCATAGAGGTTGGCCGCCACCAGGGAGACCCACTGCCACAGGGTGCGCCTCTTTGTCACCTCCGCGCCCCGGCGCCGCCCCGGTACCTTCACGGTGTTAACCCCAGGCAGGACAGGCACAGGGTCACCGCATTGCGGTAGATGAGGGCCAGTTCGCCGCGCGCGGCCCCCAGCCCCGCGGCGAGCACGGCCAGGATGAGCACGATCTTTCCCGTCCGCCAGTTCACTTGCCTGCCTCCGCGACGAGTTGTTGCAGTTCCCGGGTCAGTACCGCCGTGCCGGGATAGCCCTCGTGCCGATACCGGATGCCGCCCCGGTGGTCGATGAGCACCAGGGTGGGGATGGCCCGGATGCGGTAGGCGTTGGCCACGTTTCCCCGCCGGTCAAGAAGGATGGTGAAGGTGAGGCCGCGGGAGGCCACGAACCGCTCCACCGGAGGGCTCTCCGGGTCCAGGCTGACCCCCAGCACGACCACCTGTCGGCCCAGGTTTTCGTGTATCTGCTGCAACTGCAGCAAAGCCGTATGGCAGGCGGGTCAGGTGGTCCCCCAGAAGGTGAGCACTACCGGCTTGCCCCGCAGAGAAGACAGGCTGACCTGATTGCCCGCCAGGTCGGGTAGCACGAACTCGGGAGCCACCTGCCCCTCTGTCTGCTGCCGGGGCCGGCATGCCCCGGGGATGGCGGCCAGGACCAGCACCAGCATCAAGGCCATTGTGGTTCTACCTGCACGACCAAGCCAGCGAATTCTTCGCACCGTCCACATACCCCCCGGGGTTTTATTCTAGCCCGTCCTGCCCCGCACAGCAAGAGGCGGGCCGCACCCGGTAGGCGGGCTGATCCGGTCGGACCCGTGGGGGCACGGGGCCCGCAGGCTTCACCGGAAGAACGGGCCCAGGAACAGGCAGGTGAACAGGACGTCCCACAGGATAAACCTCGCCACCCCGACCACGCCGCCGCTTCTGTGGTAGCGGAGGGCAAGGGTGATCGCGGCCAGCGCTGCCGCACCGACCAGGACGGGCGGGGTGAGGGCCGGCGTTACCCACGCCGGTGCCCGCATGGCCAGGACGGGGGCGTGGAGGAGCCTCCAGAGCACCCAGGCCTTGACCCCCAGGTAAGTCACCAGGGTCACCACCGCCAGGGGGCGCGGGTTGTGTTCCGCCCAGTTGAGGGCGACGGCGTGCACGGCTACCAGCACCAGGAAGGCGGGCACCGTCCAGCCCATGGCGAAGAGAAAGGGTAGATAAGAGAAAAACATGCCGGCCGCGGTTTCTCCCAGCGCCCCCATCAGGTCGGAGGGCCGCACCCTGGCCATGGCTTGCCGGTAGGCGGGCACCGAGGCCGTGAGCCGCAGGCGGAAACGGCCCCAACCGGCAGTGTCGACCCAGGTGAGGAAATAGCCCCCGTCGCGTCCCCCACCCGCGGGCGGGGGGACCAGGCGGGGCTGGCCGGCGGCACCCCGGGTGAGGGCGGCGAACTGGCAGTCCGCCAGCTGGCCCCCGCGAAACTCGGCCACCAGCACGTCTTCGTCCTGCCCGCGCGGACCGCGGTTGACGGCGGTGAAAGCCACCGCCACCGCTCCCGCCTGCGGGTAAGGAGCAGGCTCCGGCTCTGCCAGCCACAGGATCTGGCGGTCGGCCACCCGGGCGAGCGCCAGCTCGGTGAGGCCGGGTGCGGGCCCGGACGGAGGCGCGGTGATGGGCCACGCCTGCCAGAAGTTCCTGATGCTCACATCGCCCTTGTCCTTCTTTTGCCGCGTCACGAACAGGTACATCCACGTGCCGTCGCTGGCGCAGCGGATGTGCGTCACCAGTTCGTGCTCCTCCAGGCGGTACTCCCCCAGGGGGAGCGGGTGCGTTACCCGGGCCGCCTCCCCCAGCTCCAGGTACTCCAGGCGGAGGGAGCCACGTTCCGCCACCGCTCCCACCACCGCCGCCCTGCCGGGTGCGAGCACCACCCCGTCGGCCAGCGTCATCCCCGGGCGGGGAACGGACTGCGGCCGGTCGGGATGTCCGGCCCCATCCAGCGGGAACCACAGGAGGCCGTCGGGCCCTGCCGCCAGCAGCCCAACGGGGTACAGCAAGCGTAGCGAACTGATGCCGCCGGCCAGACGAACCGGGGAGCCCAGCGATGGGCCCGCGGGCGTAAATGGCGCCCAGTAGAGCTCGGTGAGGGAGGGACCCGCCAGCCAGAACAGGGCCGAGGGGCCGGCGAGCAAGGAAGTGGGAGAAGCGGTGGGCGTGTCCACCTGGAGGGGAAGACGGCCCCGGGCCTTGACCAGGGCCTGAGGGGAGACCAGGGCGTAATCGATGCCTCCCCGTACGGACCAGAGCACGAGGAGGTCGCCACCCGGGGTGACCTGGGCGGCGGTGGAGCCCGGTATATCCGAGGAGGCCAGTTCCAGCGGCCGGCCAAAGGAGGGCCCGGGTGGTTGAAGTTGCACTTCCAGGAAGCGACCGTAGTGGAACGCCACCAGCAAGACCGTGATCAGAAACGGGAAGGCGGCTCCCAGCCGCCCGCAGGCTGTTTTGCGCATGATACTGACCTCGTGCCAGTGGTTCGGCGGCGGGGTAATTCATTCCTGCCTTTCCGGGCCCTGCGGTTTTACCCTGGTTAGGTGGACGGTAGAAGGTAGAAGGCCAAACGGTGGCGAATATACAGGGACGTATGGACGCGCAAGGGGGTGGGCGCCTGCGTAGAAAGAGTTGGACCCATCTCGGCAGACGGGAATTTCGTAAAGGGGGGTTTCACAAGGTGAAGAGAAAGGCAGTGTGGCTCGCCTGGCTGCTGGTACTGGCCATGGTGGGCACCGTGGTGGTCACGGGCTGCGCCAAGAAACCGGCGGAACCGGAAAAGAAGCCCGTGGAGCAGGTCCTGAACCTGAACCTGGGCGAGGAGCCGCCTGACCTCGATCCCAACACCTCCACGGACCAGGTCTCCTTCGAGATCCTGAACAACGTGATGGAGGGCCTGATCCGGGTCGGTGCGGGCGAGAAGATCGAGAAGGGCTCCGGCCTGGCCCTGGACTGGACGGTGTCCGACGACGGCCTGAAGTACACCTTCAAGCTGCGGGATGCCAAGTGGAGTGACGACAAGCCCGTCACCGCCTACGACTTCGAGTACGGCTGGAAGCGGGCCCTGGATCCCAACACCGGCTCCCAGAATGCCTACATTATGTACCCGGTGAAGGGTGCCGAGGCCCTCAACAGCATCGATCCCAAGGCTGCGGACGCGGCGGCCAAGATCGAGGCGGCCAAGGCCGCTTTGGGTGTGAAGGCGGTAGACGAGAAGACCCTGGAGGTCACCCTGGAGTCGCCCACGCCCTACTTCCTCAGCCTGATGGCCTTCCCCACCTACTTCCCGGTGCGGAAGGACATCGTGGAGCAGTTCGGCGAGGCCTTTGCGTCCGAGCCCGACAAGATGGTTTACTGCGGCCCCTTCGTGATCCAGGAGTGGCAGCACGAGTCCAAGATGGTGCTGGCCAAGAACCCCAAGTACTGGGATGCTGACAAGGTGAAGCTGAGCCGCATCGAACTCACCATGATCAAGGACCACAACGCCGTGGTGAACATGTTCGAGGCGGGCGAGATCGACGGCATGGGTGTCCCGGGCGACTACATCCAGAAGTACAAGGATGCCGGTACCCTGCAGACCATCCCCGAGGCGGTTTGCTGGTACATCCTGTTCAACAACAATAGCCCTGTGTTTAAGAACAAGAACATGCGCAAGGCCTTCTCCCTGGCCATCGACCGCCAGGACTTCGTGGACAAGGTCCTGAAGAACATGTCGCTGCCGGCCACTTCTTACACGCCGCCGGCTATCACCACGCCCGATGGCAAGTCCTTCGCCAAGGACATGGTGGGTGAACTCATCCCGACGAAGGCAGACCCGGCGGCGGCCAAGGCGGCCCTGGAGCAGGGGATGAAGGAACTCAAGCTCAAGAAGCTGCCCAAGATCGTGTTCCTGGCCTCCGACTCCACCCTGGCCAAGAAGTACGCCGCGGCCTGGCAGGAGATGTGGAAGCAGAACCTGGGCGTGGAGGTCCAGGTGGACGCGGTGGCCTTCAAGGTGCGCATCGACCGCATGTCCAAGGGTGACTATGACGTGTGCATGGCCGGCTGGGGCGCCGACTTCAACGATCCCATGACCTTCCTCGACATGTGGGTCACGGGCGGCGGCAATAACGACGCCGGCTACTCCAACCCCAAGTACGACCAGCTGGTCAAGGAAGCCAAGGCCA
>JACIYH010000105.1 GCA_014360055.1 Bacillota bacterium | reverse complement strand
GTACGGCACCCTGGGAGAGGCGTGTGTGCGCCGCGGCCTGACGGTGGCTGCCGGCCTGGTCATTGTGAAGCTGGGCGACGCCGCACTCCTCCACTTCGAAGTCCGGGTGGACGGGTCCGCTCAGGATCCCCTCCCCTGGCTCAAACCACGCTGATCCCCTTTCCCCTGCGCGCCGGGACCACCACCTCGCAGGGCCAGCAGGTGTGGTACGAAATACCGAACGCAGGCCGCCCAGATTCGGTAGAGGATACCGAAGTGCCGCGCCCCCAGGTGCCCGAGGTGCCGGCGTGCCGGGTACCCCAGGCTGTGAAGCGCGGCGGCAGGGCTAGTCTTTTCGCGCGCGGTCCCTCATATGATGTAGCGCCGGGTGCGCGAGGGGGGCCGCGGGGTGAACGACTTCATCTGGAAGCGTGTGCTGGAGGTTTCCCAGTACATCTACCGCACCGGGGCCACGGTGAGGGACACGGCCAGGGAGTTCGGGGTTTCCAAGAGCACGGTCCACAAGGACGTTGCCGAGAGACTGCCGCGCATCAACGCGGAGCTCGCGGACCAGGTACGGAGGGTTCTGGAGTTCAACAAGGCTCAGCGCCACATCCGCGGGGGAGAGGCAACCAGGCGCAAATACCAGGCCATTACCCGCTAGATGCCCCGGAGGACAATTGCCCCATCTTGTGGAAGAAGAGGAGGAAAGGGCACAACACCGGGGGGATCGGGCTTGGCAACTGACGTGGGGGTGGATCTGGGCACCGCCAGCGTGTTGATTTTCGTCAGGGGTAAAGGCGTGGTGCTGCGGGAACCGTCCGTGGTGGCGGTGGCGGCAGAGACCGGCAGGGTTCTGGCCGTGGGCGAGGAGGCCCGCCGTATGCTGGGCCGCACCCCCGGGACCATCGTGGCGGTGCGACCGCTGCGTGAAGGGGTTATCGCCGATTTCGACCTGACGGAGGCCATGCTTCAGCACTTCCTGGGCCGGGTGCTGGGCAGGCGGACCGTCCTGCGGCCTTCGGTGGTGGTCTGCATTCCCTCCGCGTGCACGGCGGTTGAGCGCCGGGCGGTGATAGAAGCCGCCGTACGGGCGGGGGCCAGCCGCGCCCTGGTCATCCAGGAACCGCTGGCGGCGGCGCTGGGGGCGGGTTTAGAAATCACTCAGCCGCGGGGTCACCTGGTGTGCGACATCGGCGGCGGCACCACAGATGTGGCCGTCATTTCCCTGGGGGGTGTGGTGACGGCGGGGAGCATCCGCGTGGGGGGTGACCGCTGCGACGAAGCCATCGTGCGGTACCTGCGCCTGAAGCACAACCTGGGGGTGGGAGACCGGACGGCCGAGGAACTCAAGATCGCCATCGGGACGGCGGCACCCGACCTTCGGGACGAAGAGGCGGAGGTGCGGGGGCGCGACCTGGTGACCGGCCTGCCCCGCAGCATCACGGTGAGGTCTTCGGATCTGGCAGAGGCCATGGCGGAGCCCCTGTCGGAGATCCTGCACCTCATCCGGGAGGTGCTGGAGAGGACTCCCCCCGAGCTGGCGGCTGACATCGCCGACCAGGGCCTGGTGCTCACCGGTGGGGGTGCGCTCCTGCACGGCATGGATACGCTCATCTCGCGGGAAACGGGGCTGGCCGTACATATCCCCGACGACCCCATCTCCTGCGTGGCCAGAGGTACCGGGCGAGCCCTGGACTTCCTGGGTTGCCACCCCGACCACGTGGATTTCCTGCGTAAAGTGAGTGTCGTCTGAAGGATTTTTCACACAGGTGGCGAATAAAACCAGCAAAGCCACATAGTGCCTCGCGAAAGGGTAAACCCGTCGAAAGGCGGGGGCGCAAAGCCACGGGTCTAAAACCCAGGGGGTCATGACCGCCGGGCTGCCGAACGAGGTCCTCGATTCTGGGGGGGCCTGCCCGGCGCAGGCCCTTTGTGTTGAGGCAAAGGGGGCGGGCCAGGTGCTGAAGGGGATTTATGCCGCGGGAGCGGGTATGGCGGCCGGACTCGACCAGTTGGACGTGATCGCGGACAACGCCGCCAATGTGCAGACACCGGGGTTCAAGGGCCGCATCCCCGTGGTGGCAGGCTTTCGTTCCCTGCTGCTGTCCCGGGTGCGGGACGGGCCGGTGGCGGCCGTGGGCAGCCTCTCCACGGGGTCGGGTGTGGAAGATGCGGTGACTGACTTCAGCCCCGGCCCCATGCGGCCAGTGGAGGATCCCCTGGCGGTGGCCCTCTCCGGGCCGGGGTTCTTCGTGGTGCAGACGCCCTGGGGAGAGGCGTACACGCGCAACGGGATGTTCCGTGTGGACGCCCGGGGCCGCCTGGTGACGGGCGCCGGGCACCCCGTGCTGGGGGAGCACGGTCCCATCGAGGCAGGGGCGGACGCCGCCATCCTGCCGGACGGCACGGTGGTGAGTGGCGGCGAGGAAGTGGGCCGCCTGCGGGTGGTGGAGTTCGCGCGGCCGGATGCCCTGCAACGGGCGGGAGACGGCCTCTTTTTGGCCGGACCTGAGGCGGGGTTGCCGCAGCCGGCTGAGCCGGCGCTTCTGCCCGGGTTCGTGGAAGGGGCCAATGTGAACCCGGTGACGGAGATGGTCAGGCTGATTGCCGTCCTGCGGGCCTACGAGGCCTGCCAGAAGGCGCTGCGGACCCAGGATGACACCCTGGGGCAGGCGGTGCGGGAAATAGCCCGCATCTAGGTGAAGGGGGGGTTAGTGGTGCTGAGGGCATTGTGGTCGGCCGCATCGGGCATGATCGCCCAGCAGACCGCCGTTGACGTGATTTCCCACAACCTGGCCAACGTTAACACGCCCGGCTTCAAGGCCAGCCGGGTGGAGTTCGGCGACGTGGTGACGGCAGCACCCGGCCGGGCCCCGGCGGCCGTGCCACCGGAATGGGAGGGAACGGTGCCCTGGCAGGGTGGTGGCAGGCAGGTGTCGGGAGAGCCGCTCCCGCCGCCAGGTGCGGAGGGTGCCGGCGTCAGGGTGGTGGGCACCCGGCGCTCTTTCCTCCCCGGACAGTTGGAGCAGACCGGACAGCCCCTGGACCTGGCCATCAACGGGCCCGGCTTTTTCCGGGTCGAACTCGACAACGGCGAGGAACTCTACACCCGCTCGGGCTCCTTCCACCTGGGACCTGACGGCGGGATATACACGGCGGAGGGGCACCGGCTGGTGGCCTCCGGCTCGTACGACCGCGTGGGGGTCGGGGCGGCTGCCATCCGGGTGGATCCCGACGGGCGCATGTGGGTGCAGGAGGGTGACGGCGTGCGCGAACTGGGTCAGATCACGCTGGCCTGGTTTCCCAATCCGGCCGGGTTGCAGGCGGTGGGCGGAGGCCTGTACCGCGAGACGGAGGCCTCCGGCCCACCCGAAACCACCGGGGAGGCAGGGGAGATCTGGCAGGGGTACCTGGAGAGGGCCAACGTTCAGGTGGTGGAGGAGATGGTTGGCCTCATCCTGGCGCAGCGAGCGTACGAGATGAACAGCAAGGTGGTGCAGGCTGCCGATGACATGCTGGGCATGGCCAACAACCTGCGCCGTTAGCTCCAATCCCGGCCCCGCTTGCGTGCCCTCCCGCGTGGCCCGCGGCGGCCCGGTGTGTGTTCCCGCCCGCGCCGAGGGCGCTGCTGGCGGAGTGGGTACCCCGCGCCCGGCCGCGGTGGGCCCCGGTGGCTCGCCGCCGCACGCGGCGCTCAGGGAGGTATCACGGGGGTTTGCCGCCCTGCTCTGGGAGGAAGTGCTCAAGGCCTTCCAGGAATCCATGCTCCCCGGGATGGCGGGCACGCCCGGGGGCCCGCTGTATGCCGGCCTGGCCCTGCAGGTGCTCGCGAGAGAGGTGGCGCGGGAGGCGGGGTTGGGTGACTTCGTCTACCAGGCGCTGGGTGGCGGGAAGGGGGAGGGGGCGGGGTTACCGGTAGGAAGGAAATCGGCTTGCTCTGAATACAATAGGGCTGACAGAGCGTAGTTGGTGGTAGCACCCGGCGGCCTCCGGGCCGCAGGGTGTTCCTGGAGGCGGGCCTCAATACTCCCGGCCCAGGCTAGGGGCCCGCCTTCATCATTGCCCGCCTTGATGCCCCCCTTCGTGTCCCCACCATGGCCTCCCGATCATTGACAGGAAAGCCCCGGTTATGGTACCGTTAGTGCGCAACCGAATAGCGTGGCTCTTATCAAGAGTGGCGGAGGGACGGCCCCGATGAAGCCCGGCAACCGGCCCCGGCGGGGGTAGCGGTGCCAAGCGCTGCAGAGTCTTTCTGGGGGATGAGAGGCGCGCGACGCCTTAAACCTCTTCGGAAAGAAGGGGTTTTGCGTTTCCATGGGGGAGGCGCCATGGTGGTAGCGGGAAGGCTCGGCGATATGGCGGCAACCGGCATCGGTAGCCTGCCCCACCGCGCGGTGCAGGAGGCGGTGGAGGCGGTGCTGTCCGCCTTTCCGCAACTGCCCTACTGGCCGCAACTCCCCCGCCGCGCCCCCGAAGAGAACATGTACCGCCAGTTCCTCACCGGCATGCCCGGGCTGGCCGAAGAGGGCGGTTCACCCGCACTCCCCAACTGGGACCGGTTCTGGAGGGAGCTCGGGGATCTGTTCGCCGCCTATACCGCAGGAGACGATTCCCCGGGGAGCATCCCTCCCGAGCGGGCTGCCGGCCTGCAGGGGCTGGCAGACCGGGCTGACATGCTGCGCGAGGCGGTGGCGGTCAAGGGGCAGGTCACCGGCCCCGTGAGCATGGGACTTTCCCTGCGGGGACCCGACGGCAGGCCCGTCCTCTACGACGAGCGGCTGATGGAAGCCCTGGTCGTCCTGCTGGAACTGAAGGTCAGGTGGCAGGAACGATTCCTGCGCCGGCTTCACCCGGTCACGCTGGTGTTCCTGGACGAGCCCTATCTGGGGACGGTGGGTTCTGCCTTTTACGCCTATGACGCCGCCCAGGCGCGCGGATGGCTGCAGAGGGTGCTGGCGGGTGCGGGGGGTCTCACCGGTATCCACTGTTGCGCGAACACCGATTGGGGGATGCTGCTGGACCTCGGCATTGACGTCATCTCCTTCGATGCTTACGGGTACTTTGAGAACTTCGCCCTCTACGCGCCCGCCCTGCGGGCCTTCCTGGAACGGGGCGGGTGCGTGGCCTGGGGGATTGTCCCCGCCGACGGGGAAGCCATCCGCCGGGAGACGGCACCCGCCCTGCTGGGACGGCTGGCGGGCCACATCGACGCCCTCGCGGCGGCAGGTGTACCCAGGGACACCCTCGTGCGGCAGAGCCTGGTGACACCTTCCTGCGGGCTGGGGGCGCTGACGGTGGAGGACGCCGAGAGGGTGTTGCGTACGTGTAGTGAGGTTTCCCGCCTGGCGCGGGAGAGGCTGGTGGCGTGAGGGCACCCGCGCAGCGCGGGGGAAAGGAGGGCTGGAGGTGCCACAGGGTCGTTACCTGTTCACCTCGGAATCGGTGACGGAGGGTCACCCGGACAAGATCGCCGATCAGATCTCTGATGCGATCCTCGATGCCATCCTGGCTCAGGACCCGGACGCACGGGTGGCCTGCGAGACGGCGGTCAAAACGGGGCTCGTGCTCGTGTTCGGTGAGATCACCACGGATTGCTACGTGGATATGCCCCACATCATCCGCGAGACCCTGCGCGAGATCGGCTACACCCGGGCCAAGTACGGCTTCGACTGTGATACCTGTGCCGTGCTCACCGCCATCGAGGAGCAATCTCCCGACATCGCCCTGGGGGTGGACCGCGCCCTGGAGGTGAAGCAGGGGGATTCCGGTGAGGAGTTCGACCTTACCGGGGCGGGAGACCAGGGCATGATGGTGGGCTATGCCTGCCGCGAGACCCCCGAACTCATGCCCCTGGCCATCTCCCTGGCCCACAAGCTGGCCCAGAGGCTGGCCCGGGTGCGCAAGGAGAGGGAACTCCCCTACCTGAGGCCGGACGGCAAGACCCAGGTCACCATCGAATACGAAGACGGTATCCCCCTGCGGGCTGACTGCATCGTGGTCTCCGCCCAGCACAAGCCCGAAGTGCCCCTGGCGGTGCTCAAGGAGGACATCATCGAGCACGTGGTGCGGCCCGTGGTGCCCGCCCACCTGCTGGACGACCGCACCCGCATCCTGGTGAACCCCACGGGCCGCTTTGTGGTGGGGGGCCCCCAGGGCGATGCCGGTCTCACGGGGCGCAAGATCATCGTGGACACCTATGGCGGCTACGCCCGCCACGGCGGGGGCTGTTTCTCCGGTAAAGATCCCACCAAGGTCGACCGGTCCGGCTCTTACTACGCCCGCTACGTGGCCAAGAACATCGTGGCCGCCGGGCTGGCCGACCGGTGCGAGCTGCAGGTGGCCTATGCCATCGGGGTGGCCCGGCCCGTTTCCCTCATGATCGACACCTTCGGCACGGCCACCATCCCCGAGGCCCGCATCCTGGAGCTGGTGCAGCGGTACTTCGACTTCCGTCCCGCAGCCATCATCTCCCAGCTGGACCTCCGGCGCCCCATCTACCGCCAGGTGGCCGCCTACGGCCACTTCGGGCGGCCCGAACTGGACCTGCCCTGGGAGCGTACCGACCGTGCCGCCCTCCTCCGCGAGGAGGCCGGCCTGCGCGAGGTTGCCTCTGCCCACGCCGCCGCCACCCATGACCCCGCGACCTGCCAATGACCGCCGGGCGGTGAACCCCCTGGTGCATATGATGGTGGTGCCAGGGGGGAGCGCGCGTGTGGTGGCTGGTGGCCGCGGGCTTGGCCGTTTTGGGTTTGGTCTTCTGGCAGGCAGTGATGGCGTGGTGGGAAGCGAGGGGGTGGTCGGAAGGCGGCTACCCCCTGCTCATGGTGCTCGTCCGCGACTGTGCCGAGGTGGTGGAGGGGTTGTTGCGGGCGGTGTTGCGCCGCCTGGCGTGGGGGCACAGCCGCTGTGAGTGGGATGTGATGGTGCTGGACGCCGGGTCCCGCGACGCAACCCCGGACATCGCGCGCCGCGTGCTGCGGGGGACCGGGGTGACATTCGTGCAGTCCGGAGCCGAGTGGTGGCGGCTGGTGGAGGAAGCCGCCGATCGCGGGCGGCCCGTGCTGCTGGTACCTCTGGTGGATACCGCAGGTAGCCGTGGAGTTGCGGGGTGCCTGGGCCAGATTCTGGGTTTTTGCTGGAAGAACGGTGGCAAAGGCAGGATACTGTCCTCCGGTGCCGAATTACACGATTAGTGTAGTGCGGGGAGTTGAACAGAC
>JACIYH010000104.1 GCA_014360055.1 Bacillota bacterium | reverse complement strand
CAACAATGCGGTCAACCGCATGATCGCCACCGGGGTCAAGGGGGTCGAGTTCATATCCATCAACACCGACGCCCAGGCTCTGGCCGCCTGTCATGCCACCCGCAAAATCCAGATCGGCGCCCGCATCACCAAGGGGCTGGGCGCGGGAGCGGACCCCGAGATCGGGGCCAAGGCGGCTGAGGAGAGCCGGGACGAACTCCTGGAGGCCCTCAAGGGTGCCGACATGGTGTTTATCACCGCCGGCATGGGGGGCGGGACGGGTACCGGCGGTGCCCCCGTGGTGGCCGAGTGCGCCAAGGAGGCGGGGGCCCTCTGCGTGGGCGTGGTGACCAGGCCCTTCACCTTCGAGGGGCGCCGCCGGGCGGCCGTGGCGGAGCGGGGCATAGCCACCCTGCGCAGCAAGGTGGATACCCTCATCACCATCCCCAACGACCGTCTCCTGCAGGTGGTGGACAAGAAAACCTCCATCATCGAAGCTTTCCGGGTGGCGGACGACGTGCTGCGGCAGGGCGTGCAGGGCATCTCGGACCTGATCGCGGTGCCCGGCCTCATCAACCTGGACTTCGCCGACGTGCGCACCATCATGGCCGAGACGGGCTCGGCCCTCATGGGCATCGGGGTCGGCTTCGGGGAGACCCGGGCCGCAGATGCCGCCCGGGCCGCCATCTCCAGCCCGCTGCTGGAGACCTCCATCGAAGGTGCGCGGGGGGTCCTGCTCAGCATCACCGGCGGTCCCGACCTGGGCCTGTTCGAGGTGAACGAGGCGGCGGAGATCGTGGCCGAAGCGGCCGACCCCGAGGCCAACATCATCTTCGGGGCGGTCATCGACGACAACCTCAAGGACGAGGTACGGGTTACGGTGATCGCCACCGGCTTCGACTCCCGGCCCAAGAGTTCCGGCCGTGAAAAGCTGCCCCTCGAACAGATCGACCTCAAGAGTTTCGCCGCCGAGGACGACCTGGACATCCCCGCCTTCCTGCGCCGCCGGTCCTGACCCTGCTGCCCTTGCCCTCCTCCGGCGGGCGGCTACGGCGTGCCTGTTCCCCCCGGCGGGATGGCGCGGAGGATGGTGCCGCGCCAGCCGTCCACTTCCGCCACCCACCCCGGACGGATGGGTTCGGGCGTGGGCAGCTTGAGCCCGGACTCCAGCACCACATAGTGGCCGCCCCGGGGTGAGGGTGCGCAGTGCAGTACGCTTTGCTGCATCAGCAGCGGGGGTACCGGAGCCAGATCCCGACCGATCTCGTCCAGCGCCAGCCGGATTTCCTCGGGCAGCGGACGGGCTGCGCCCGCGTTTTCCTCCACCTGCTCCGGCCGGGTGGCCCCGGCCAGGGCTGCCACCACCCCCGGTCGCTCGATCACCCAGCGCAGCGCCATCTGCGCGGGGGTCATCCCCCAGTCACGGCCCAGTTCCCGCATGCGCAGCACCGCCCGTGCCAGGCGGTCCACGTACGGCACGGGTAGGAGCGCGCGGTGCGGATCGCCCTCCTGGTCACCCGGTTGCGGCTCACGCCCCAGGTATCCCAGGAAGAGGGGCATGTACGCCAGCAACCCCAGGCCGTGCTGCCGGGCCAGATCCAGTACCCTTTCCTCCACGTCTCGTTGCACAAGGCTGTATGCTGCCTGCAGCGCCACCGGCCGCGACTCGGCCGGCCAGCCGGGCTGCTCCCCGAACCAGGCTTCCAGGTCGTCGGCGGTGAAGTTGGATAGGCCCACCGCCCGGGCCTTGCCCTGGCGTACCAGTTGGGCCAGGGCCCGGGCCGTCTCCTCGAAGGGGGTGGCCGGGTCCGGGTAGTGCACCTGCAGGAGGTCAATGTAATCGGTCCCCAGGCGGCGTAGCGAATCCTCGGCGGCCCTCACGAGGTACGCCGTGGTTCCGTCCTGGGTGGCCACCGGGATCCCCTGGACGGTCGCACCGCTGGCGCCTTCCGCACCCTGCCCTTCAGGGGCGAAGCCTGTCCCGGGTAGACCCCGGCGGATGCCCACCTTGGTGGCGATCACCACCTCGTGGCGGTGCCCCCGCAGTGCTCTGCCCAGCACCTCCTCCGAGGCGCCCCGCCCGTAGTTGTCGGCAGTGTCGAAGAGCGTGATTCCGGCATCCAGGGCCCTGTGCACCACCTGCCGTGCCCGCTCGTAATCCATGCCCGGTCCCGCCAGGCGCCTGCAGCCCAGCCCCACCACCGACACCCGCAACTCCCCCAGTTCGCGGTACTCCACCAGCTTCACCTCCCCCCTGAGCTTTCCACCTCGGGAGCGCCCCCACCTTCCCAACCAGCGACCTCCACCGGGATCGGGGGCGGCTTCTGGGTGCAGGATTGTTCGGCTGCCACGGAAAACATCCTCATCGCTGCCCATGCCCGGGCCCGGGAGCAGTGTGGGTTGGGTCGTACCACGACGTCGTGGGCCATGAAGAGCGGGTACCTGCTGCCCGTGGGCCACGGGAAGGATAAGTATCGTTTGATGGAGAAACTATCCCCGAACCCAATAGGCGATGGAGCCCGCCTTTCGTTGCTTCGGCGACTGATGGCTCCTGGCGGACACGCCAGGGGCCTTTTGCGTTAAGGAGGGAGGAAGTTGATCTGGGAGGCACTGTACGCGGGGGTTGGGCTGGTGGCCGTGGGGATGGCGGCAGTAATCTGGCGAAGCCTATCGAGGCTTCCGGCTGGAACGGAGAAGATGCGGGAGATTTCCCGCGCCATCCACGAAGGCGCCGCTGCATTCCTCAGACGTGAGTACAGGACTGTAGCCGTATTTGTCGTCGCTGTGGCCGTTGTCCTTGCGCTGGCCATGTCGTGGCAGACGGCCTTAGCCTATCTCGTGGGCGCCCTTTGTTCCGCCCTTGCCGGTTGGGTCGGGATGAACGCAGCGACCCGTGGTAATGGCCGCACGGCAGAGGCAGCGAGGCGTGGTCAAACTGAAGCTCTGAGGGTGGCCTTTTCCGCGGGTTCGGTCATGGGGCTCGCGGTCGCGGGCTTAGGCCTCTTGGGGCTTTCGGTGGTGTTTGCCATCTTTCGCCTTCCGCAGGTGGTGGCGGGGTTTTCGTTCGGTGCCAGTTCCCTTGCCCTGTTCGCGCGGGTGGGAGGAGGCATCTACACCAAGTCGGCTGATGTAGGTGCTGACCTCGTGGGGAAACTCGAGGCTGGCATCCCGGAAGACGACCCGCGCAACCCTGCAGTGATAGCGGACAACGTGGGGGATAACGTGGGAGACGTGGCGGGGATGGGGGCCGACCTCTTCGAATCGTACGTTGGTTCCGTGGTTGCTGCCATGGTCCTCGGTGTCGGCTTGGGAACCGGGTTCGTGGCGCTTCCGCTGGCCCTGATCGCTGCTGGTACCCTGGCCTCGGTGGGCGGAGTGCTGTACGTGCGCAGGGTCGGGAGTTCGGATCCCCAGTCTGCCCTTCGCTGGGGCACCTACGTTTGCGCCGGGTTGTTTGCGGTGGCAGCCTGGGTGCTGACCAATTCCTTCACGGGCGACGTCCGTCTTGCGGGGGCAGTCATATCAGGGCTCGTTGCTGGGATCGCCGTCGGCCTGGTGAGCGAGTACTACACCTCGGGGCCTCCCATCAGGGCGCTGGCTGCGTCGTGCACCACCGGGGCAGCTACTGATCTCCTGTCCGGGCTGGCTCTGGGAATGCGGAGCACGGCTGTACCCGTGCTCTTCGTGGTTGCTGCCATCTATGTTTCTCTCTCCCTGGGAGGGCTGTACGGGATTGCCCTGGCCGGAGTGGGTATGCTGGCCACCATTGGCATCGTCATGTCGGTAGACGCGTATGGACCAGTCGCCGACAATGCCGGAGGCATCGCCGAGATGTCCGGACTGGGGGAGGAAGTGCGTCGTATCACCGACCGGCTCGATGCCCTGGGGAACACTACGGCTGCTATCGGCAAGGGGTTCGCCATCGGATCCGCTGCGCTTACCGCGCTGGCCCTTTTCTCCGCCTACGGGCAGACAGTGGGGCTGGCACTGATCAACCTCGCTGATCACACCACGCTGATCGGCCTTTTCCTGGGCGCGGTATTGCCTTTCCTGTTCGCGTCCATGACGCTTGATGCCGTGGGCAGGGCCGCTCTCCACATGGTAGAAGAGGTGAGGCGCCAGTTCCGCGAAGTCCCGGGCTTGATGGAGGGGACAGCCCGGGCAGATTACGCGCGGTGCGTGGACATAAGCACGCAGGCGGCCATCCGCCAGATGGTTACACCTGCGCTCCTGGCGGTGGTCAGCCCCATCGCGGTAGGCCTCATCCTCGGTACGGAAGCTGTGGCTGGACTCCTTGCCGGTGCGCTGGCATCGGGTTTTCTGCTGGCCGTGACCATGGCGAACGCAGGCGCAGCGTGGGACAACGCCAAGAAGTACATCGAGGGAGGCGCGCTGGGCGGCAAGGGCTCGCCTGCCCACAAGGCAGCCGTAGTGGGCGACACGGTAGGCGATCCTTTCAAGGACACAGCAGGTCCTTCCATGAACATCCTTATAAAGCTGATGTCGATCGTAGCGCTGGTCTTTGGTCCCCTGTTCGCGCGGTGAGCCGGCCCCGCCGTGGGCGTACGGGAGTTGCAGCCGTGGCGTCAATCGTGGAAGTTGAATTACAAGAAGCTTTGAAGCTGCCCGGATGTCCCCTTTGCCGGCTTGAACACCTGGCGGAGAGGACGTACTGCACCTGGTTCTTGCTCGAAAACTACTATTCTCCTCCCACGTTGGAGACGTTGGCGCGCGGCGGCCTCTGTCGCTTGCACGCTTGGCGCATGGCGAAACTGGCGGGCCAGAGGCTGGCCGCAACGTACGACGTGTTGGTGCGTGAGGCCGGGGAGAAGGTCCGCCGGGCCCTGGCGTTGACGGAAGCCAGTTTGCCCGGGCGCCGGAGTACCCGCCGCTGGCAGGCATCGCTGGTCCGGATTCTGCGCCGCAAGGAAGCGTGCCCCGTCTGCACCGCCTCGGCAAGGCGGGCCGAGCTTGGCGCAAGACACCTGGTTGAGTCTCTGGAACAGGAGGCCGGAAGGGAGGAGTACGCACGGTCCGACGGACTGTGCTGGGAGCATCTGCTGGAGGCGTGTCGGGTGGCCGGGCCCCCGGTGGCGGGCTTCCTTCTGAACGACATGTTGCGCAGGCTCGGTGCGCTGGAGGCAGCGCTGGCGGAGTATTTCCGCAAGTCCGATTACCGCTTTGCCCACGAACCCAAGGGGCGCGAGCAAACTGCGTACCTTGACGCCGTCGAACTCTTCTCGGGGCCGGTTGACAGGGTGGGCGGCGTAATGGTCCCGGGCCGCGCCAGGCTGGCGGACGGGGCCGCCGGGGTGGATCGCGGTTCTTGAGCCAAGAGGGCTACCGGATGCTTTTTAGTTCGGAGAGGTGCACATGGGCGGTCAGGGAGAATTGCAGGTGGATATGATCTCGGGGATAGCGCATTGGTACCGGAGCCTTCCAGCGGAGCGGCAGATAGGCGTCTTGGGCGAAGGGATCGAGATCCTTTGCAGGCGGGGAGCCTGTGGCGCGGACGGTGGTGAAACCCCTTCGCTGAAAGAAGCGTTCCTCGACTGCTTCCCCGAGTACGTTCTCCTGGCGGTGGTGCACAGCCGTCTGGATCAAGACCAGCGGAAGCTGGAAGCAGAAGAAGAGGCATTGCGGCTCAGGGTCGAACTGGTCAGGGACAGCAAAACTGGCGACCCCAGGCCACCCAGGCCGCCGTCGGAACTGGTGGTTCCCACGCAAGCGCTGGGGATTCTCGTTACTGGGGACCTCCGTGAGCGGCTCAACGCTCTAGCGCAACACCTGGGCGTGGAGGTGCAGCACGCGGCGACCCAGGCCCTGAGTGTGGCTTATGCATCACACGTTCTCCGGGAATGCCCTAAACACGACCTGGACCGTCGCCTGCTTCACCTGCGGGGGCGCTGCGCGGCCCTGAGATTTGAAGTCTGGCTCAAGGGTCATGACAACCGGGTTACCGAACTGCACATCAATGCCTTGCGCTCGGAGTTGCGCTGGCTGCAACCCGGTGGAGCGGCCCAAGGCCCGGGGTGCCCAGGCGGGCCGTAGTACTCCGGTCACACCAACCGGTCCTCCGGCCAGAAGCTCAGCGGGTCTGGAGCGCCTACTGGTTCCACCGGGAGGACGAAGTAGGCTGGCTCCGGGCCAAACCCCCCGGTCAGCCCGCGCGCGAGCCACTCATTGACCCGCGGGTACAGGTGGAGGGACCGGAGTTTTTCGATTTCCACCCACGCGGGGACACTCAGCGCGGCTACCTCGCGGGCATGCCCGGATGCTTCGTCAATCCAGTACACCAGCTCGACAATGTGCCGGTTATCCCGCCAGTACGTTGTTATCCGGGTGGGAATGGTCTCGATTACCGCGAGGAGCCTCCCCGGCTCAACCTGCAACGTGGTTTCCTCTTTGAACTCCCTTCTCAGGCAGTCGGGCATGCTCTCCTGCAGTTCTAGCCCTCCCCCGGGGAGGACGTGGTACTGGCGGCCCTGCCTGCGGTGAAGCATGGTGAGCAGGCGGGCCTCGCGGACCAGCACGCCGGATACCCGTACCTTTATCTCGCTGTGCTCTTGCGCCATGAAGACACCTCCATGTGCATCAGTTAGTCATTGCTCCGGGCGAGGGTACGCCGGGCGGATTTCAGGAAGTAGAGCAGCACGGGAACGGAGGCCACCTCCGTAGATCGTGTCGAACACCCCGTACGCCATGCCCCGGGCACCGCCGGGGGTTATGTCTGCGATTCCGGCATGGTGGTAGGAGATGAGCTGGAAGTGCGCGTAGCCGAGGACGGAGAGGCCCGTGAACCACGTGTGCAGCCACAGCAGCCGCCGTCGGTGGCTCCCATCATGGGGCCCGACGTTGGGGGTCCGGCCTTCTGCTTCAAGATGGCGAGGTGCTGGGAGATTGATGCGGGCGAGGGTCAGCGCGGACAGGGCCAGGAGGGCTGGTACTGCCAGGACTGCAGAGCTGGTGTGGTAGCCCTTTTGGAAGAAGAGGAGGGCTGGTACCAGAACCGGGCCGCTCACTGCCCCGAGCTGGTCGAGGGCCTCGTGGGCGCCGAAGTCCCAGCCGCGTCCCACCTGGCGGGTGGCGTAGGAAAGCATGGTGTCACGGGCAGGGGTTCTGATGGCCTTTCCGGTCCGCTCAAGGACGACCGGGGCGGCGGCCACCTCCCACTGCCCGGCCAGAGCCAGCAAGGGAACGGAAAGGAGGTTGACGGCGTAACCGAGGAACGTCAGCAGCCAGTACCGGCGGGTCCGGTCGGCTGAGTAGCCGGCGGCCAGCCGCAGCGCGTAGCCGGTGAACT
>JACIYH010000103.1 GCA_014360055.1 Bacillota bacterium | reverse complement strand
AAGCGCACCTTCAGGTCCCTCACGTCGAGCAGGTCGGCCGCCCCGCGGTCGACAAACGTCAACGGATCAGCTGGCAGGGGACTGTTCCGCAAGCGATTCACGCCTCCCGGGTGCGGGGGTCGGAAATCTCCCTGATCCCGTCGCCCACCAGGTTGAATGCCAGCACCGCCATAAAGATGGCCAGGCCGGGGAAGGTCACGTACCACCACTGGTCGAGAAAGAAGGTGCGCCCGATGCTCACGAGCAGGCCCCACTCCGGTGTGGGGGGCTGCGCCCCCATTCCCAGGAAGCCCAGCGACGCCGCGGTGAGGATCACCGAGCCGAAGTCCATCGAGGCCTGCACCACCACCGGCGCCATGGTGTTGGGCAGGATGTGCCGCCAGATCACCACCCAGGGCTTAACCCCGGCGGCGCGGGCGGCTTCCACGAAGCCGCGCTCCCTCACCGAGAGGGCCTGGCTGCGGATGAGGCGGCTGTACCACGGCCACCAGGCGACGCCGATGGAGATCATCACGTTGGTGAGGCTGGGACCCAGCATGGCGCATATTGCCACCGAAAGTAGCAAGGGCGGGAAGCTCATGAACACGTCGCAAACCCGCATGAGCACCTCGTCCACGGTACCCCCGAAGAAGCCCGCCGCCAGGCCGATGGGCACCCCGATGAGCAGTGCCAGCCCGATGGCGATCACGCCCACGGTCAGGGATATGCGCGAGCCGAAGAGCACCCGGGTGAAGAGATCGCGCCCCAGCTCGTCCGTGCCGAAAAGGTGCTCCCGGCTGGGGGGAAGCAGCGCGCGCTCGGGGTGCACATCGGCGGTGGCGTCCCCCGGGTAGGGGGCCAGCCAGGGGGCGGCGAGGGCTACCAGGACGAGCAGCACTACCACCGCTGAGCCGGCCAGGGTCAGCCGGTTGCGCCGGAACAGGTACCACGCGTACCCCAGCCCCGCCCTGCGGGCGGCCTCTTCAGTCATGTCATCCCTCCAGACGGATACGGGGATCGAGCCAGGCCAGGATGAGGTCCACCACCAGGTTCACGATCACGTACGTGCACGCGACCACCAGGGTGACGCCCATGATAGCGGGGTAGTCCGCCGAGAGGATGGACTGGGAGGCGTACTGCCCCAGTCCCGGCCAGTTGAACACGCTCTCCACCAGGAATGTCTCCGCCAGGGAGTAGGCAAAGGTGAGCCCCAGCACGGTGATGGTGGGCCCCAGGGCGTTCTTGAGCGCGTAGCGGTAGTACACCACCGAACGGGGGATACCGTAGGCGCGCGGCACTACGATGTATTCCTCGCCCATCACCTCCAGCAAAGACGACCGCGTCATGCGGGTGATCAGCCCCAGGGGGTAAGCCGCCATGGTGAGAGCCGGCAGCACCATGTGGGTGAGGGCGTTGGTGAACACCGGCCAGTTGCCGGTGAGAAGGGAGTCCACCAGGTACGAGCCCGTAATGCGCTGCAGGGGATAGGTCAGACGCACCACCGTATCCACCCGGCCGCCCAGGGGCAGCAGGCCCAGGTAACCGAAGAAGAGCAACTGCAGGAGCATGGCCAGCCAGAAGGTCGGGATGGAGACCGCGCCGATGGAAACCAGCCGGGCGCCGTGGTCGGGCAGGGCGTCCTTGCGGGTGGCGGAGAGGATGCCGAGAGGAACCCCCAGCACGGCAGCGATCAATATGCCGCTCAGGATCAGTTCCAGCGATGCGGGCAGGAAGGCACGGATGTCTGCCAGCACCGGGTGGTGAGTGCGGATCGATGTGCCCCAGTTCCCCCGCAGGAGGTCGCCCATGTAGCGGAGGTACTGGATGTGAAGGGGTTTATCCAGCCCGAGTTCCACCCGGGCACGGGCGATCTGCTCGGCCGTGGGGTGTCCTCCCACCCAGCGGGCGGCCGGGTCCGAGGGGATGACCCGGGCGATGAAGAAGGTCACCAGGGTCACCCCGAACAGCACCACCACACCCAGCAGCAACCGGCGGACGATATACGCTCTCAACCTGTGGCGGTCCCTCCGTGGTAATGGGCGGGGCGCCGCTTCCTCCGGGCACCCGGCCCGTCAGCGGCCGCCCACCCGTCCTACTCGCCTTCCCGGTAACAGTTGTAGAAGAAGGCCACGTCCTGGTACGCGGGATTGGGCCTGAACCCCTTGAGCGACGTGCGCAGCGCGAACACGGACTTGCGGTCGTACAGGCAGAGTTGAGGAGCATCGTCCATGATGATCTCCTGGACCTGCCGGTACAGTTCGATGGCTCTGGCCCGGTCCACACCGGCCGTCTCCCGGGCCTTGTTCATCAGTTCGTCGACCCGGGGATTGCTGTAATACGCCAGGTTGAAGAGAATGTCTTCCTCGGTGTGGAACATGTTCACCAGGTTATCGTACGGGTCCGCGTAGGCTGGCCACCAGTGGTAGAGCAGGATGTCCTGGCGCTTCTGGGGATCGGGGTTCTTGGCCAGATCCCACTGCTGCTCCCAGTTCATGGCCCTGATCTCCAGGTCCACCCCGATCCTGGCGAAGGAAGCCTTCATGAGTTCGGCGGCGCGGCGCACATCGTCAGCCCCGCTGGGGTAGGTGAGGACCAGCTTGAAGCCGCCCCCCGGATAGCCCGCCTTGCTCAGGAGTTCCTTCGCCTTTTCCAGGTCGGTGGTGTAATACAGGTTTTCCGCGTGGCCCCACAGTCCCTTCGGGATTACGCCCGAGGACTGTATGGCGTGACCCTGCAGGGCGGTGTTCACGATCTCCTCGTAGGGGACGGCGTAGGAAATGGCCTGGCGCACCAGCTTGTTGTTGAGGGGCTTCTTCTTAGTGTTCATGGGACCCACCAGGGTCTTCCATGAGGGCGCTTCCGTTATGGCCACGCCCGGCTTACCTCTGAGACCCTCGATCTGCTCCGGCGTCAGGTTGGGGGCGATATCGGCCTGCCCCGCCTCCATCATCTGGCGGGCGGTGGCGGCGTCGGGGACCGTCTTGAACACGATCTTGTCGAAGTGCTTACCCTCCCAGCCGCGCCAGTAGTCCGGGAACTTCGTGAAGACGTAATCGCCGCCCTTCTCCCAGGACTCGAGCATGTAGGGGCCGGTGCCCGCCTCGTGCCCCTGGGACAGCCAGTCCTCGCCGTGCTCCCTGACCGCTTTCGCATCCACGATGTGGGCTCCGTAGGAAGAAGCCACCACCACGTCCAGGGCGGCCGGGTACTTGAGCTTGAACACCACCGTGTACGGGTCCGGGGTCAGGATCTCCTCCACGGGGTCCCAGATGTACGACACGCCCATGCCGCGCTGGACGGCCCTCTCCACGGAAAACTTCACGTCCTCCGAGGTCATCTCGTTGCCGGTGTTGTGGAACTTGACCCCCTTGCGCAGGTGGAACGTCCACTCCAGGCCGTCAGGAGAACGGGAATAATCGGTGGCCAGTACGGGTTCGAACTTATCGGCCACCGGGTCGTACCTGATCAGGGTCTCGTAGATCTCGTTATGCACTATAACCTCGTTGCTGCAGGCGTCCGCCGGATCCCAGTAAACCACGGGATCCTCGTTGCTGATGTATACGGCCACCTGGGGCTGTTCCGGCTTCTCCTTGGCCGGGCCCTTGCCGGCGCATCCCGCGGCCCCCACTGCCAGGGCGGCGGCCAGCACCGCCACCAGGGCGAGCACCCCCCACCGGTGTGCATGCTTCACGCCCCTACCCCCCGTCTTCTCAGAAGATCGGCCACAAGGCACCCTTGTGCCCTGTGCATAAACATGAGGTTCGCCGCGCAGTACTCCCTCACCTGCTCTGCCCTTGCCGCGCCCTGGCCACCAGGTCGGCCAGGTTGAGGGTCACTGCCAGGGGCTCCAGCACGGGCGTCCCGAGCCGCCCGGCCACCTCGCGGGCCAGTTCCGCCATACCTGTGCAGCCCAGGACGATCACCTCCGCCCTGCGCTCCGCCAAACGTCCCGCCTCCTGCACGATGGCCTCCACCGTGGCTCCCCTGTCTTTCCTCAGCGCGAGCACGCCCACCTCGATTCCAACCGCCCCCGCGCAGCGGGCGGCCAAGTACGTGGTGGGCATCACCACCACGCCCGCCTCCGCCATGGCGGCGGCCACGGGCCGGGGCGGTTCTTCCCCGTCGCGTCGCCCCCGTTCCTTGACCATCAGCAAGGGCTGGGTGCCCAGTGCCCGGGCGGCAGCATAAAACACCTGCCCCAGGAGGACGGTCCGGTCGTCGCACACTACCAGCACCACCTCACCCGGGCGAACACCCAGGCACGTTTTTAGGGCGCGGGCCGCAGCTCCCTCCAGGGCCTCAGCGGTCACCCGGGCCACCCTCCCCCAGCGGGCATTTCCTTCAGAGGCCACGGGCGGCCCGGGCCAGGCCCTCCAGGCCGGGGCCCACCACGCGTCCCCTGTCCAGAATCTGGACGCCATCCAGCCATACCGATGAACTCAGGCAAATGCCGTCGCAGTGGGACGCCGCCTTTATGCCGTCGGGAGGGACGTCGATGGGGCTCATGTAGCCGATGCCCCACTCCGTGCACCCCCACACCCGCTCGTCCTCCAGGATGTTGCCGGTGAGCCTGGCTCCCGGGTTGAACCCGTAGCAGACGTGGCCGAGGCGAAACATGTTGGGATCCTGGAAGGATTCCAGCCAGGCCCCGAACTCCTCCGCCTGGGGTCCCCCCGAGATGGAGGTTATGCGGCCATGTTCGATCTCCAGGCGTACCGGCGCCTTCAGGAGCCCCAGGGGAGGCGAAAGGGATCCGTCGAAGACGATGGTCCCCTCCACCGTCTCCAGCCGCGGCGACCACCCTATCTGACCGGCCAGCATCCACACGCCGGGGGTGGAGGCATCACCCCAGTCGCAACTATGAAGTGGTCGGGGCCCACGTTGCGGAAGGAAACGTCGGTCCCCGCGGGCGTGGTGATGCGCACGCGGTCGGCCCGGGCGGTGAGGTCCCGCACCGCCTCCAGGAAGCGACGCAATGCTCCGAAGTTCAGCCGACCGATAGCGCGCACCATCAGGTCGGCCGTCATGCCGCAGAGGCACAGGTAGCGCAGGTGCTCGTTGGCAGCCGTAGCCTGCTCGTACACCCCGGAGTAGAGCAGCCACTGGTGGTTGTATTCCACCCACACGTCTGCGGCCGCAATGGCCCGGGCCAGCGCCTCCACGGGCAGGTCGGGGTCGGCCGCCTTGCCCACCCCGCGGGGAGCGGCCACGCGCAGCACGAGGGGCTTACCGCCCACCTCCAGCACGGCCCCGGCCGTGGCCCGCACCACCGCTTCGTCGCTCAGCGTGTCGGCCGTGATGGCGGCCACTTCTCCGGGACGCAGCTGCAGGGACTCCCGCACCAGCTTCCCCGCGGCCGCGCTTAGTTCATAGTCGTACATATCCGCCCCCCTCTCCCAGGCCGAGCAGCCGGCACCGCTCCTCCACGGGGACGTATTCTTCATCCAGCCCCAGGTAACGCGGCCCGAAAACCTCCAGGCCGCGCGCCGTACGCCATTTCCCCGGTGCCGGGAATACCACCACCGCCACCTCCAGACCCGCCGGGATGGCGGGGTTCAGCACGGGGGTGCCATCGCCTTCCTCAAGAAGGGAGATGAGATCGGGGATGGTGGCCACCACAGCCCCGTCCATCCTTGCCACCATGTGCTCGTTCCGGAACGCTATCTCCACGGTCCGCCCCCGGTAGCTGCCCCGCCCCGCCACCTTCACCTCCCCGTGGGTGAGGCCGCCGGCGATGCGGAAGGTGCTGTCCTCCGCGACCGTACCGCGGAAAATGACCATTCCCCCGCCCGCCCCTGCCGCAGCCAGAGCCGGGTCCGCCCCGGCCTCACGCGCCACCCGGAGGGCGGCCCCCACCTCCTGGGCCCTGCTCAGGGTACCGCGAAGCAGGGACCGCCGCGCCACCCGGCCCGTCACCGGGTGGTCGGCCACGCCCGCGCGATCCCCACTGGCCACGGCAAAGGCCCGCGCGATGGCCTCCGCCCGGAAGTCATCCCCCACCCTCTCCACTATGGCCAGGTCCCCCATGGCGCTGGCGAGGGCGAAGGGGGCGATGGGGACCCCGTCCAGGTAGAATGTGGAGTGGAACAGTTCCGGCACCGCCCGGCCGGCGGGATCGGCGTCCACCAGGGGGCGATCCATCATCCGGGCCACCGCCAGGGCGGCGGCCGTGTTGCCGCCTCCCAGTTCCGTGGCCACCACCGCCGCCACGGGCCGGCCCAGGAACCGCTCGAGCGCCCGGGCGGCCAGCAGCGGCTCGTAGCTGTCCAGCGCGGCCCCTTCCCGCTCCTCCTTTCCCGCGGGCGCTACCGCCCCCACGAAGTAGGGGGAGACCACCAGGTCGTCCTCGCCCAGTTCGTCGGGGTCGACCAGCGTGACCGGGCCCCAACGTTCCCAGCAGGCGCGGGCCAGGGCCAGACCGCTCTCGAGCCGGCCTCCACCCCCCGTGGCCAGCACCGCACACCCCAGCAACAGATCCTCGATGCCTTCCCAATCCAGCTTCCTCACCGCTTTTCCCCCACCCCTCCCTCACCGGCCGCGCCGCTGGCGCCGCGGGAAGCGTCCGGGATCCCACTCCACGTCGAAACCGAAGAACCGCGGCACCAGGATAGCCAGGCCCCGCTCGCCGAGCCATTCCTCCGCGGCCGGAAACCCCACCACGGCCACCTCGGTCCCCGCGGGAGCGTGGGGATTGAGGACGGGACTGCCATCGTCCCCGCGCAGCACGCAGATGAGGTCGGGCACGGTCACGTCCACCCGGCCGTCCTTCCACGAGATGACGTTCTCATTCTTAAACCAGATGCGGTAAGAACTCCCCGCCCAGGCACCGGTCCCCTCGATCTCCATTTCTCCGAAAAGGAAGCCCGCCCGATCTTCCCACCGGGGATCCGCCCTCACCACCCCCCGGAAAAGCAACTCGCCCCCACCGGCCTCCGCGACCGCCTCCACGGCGTCCCGGCCCGCCTCGCCCGCCTCCCGGCGGGCCCTGCCCACCGCCATGGCCCGGCTGAGCGCCCCCGGGATCACCCCGCCCCCGCTGCCATGGCCACCGCCACCGCCGTGTTGAGGCCCCCGTATTCGATGGACACCAGGGCAGCAAAAGGACGACCCAGGTGCCGCTCGAGGGCACGCAGGGCCAGGTAGGCGGGGGGCTCGGCGGGCCGGGGCAGGCGGGCAAACCGGGCGGCCGCCTCCGGACTCCTGGGTGCTGTTGACCCCGTGAAATAGACCGAGCAGGTGCTGGCATCGTCGGGCAGCTCTTCCAGGGAGGCCAGCAGGAAACTGTGCCCCGCCTCATACTCTCGCCTCACCATTTCCCAGCCCCGGGCCGGATCCCCTCCCCCGCCCGTGGAGAGCAGGGCACACCCCTCCAGCATGTCTCTTACATCGCGCATCCCCAGGTTGCGCAACA
>JACIYH010000102.1 GCA_014360055.1 Bacillota bacterium | reverse complement strand
GGGTGACCGGCGTAGTGGCAAAAGGGCGCGGTCCCGGAGCCGGAAATGAACAGCCGCAATGGTTTCTTGATGGCTATTGCTGGAAGTGTCGAAGATGCGACAGTCCTGGTGGACATGCACCCCGGTACTCCCCCTCCCATAGCCTGGAGCGGGGAAGGACATTACCCCACTCACAGCGCGAGTGCGATTCTGGAGGAAGGGAGATGCCGGTAATGGAGCGCGGCCACATCAAGCGGGTATTCCCGGGGTGCAACACCTCCCTGGGTTTCTACTCGTTCTATGACTACATTGCCCCGCCCGACGCCACCCGTATATTCGTGATCAAGGGTGGCCCTGGCGTAGGCAAGTCCACCTTCATCCGCGGGATCGGGGAGGCCCTGGTGGCCCGCGGCCTGGACGTGGAGTTCCACCATTGCTCCTCCGACAACAGTTCACTGGATGGCCTCTACATCCCCGCCATCAAGGTGGCGATCATCGACGGCACGGCTCCACACGTGGTCGACCCCCGGTGGCCCGGGGCGGTGGACGAAATCATCCACCTGGGAGAGTACTGGGATGAAAACCGGCTGCGGGCCCGCCGCAAGGAGATAATGGCCGCCAGCGCCGAGGCAGGCCGCTGCTTCGCCCGGGCCTACCGTTTCCTCAAGGCCGCCCAGGTGGTCTACGACGACTGGGAGACCCTCAACCGCCAGGCCATGGACTACGCCCTCGCCAATCAGAAGGCAGCCGCCCTGCTCGATGAAATCCTCAACGCCCGGCCGGTATCCTCCAGGCTGGGCCGCGAACGACACCTTTTCGCCTCGGCCATCACTCCCGACGGCCTCATGAACTACGTCGACACCATTATCGGTCCGATGCCTCGAAAGTACGTGATCCAGGGGGAACCCGGCACCGGTAAGTCCTATCTACTCAAAAAGATCGCCCAGGCCGCCCTCGAGCGGGGTCTCGACGTGGAGTCGTACCACTGTCCCCTCAACCCCGAAAAGGTCGAGCACGTGCTCATCCCCACCCTGGGAGTGGCGTTCACCAAATCCATCGAGCCTCATATGTGGCGCCCCGCTCCCGAAGACATCATCGTGGACATGAACGAGTGCCTGGACCCCACGACGGTGGAGCGCAACCGCAACGCAATGGCCGACTGCGAGCGGCTATTCGGCCAGCTCTTCTCTCAGGCCATCGCCTGCATCCACGACGCCAAGGCCAGCCACGACCTCATGGAGGCCTACTACGTCCCCTGCATGGACTTCGAGAAGATCACCGAGGTGCGCGAACGCACCCTCCAGCGCATCCTTGGTTACGCGGCCGAGGTGGGAATAGCAGCGGAGTGAGTCCCGCCGCCTCCGTGCGCCCGGAACCGGACCCGGCTACCCCCTTGCTCAACTTGAGGGTCAGTGCGGCAGGGGGCTGGGCAGTCGCCGAGATACCAGGTCCTGTTCGCTGCCGTCCTCGGGGCTTTGCCAGAACACCTCCAGAACGGCATCGCCAGGCGGGTCCTTCGGACACGGCAACAGGAACGCGAACACGCCCCACTCCGGCGCTCCCCGGGTGGCAGTGGCATAAGTGCTGGCCACTTCTTTCCCGTCCACCCGAAGGCGGCCCTGCACGGTGGCCTCGAATACCCGGGCCACGCCCAGGGCCAGCACCCATTCCCCGGCCCGGGCACCCTCGGGCGGAAAAGCCAGATATATGGAGGGTCCACCCAGGCGGGCCAGGCGGGCCACCACCGCTGCCGCTTCCCCCCGCTTCAACGGGCTGGCGGGGCGAAAGGTGCCCACCGGATCCCCCACCATGAGCCCTTCGCGGTGGGCCACGGCCAGGTATCCCCTGGCCCAATCCGGTTGGGAATCGGTGTCCGTATAGGGCAGCCTGGATCCTCGCAGGCGTTTAGCGTCTCCCTCCAGCCCTCGCGCCCGCACCAGCGCCACCGCCACCTCCCGCCGCGTGATATACCCGTCACCACCCAGGCGGGGTCCGTAGTCAGAGGGGACCAGGATGCCGGCGGAAACGGCACGTTCCACGTAAGGGTGGGCCCAGTGTCCGACCGGTACGTCGGCAAAGGTCGCCCTGTCCGCACGTTGCGGCTCCAAACCGGTGGCCACAACTAACATCTTGAAGAGCTCGGCCCGGCTGACCGGTCGTTCCGGCCGGAAATCTCCCTCCGGGTAACCGTGCAACACGCCCGCCAGGAAGAGCGCGGTGGCCGGCCCTTCGGACCAGTGCCCCCGCAGGTCGGCAGGGCCTTCAAAAAGAGCGTGCTCCAGGGCACCTTCCACCCGGAAAGGACCACTGGCGTCGATGTGGCCGCCCAGAGAAGGCACCGGCCTCCCCTCCACCAGCAAGCTGACCCGCTCCACCCCCGGCACCTGGCCTGCCGTGGCCACGATGGAAGCCAACAGCAGGGATTCCGTGCGGGCTCCCACGTTGCACCGCAGGACCTCCTGGCTTAAGTCCACCTCCGCCGTGCCCTGCCTTATCTGGCAACCCAGTACGCGTGTCTCTTTGGGGAGGGAGCACCAGAGGGGAGATCCCGCGGGTGGCCCCTGGATGAGTAACTCCAGGACCTTCGCCACCTGCCGGCTGGGAGAAGCGCTTATCTCCCCGGTGGGATCGGGGACGCTGACGTCCACCGGTACGAGGTAGAAATCCCTGGGGGCGCTGAACACAAAATAGAGCTGGAAATGGAGGTCCGGGCTGGCAGCAAGGGCAGGATACCCGCCCGCCAACAGCAGAATGCCTGCCAGGAGCAGCCCCATAAAGCGCTTCCCCGCCCACCGCACACCGGCCATTATCGTCACCTCTCCCCAACTGAGCTGCGCCACGGCCACAAGCCGGTGGCGGCTCAGCAGGTCCCCTCGAGGGGAAATGTCGAAGACCGTCACCAATGGGGGGTGTCGATGGCTCTCTTGATCTCCTCCCGGATGCTCATCGCTACCATCCCCCTTGCCCCGAGACCATTATATCGGATGCCCTCGTACCCACCAAGTCCGTCGACCCCACCAGCCGGTCTCGGCAGATCCGTCCAAAAGCTCCACCTTTTCGGACGCCTATGCCAGCCGCGCCGGGCCGGAAGCCATGGGCTCACCGCGCCTGTAGAGGCCGTGCCTCATGATCTCCATGTACTCCTTGACCTCGGCAAACACCCGCTCGGCGTCCCGGATGAGGTCGGCAGGGCGGTCCCTGTACCGCTCCACATACTTGCGCTGCAGGCCTTCCATCGCCACCACCAACAGTTCTACCGCCTTGGCTTTGTCGATGTCGTCCCGGAAGCGGGAGAGGTCGATCCCCTCCAGGAACAACCGCCAGCTCCTCTCCGCAACGACCGCGAAACGCCTTTCCACTTCCGGCCTCACTTCCGGCGGGGTTTCCAGCAGAGCACTCAGGAGAAGACGGTGCATGAGGGGGAACCTGTAGACCATCTCCAGCTTCAGGGCACCCCATTCGATGACGCGGTCGATTACGTCAGGCGGGTAGGGGGTCTTCACGTTCCGAAGGAAGTAATCCATCTGGACCTCGAGACAGCGGTCGAGGGCAGCCAGGAACAGGTCCTTCTTGCTGCCAAAGTAGTGGAAAAGCAGGCCCTTGGAGATGCCGGCCTCCCGCACGATGGCGTTGGTCGACGCCCCGCCGTATCCCTTTTCCGCGAATTCGCGGATGGCTGCCTCCAGCAACTTCTCCCGCCTGTCCGGTGGGAGGTCATGCGGTCCCAGGTGATTCACCCCTGTGGCCGCAGGAGCGATCGAGGCACGGGGAAGAGCCGGACGCCGCCTGCCAGTCACAGCAGGATGTCCTTCCGCGCATATGCGTAGTAAGTCGCGGCCAGGGCGGCGGCGTTGACCACCAGCATGATGACCAGGTACACCCCGGGGATCCCCGCGGTGAGGATGTCGGCAGCGCTTGCCCACTTCATAGGCGTCACGTACTTAAGGAACCGCAGCCGCTCACTGACGTCGGCCGCCACCTGCAGCGCGTACATGACCAGCACGAAGCCGAGGGCTCCCGAATACACCGTCCGGTTCCTGGTCACAAATACCGAGCCGAGGAACCCCAGGTTGGCAAAGGTGAGGAGTACCAGGGTCGTCATGAGGGCCAGGTTCCAGAAGCCCCGCCGGTCGAAGTCCCCCTCATGGACGATGAGGATGGTGGCGTACGAGGCCACCCACACCACGACACTGAACAACAGCACATAAGTCACGTACGTGCCGAGTTTCCCGGTCACCACCCGGTATCTCGTCACCGGCCGGGCAAGCAGGAACTCCACCGTCTTCTCGTTCTCTTCCCTGGAGAGGAGACCCGAACTGAGCAGGATGGCGAACATGCTCCCGAAGAGGATGATCATGATGTGGACCTCGGTACCGAAGTAACCCAGGATGTCGCTCAGCCGGAGTCTGTCCAACCCGAACGCCCTCCTCAGGGTCTCCGGGAAGGCCTCTGCATACTGCTCGATTCCGGTTGCCGAACCTGCAACGGACGAGTACATCGACAGCAGCCCGACCGAAAGGATGGCGATGGACGCTGTCCACACGAGGAAGGTCCTCCGGTTTCGGGCCAGGTCATGGCGGAGGATGTTCACCGCTCCCCCTCCTTCTCGTAGTAGTGCATGAATACCTCCTCGAGGGCGGGCTCTTCCAGATAGAGGTTGGCCACCCCGTGCCGGGCCAGTTCCTTGATGAGGGCATCCACGTCGCCGTTGAAGAGGAACCGGTAGGTCCCGTTCTCCCGGACGAAATCGCGGACTCCCTGGAGGGGGACACTCAACTCCTCCGACGGATCCCGCAGGGTCACCGTCACCCTCTTAAACTCCTGCCCTCGCAAGGCTTCGATCTGATCCACGCGCAGAAGGCGCCCCTCCTTAATGATCCCGACCCGGTGGCAGAACTTCTGCACGTCACTGAGCACGTGCGAGGAGAAAAAGATCGTCACACCGCGCCTGTTCTCCTCGGTCAGCAGGTCGAAGAAACGCTTCTGGATGAGCGGGTCCAGGCCGCTGGTCGGTTCGTCCAGGATGAGCAACCTGGGCGAATGGAGGAGCGCCTGCACGATACCGACCTTCTTCTTGTTGCCGAGGGAAAGGTCCTCGATGCGGGCATCGGGGTTCAGGTCGAGCGCTTCCACCAGATCCCGGGTCCTCTGCCGGCAACCCCTGCCGTAGAAACTCTCGGCGTAGCGAAGGAAATCCTTCACGCGCATATCGCCGTAGTAGCCGGCCTCACCCGGGAGATAGCCCACCTGCCGCTTGATCTCCCTGCTCTCCTCCACGCAATCCATACCGAAGATCCTGGCTCTCCCCCTCGTGGGGAAAATGAAGTTGAGCAGAAGGCGAATGGTCGTGGTCTTGCCTGCACCGTTCGGGCCGATAAACCCGAATACCTCCCCTTCCCGGAGTTGCAGGTTGAGGTCGACGATTCCCCTAGATCTGCCATAGTACTTGGTCAGGTTCTCGGTTTCCACCACATACACGGCCCACCCTCCCCTCCACGCCTGCGGGTCATCTCGTCCCACATCCTGCCGCAGCCCGCCGTCTGACCGGAGACGCGTCCGAACGTGGCCGTTCCCTCGTTGACCACCTGGTCAACCCACGGCCCAATTGTACCCGGCCCTTGACCATCCGGTCAAGCAGTGGGCGACCCAGAAGTAGCCGACCCGGGAGAGCACGGCGATCCTGCGGGGACCACGGAAGGATATTGACTTCGTCAAATATTGACAGTATCATCAAGTTGAGGTGAAGCACGTGGCTGTAGAAGACGGGCAGGCACAGCGCCTCCGCGGGCTCATGAAGAGGCTCGTGCGCGCCATCGGGCTCCTGGAACGCGGCGACGCTGCGTGCTGTGGCATCACGCTCGCGCAGTGCCACGCCCTGGGCGAAGTGGCTGCCCATGAGGGCCTCACTTCTGGCGAACTGGCGTCCCGACTGCGGGTCGATCCCAGCGCGGCCACGCGTATCGTGGACGCCCTGGTCCGCCAGGGACTGGTGCACAGGAAGGCGGATGTCTCCGACCGGCGGGTGGTACGGCTCGCCCTCACTTCGCGCGGGCGGCGCCTGTGGTCGCTCGTCGAGGAGGGCATGACGGAGCGATCCCGGGCCATCCTGCGCCGGCTTCCACCCGACCGGCAGGAGACTGTCCTGGAGGCGTGCGAGCAACTGGTGCAAGCCCTGGAACAGGACGAATACCTGTTGCCTTCTGCCAGCAAGCAAGGGGGTACCTGCCGTGGATGCGCGTGAATTGGAGAAAACCATCCTGGCCCGCTACGACGAGATCGCCCGCGCCTTCGCCCGCGCGGCCAGGGGCAACGGCAGCGGCGAGGGCGATACCCGCGCTGCCGGTAGTTACGAGGCCGGAGAACGGTGCCGGTCGCCGCAGGGTGAGCACCCGCCGGCGCGAGAAGGAAGCGGGACCCTGCCGGGAGAAAGCGGGCTGGGGTGTGCCCGGCTCGCCGACCTGGTGCAATTGTTCCCGGGCGAAACCCTGCTCGACCTGGGCAGCGGACCGGGACTGGAAACCATCGCCCTGGCTCGCCTGGTTGACCCCGCCCCTGCCTACGGGCTGGACGCCCTTCCCTCCATGGTGGAGGTTGCCACCGAGAACGCCCGCCGTGCCGGGGCCACCAACGTAACGTTCATCACCGGCACCATGGAGGCTGTGCCCCTGCAAGACGGGGCTGTCGACGTGGTGGTATCCAACTGCGTGATCAATCTCTCTCAAGACAAGGAACGCGTTGCGGCCGAGATATGGCGTGTCCTCCGCCCGGGCGGCAGGGTGGCCATCGCCGACATGGTATGGCTGGGCGCACCTCCTCCCTGGGTAAGGAATGCCGCCCAGGCCTGGGCCTGCTGTGTGGGCGGAGCCCTGGAAGCCGGCCAGTACCCGGCCCTCCTGGAGAAGGCGGGGTTCGTGCGTGTCAACGCGCGCCTCCTGTGGACCCTGGACCCCACAGGCCTCCTGGCCGCCACCGCCGCCCCTTCCAGTGGCCCAACCCAGTGCTGCGGACCTACCCCCGGCCCCTGCCATGGCCCCGCCTCTGCCCCGGGGTGCGGCGGTACGCCTGCCGCCGCGGCTCGGGCGTGCTGCGATCCGGCCCCCGCGGCGGCGGCGTGCTGCGATCCCGCGCTCGGGGCGGGGGCGTGCTGCAGTCCCGCCCCTGCGCAGGACCAACCCCTTCCGCCCCTGGCGGGGGCCCTGATCACCGCCCGTAAACCCGGCACACCCGGCTCCCAGGTGTCGATCAGGGAGGCCGGGCCCTCCGACCTGCGCCTGGTAGAGCGCATCCTGGAGGCGGCCCGGCTGCCCACGGCAGGCGTGGCCGAGCACCTGTCCTCTTTCCTGCTGGCCTGTACGCCGGAAGGTAAGGTGGTGGGGGTGGCGGGGCTGGAACGCTATCGCTCCTGTGCCCTGCTGCGCTCCCTCGTTGTGCTGCCCTCCTGGCGGGGCCAGGGCCTGGGCCGCCGGCTGGTGGCAGCCCAGATCGACCGGCTCACTCCGGCAACCGCCGTCTTCCTCCTCACCATGAACGCACAGGACTACTTCCGGGCCCTGGGTTTCCGGCCCGTGCCCCGCGGCGAAGCCTGCGCGGAACTGGCGGAATCGCCCGAGTTCCGGGGCGCCTGCCCGGAATCCGCCACCCTGATGCGTCTGCCGTGATACCGCTGCGGCTCAGGTCGGGGGAAGGGGAGGCCCC
>JACIYH010000101.1 GCA_014360055.1 Bacillota bacterium | reverse complement strand
CGGCGGCACCAAGCCCCGGGTCGGCCCCTCTTTGCCGTCTGGTGGGCTGGAATTGCCCCGGCGGCTGGAGTACAATCAGGGCTGGCCCGGCAGATAGCGCAGGTTAAACAGTATTACCGGTCTCGCCCTGGTGCTGAGTACGTGGTCGGCCATCAACGTGCGTTTGTCGGGCCAGCTGCACGCGATGCGTGCGCGGCGGCTGGTTGCGGGGGAAGGGCGGATCTGCTATACTGGCATTGGTGTAGTGCGGTCGCCTGGGCGCCGATGGATTTCCGGGCGCTGCTGAGTGGGTTTGCAGACCCACTCTTTGCGCGTATCGGCGCCGGTGCCCAAAGCGGGTAGGTCGGGGGTCGGCCGCTCCTGCGGCAGGCCCAGTTTTTTGGGGGGCCTGTGAGGAGGTAGGCGGCATGGACCGGCATGCGGTGGAAAAGCAGGTGGAGGCCATGGCCCGGCAACTGGCCGATCCCATGGGGCTATGCGTGGTGGACGTCGAACTGCTCCGGCGGGGCAGGCAGTCCGTGCTGAGGGTGGTTCTGGATAAGCCGGGGGGCATTTTGCTGGACGAGTGCGCGCGGCTGAGCGAGGAACTGAGCCAGATGCTCGACGCGGCGGATCCCATCCCCGGGGCGTATGTGCTGGAGGTGTCGTCCCCCGGGCTGGAGCGCGTGCTGCGGAGGGACGAGGAGTACGCCCTTTTCCGGGGGCGCCGGGTGGCGGTGCACACGTATGCGCCCGTCGGGGGACAGAAGCGGCTGGAAGGTGTCCTTCTGGGGCTGGGTGGCGATGCCGTCCACCTGGATATCGACGGACAGGAGGTGCGGGTCCCTCGCCAGCAGGTGGCTAAGGTGCACCTGGTGGCCGAGATTTGAGGGGGGCAGGATGTGAACGGTGAACTGGTGACTGCGCTGGAGCAACTCGAACGGGAACGCGGGGTGCCCAAAGAAAAGCTCACCGAGGCCATAGAGGCAGCCCTTATTTCGGCTTACCGGCGCAATTTCGGGACCGGGCAGAACGTGCGGGTGGAAGTCGACCCGCGGACCGGCGCCATCCGGGTGTTTGCCCGCCGCCAGGTGGTTGAGAAGGTTACGGATCCCCGCCAGGAGGTGGCCGTGGAAGAGGCGCGGGCCATCGATCCCGCGTACGCGATAGGCGATACCGTAGAACACGAGGTGACGCCCCGCGAGTTCGGGCGCATTGCCGCCCAGACCGCCAAGCAGGTGGTTTTGCAGAAGATAAGGGAGGCGGAGCGGGGCCTTATATACGAGGAGTTTGCCAGCCGGGAAGGGGACATCGTCACCGGTATCGTGCACCGCCACGAGTACCGTAACGTCATGGTGGACCTGGGGCGTGCCGAGGGCATGCTACCCCCTTCCGAGCAGATACCGGGAGAGGTGTACCGGCAGGGCGATCGGCTCAAGTGTTACGTGCTGGAGGTGCGCAAGACCACCAGGGGACCCCAGATCATCCTTTCCCGCACCCATCCGGGCCTGCTGAAGAGGCTGTTCGAACTGGAGGTACCCGAGATCCACGACGGCATCGTGGAGATCAAGGGGATCGCCCGCGAGCCGGGGTCGCGCTCCAAGGTGGCGGTGTACACCCGCGATCCCGATGTGGATGCCATCGGGGCCTGCGTGGGGCCCAAGGGCATGAGGGTGCAGGCCATCGTCAACGAGTTGAGGGGCGAGAAGCTGGACATCATCCGCTGGGACGTCGACCCCGAGATTTACGTGGCCAACGCCCTCAGCCCGGCGCGGGCCATCCGCGTGTACTGTGATGAGGACACCCGGGTGGCCAGGGTGATCGTCCCCGACTTCCAGCTCTCCCTGGCCATAGGGCGGGAAGGCCAGAACGCCCGCCTGGCCGCCAAGCTCACGGGCTGGAAGGTGGACATCAAGGGTGAAACCCAGGCCCAGGGGGTGAGCGAGTGAAGCGCCGCCACGTCCCCACGCGCATGTGCGTCGGTTGCCAGGAGATGAAACCCAAGCGCGAAATGTTGCGCGTGGTCCGCACGCCCGAGGGGGAGGTGCTCCTCGATCCCACGGGCAAGAAATCGGGGCGTGGGGCATACGTGTGCCCCCATCAGGATTGCCTGGACAGGGCGGTTAAGACGCGTAGGTTGGAGAAAGCCCTGGGCAGGGAGCTGTCTTCGGAAGTGCTTACCCTGCTACGTGAGCGGGTGGTGGCGCGCCCCGCGGGTGCATATCCCGGACCGTCTTCATAACCATCGGAGGTGTTTGGATGCGGGTTTACGAACTTGCCAAACAACTGAACGTGGACTCCAAGATCATCCTTAATGTTCTCCAGCACCTGGATATAGACGCGCGCAATCACATGAGCACCATGGACGATGCCACCACCCAGCTGGTGACGGACATCATCGAGGGCCGGGTGCCCCTTGAGCGCAAGGATAAGCCCAAGCCGAAGGCCCCGCGGCCCAAGCCGGCGCCCAGGGTGGTTGCCGCTCCGCCTCCCCCCGAGCCCAAGGTGGTTGCGGTGGGGCCCCAGCGGGGCAGGGGCAGGAGGGAAGTCCGCCCGGAGGAACAGGGCAGGGAGTCGGCGGGGCAATGGGAACTGGCGCCGGGCGCGGCCGTCCGCCCCGTGTTGCGCCAGCCTGGACCCGCTGCGGCCCCCGCCGTCCCGCCGGGGGTGGCGCGCCCGTTGCCGGGGGCGGCAGCCAGGCCCGGGGGCCCGCCCACGGCGGCCCGCACGGCGGTCCGCCCCGGTGAGCGACCGGCTGCGGCCCCGCCCCGGCCGCCGGAGGGGGTAACACGGCCCGCCGGCATACCGGCACGGCCAGGTGAGGTGGCGCGGCCTGCTCCCACCGCCCCCCCGGCCGGGGTTCGGCCTGCGCCTGCTGCACCGGCGGGGGTGCGGCCCGCCCCTGCTGCACCGGCGGGGGCGCCGCCGTCGCCTCCCGCGGCGCCAGCTGAGGTGGGGCCGGGTCCGGCTCCCGTGGCCAAAGAGCGGCCGGCGGCGGCCGAACCCGCGCCCGGCGCGGAGCGCGAGGCGGGGGCTGAGGTGCGTCCGCAAGTAGAACCGCGTGTGAGTGCCCCGGCGGCAGCGGCACCGGGTGCGCCGGCAGCGCGGGCCGCCGCCGTGGCGCCGGGTGCGCCGGCAGCGGCTGCTCCCGTGGCACCGGCGGCACCGGAGGTGCGAGCCCGGCCCGGTGAGGGCGAGGTGCGACCCGCAGAGGTGGTCGCGCGGGCCCCTTCTGCGCCGGTGAGGCCGGTGGCTCCGGGCTGGCGGCAGGGTGCGGGGGTTCCGGTGAGGGAACGTGAGGGCGACCGCCGGCCCCGGGAGGCCCGCCCGGAGGAAGGGCGGGGTCGTCCCGCGGGTCCCGCGGGCAGGCCGGCCGCGGGGGTGCGGCCGGGTGCCGGGCCGGGTCGTCCCGGTGCTCCCGCCGGTCGACCGGGTGGTCCGCCGCGGCCGGGAGGAATGGGGCGGCCGGGCATGGGGGGACGCCCGGGATGGCGGGCGGCCGCGCCGCCGATGGTCGCTCCTCCCAAGCCGGGGGCGAAGCCGGGTAAGAAGGCCCCTCCGCGGCGCGTCGAACCGTGGGAGCACGGGGAAGAAGAGGAAGAGGGCGTACGCCGCCTGGCCCACTACCGCCGGCCGGCACCCGTGCGGGTGCAGCGAAAGCCGGTGGTGGCCAAGAAGGTAACCATACTCGGTGCCCTCACCGTGAAGGAACTGGCTGAGAAACTCAACGTGCCCGCCGCGGACGTGATCAAGAAGCTGCTGCAGATGGGCGTGCTGGCCACCATCAACCAGGAACTCGACCGCGAGACCGCCATGATCGTGGCCACCGAGTTCGGGGCCGAGGTCAAGGAGCCCGAGGTCACCCAGGAGCAACTGCTGATTGAAGAGCGCGAGGAGGAGAAGCCGGAAGACGAGGCCCTGCTCAGGCCGCGGCCCCCCGTGGTCACCGTGATGGGCCACGTGGACCACGGCAAGACCTCCCTCCTGGATGCCATCCGGCACACGCGCGTGACCGATCAGGAGGCGGGCGGGATCACCCAGCACATCGGTGCCTACACGGTCGAATGGAACGGGCGGCAGGTGGTGTTCATCGATACCCCCGGGCACGAAGCCTTCACTGCCATGCGGGCACGGGGGGCAAAGGTGACGGATATTGCCGTCCTGGTGGTGGCCGCGGACGACGGGGTGATGCCCCAGACCGTGGAGGCCATCAGTCACGCCCGCGCCGCCGGTGTGCCCATCGTGGTCGCCATCAACAAGATCGACAGGGCCGACGCCCGGCCCGACCGCGTGAAGCAGCAACTGTCCGAGCACGGCCTCATCCCGGATGACTGGGGCGGTGACGTGGTCATGGTGCCCGTGTCCGCCCGCACCGGCGAGAACCTGGACCGGCTGCTGGAGATGATCCTGCTGGTGGCCGACATGCAGGAACTCAAGGCCAACCCGGACCGGCCCGCCCGGGGCATCATCATAGAAGCCAAGCTGGATCGGGGGCGTGGTCCGGTGGGGACGGTGATCGTCCAGGCCGGCACCCTCCGTGCGGGGGACGTCTTCGTGGCCGGTCTCACCTGGGGCAAGGTGCGGGCCATGACGGACGACCGGGGCAGGCAGGTGAAGGAGGCCGGTCCCTCCAGGCCCGTGGAGGTGATCGGTTTCGAGGAGGTACCCCTGGCCGGCGACACACTGCGGGTGGTTCCCGACGAGCACATGGCCCGCAACGTGGCCGAACAGAGGCAGTTGCGGCACCGCGCCGAAGAGCAGCAGACCCGCCGGGTGGGCCTGGAGGACTTCATGCGCCAGGCGCGGGCCGGAGAGGTACGGGAACTGCGCCTGGTGATCAAGGCCGACGTGCAGGGGTCGGTGGAGGCGCTGCGCCAGGCCCTGCTGAAGCTGGAGCACCCCGAGGTGCGGGTCGCCATCCTGCACGAAGGCGTGGGTGCCATCTCCGAGTCCGACATCATGCTGGCAGCCGCTTCCGGGGCCATCGTGATCGGCTTCAACGTGCGCCCCGACGTGAACGCCCGCCGGGCGGCCGAGCAGGAAGGTGTGGAGATACGCACCTACCGCATCATCTACGAGCTGCTGGACGAGGTACGGGCGGCCATGCGCGGGTTGCTCAAACCCACCCTGCGGGAGGTCCCCCTGGGCCGGGCCCAGGTGCGGGCCACCTTCCACGTGCCCAAGGTGGGGAACGTGGCCGGGTGCTACGTCACCGAGGGCAAGGTGGTGCGGGGTGCGCAGGTCAGGGTGGTCCGCGACGGCACCGTGGTGCACGAGGGCCGCGTGGACTCTCTCCGCCGCTTCAAGGAGGACGTACGCGAGGTGCCCGCGGGCATGGAGTGCGGGGTCTTCCTGGAGCGCTTCCAGGACGTCAAGGAGGGAGACGAACTGGAAGTGTACACGGTGGAAGAGATTCGGCCCGAACTCTGACCGGGACGGGCCCGGCAACCTCCCCTTCCGGGGGTGAAGGTCGTGGTGGTGGGAGTGCTCCGCCTGGAACTGGCGCTGCCCGGCAACGGCTGCCTCAAGGACAAGCGCCGCGTGGTGAAGGGCCTGGTGGACAGGCTCCGCCACCGCTTCAACGTGTCGGTGGCGGAGGTCGACCACCAGGACGCCCACCGTCGTGCCAGCCTGGCGGTGGCATGCGTGTCGGGCGACCGCACCCTCTGCGGTCAGATCCTGGAGGCCGTATTGCGTACGGTGGATGCCTCGGATGTCCTGCTGCATGACTACGAGATGGAATTCTACTAGGTGGGGGAGTGGCCCGTGGGCGGCATGCGCCGGGAAAGGGTAGCCGAGGCCTTGCGGGAGGAAATATCCGCGCTGCTCTCTGAGTTGAAGGACCCTCGTGTGGGGTTCGCCTCCATCACGCGGGTGGAGATGTCGCCCGACCTCCGCCACGCCCGCGTGTACGTCTCCGTACTGGGGGACGAGGCTCGCAAGAAGGCCACCATGGAGGGCCTGCACAGTGCCACCGGCTTCATCCGGTCCGAAGTGGGACGCCGGATACGGCTCTTCCGCACCCCGGAGATCGTCTTCCAGCTCGACGAGTCCCTGGAGAAGGGAGCCCGGGTGCTGAAGCTCATGGAGGAAGTCTCGCGGGAGGAAGGGCATGGATAGGGTGGGTGGCGCGGCCGGGGTGGCGCGGGTGCTCGCCTCCGGTCGCCGTTTCCTCTTGCCCCTGCACCTTTCGCCCGACGGCGACAGCGCCGGATCGGTGCTGGCCCTGGCCCTGCTCATCGAGAGGCTGGGTAAGGAGGCGGTGGTCAGTTACGAGCGGGATCCTTTACCGCCGCTTTACGCCTTCCTGCCCGGCAGCGACCGGGTGGTGGCGCTGGAACGGGTACGGGGCGATTTTTCTGCGGCTCTGTTCCTGGACATGACCGATCCCGGGCGGGCGGGGGAGGGCACCCGCCGGCGGGTGGAGGGGCTCACCCTGGTCAACATCGACCATCACCCCACCAACAGCGGCTTCGGCGACGTGTGTTACGTGGACCCGGAGGCACCTGCGGTGGGGGAGATGCTGGTGGCCGTCGCCGGCGAACTGGGGGTTCCCCTGGACGCGGAGGTGGCCACCTGCCTGTACGTGGCACTCATGACGGACACCGGGTCCTTCCAGTACGACAACGCCACCCCGCGTGCCTTCCGCGCGGCGGCCCGGCTGGTGGAAGCGGGTGCGCAGCCGGCCGACATAGCCCGCCGGGTGTACGAGAGCCGCTCCCCCGCGCAACTGCGCCTGCTCCATCTGGCCCTGGCCACCCTGGAGGTGGAGGCGGGCGGACGGGTAGCCCACATGAGCCTCACGCGGGAGATGATGGCGCAGGCCGGCGCCACTGTGGCCGAAACCGACGGCCTCATCAACTATCCCCGTTCCCTGGCCGGGGTCGAGGTGGCGGTACTGTTCAGGGAGGAGGAAGACGGGCGCATCAAGGTCGGATTCCGCTCCCGGCACCTGGACGTGGGGCGACTGGCCGCTTCCCTGGGGGGAGGCGGGCACGCCCGCGCCTCCGGTTGCGTACTGCCCGGTCCCCTGCCGGCGGCGCGGGACCTGGTCCTCTCCCGGGTAAGGGACGTGGTAGGGTGAGCCCGCAAAAGGCGCGGTCGGGTGGGCCGCCCGCCACCGGGGAGGCGCCCTCCGCAGGGGTCATCAACGTGTTAAAACCGCCGGGGATGACCTCCCACGATGTGGTGGCGTGGGTGCGCCGGCGCCTGGGGGTCAAGGCCGGACACGGGGGGACCCTCGACCCCGGTGCGGCCGGCGTGCTGGTGGTGGGGGTGGGGCGGGCCACCCGCCTCCTCGGCTTCCTGCTGGAGGGGACCAAGGACTACCGGGTGGAGGTGGTGCTGGGGGCGCGTACCCCCACCGGGGACGCATCGTCGCCCGAGGAGCCCGGCGGCGACGCCTCGCCCCTGGACCGCCAACGGGTGGAGCGGGCGATGGCCGCGCTTACCGGGGAGATCACCCAGGTGCCCCCCATGACCTCGGCCATCAAACGCGGGGGGCAACCGCTCTACGCCCTCGCCCGCCGGGGGAAGGAAGTGCCCCGCCCGCCACGGCGGGTGACCGTGTTCAGGGCCCAACTGCTCGAGTTCATGCCCGGACCCCGGGCCCACCTGCTGGTGGACCTCACCTGCTCCCACGGCACCTACGTACGCACCTGGTGCCAGGACCTGGGCGAACTCCTGGGCGTGGGAGGGTACATGCGGTTCCTGGTGCGTACGCGGGTGGCGGGTTTCCGCCTGGAAGAAAGCGCCCTTCTGGAAGAAATCCGGGACCACCCCGGGCGGGCGGTGGCGCCCGCCGTACGCATGGTGGAGCACCTGCCCGCGTTGCTGGCGCGGGGCGGGCGGGAGAAGGTGGCCTGTGGCCGCATCCCCCGCCACCTGCTCGAGGTGCCCGCCTCACTCTCCCCGGGGCAGAGGGCGCGGGTGAT
>JACIYH010000100.1 GCA_014360055.1 Bacillota bacterium | reverse complement strand
CTGGTTCCCCAGTTCGAGAAGAAGACGGGGTACCAGGTGAAGGTGATCGCGGTGGGCACCGGGCAGGCCCTGGCCATGGCTAAGGAGGGCAACGCCGACGTGGTGCTGGTGCACGCCCCCGCCGCGGAGAAGGAAGCGGTGGCTCAGGGATACTGTGTGGACCGGCGCCTGGTCATGCACAACGACTTCATCATCGTGGGTCCACCATCCGACCCCGCAGGCATCAGGGGGAAGAAGAAGGCGGTGGAGGCCCTGGCCGCCATCGCCTCCGCCAAAGCCCCCTTCGTCTCCCGGGGGGACGACTCCGGGACCCACAAGATGGAACTCTCGCTCTGGAAGGAAGCGGGCCTCCAGCCCTCGCCCGGGGACTGGTACATCCAGTCGGGGTCGGGGATGGGCCTCACCCTCAACCTGGCCTCCGAGAAGGGTGGATATACCCTCACCGACCGGGCCACCTACCTGGCCGCGCGCAAGAACCTCCAGCTTGAGATCATGGTGGAGGGCGATGCGGCGCTGCTCAACATCTACCACGTCATGCTGGTGAACCCGGAGAAGTTCCCCGGCGTCAACAAAAAGGGTGCCAGGGCCTTCGCCGATTTCATGGTGGCCCCCGACACCCAGAAGGTGATAGGGGAATTCGGGGTGGATAAGTACGGGGAGCCCCTCTTCTTCCCCGATGCGGGAAAGAGCGAGGAGGAACTGGGAGGCTGACCGGTGGAACTCATCTGGGACGGCCTGCGTACGGCCCTGGGCCTGGTGGCCGGTCTTGACCCGCAGGTGCTGGAGGTTTCCCTCCTCACCCTGCAGGTGTCGGGACTGGCCACCGTGGCCGCCCTGGTCGCCGGTCTCTTCACCGGGGCGCTGCTGGCCCTGGGCCGCTTCCCGGGACGGCGTTTCCTGCAGAGCGTGATCAACGCCGGCATGGGATTGCCTCCCGTGGTGGTGGGGCTGGCGGTGTGCCTGCTCCTCTGGCGCAGCGGTCCCCTGGGCGGGCTGCGCCTGATCTACACCCCGGCCGCCATGGTGATCGCCCAGTTCGTGATAGCGTACCCGGTGATGGCGGGGTTGAGTGCGGCGGCCCTGCAGCAGGTGGGCCCGGCGTTCCGGCTGCAGGTGGAGGCCATGGGGGCGAGCCGCCTGCAGCTCCTCGGGGCGATGTTGTGGGAGGCCCGTTACGGGGTGCTGGGGGCGGTGATCGCCGGCTTCGGCAGCGTTATTTCGGAGGTGGGGGCCTCCATGATGGTGGGCGGGAACGTGGTGGGCCAGACTCGCGTGCTCACCACCGCCATCGTCCTGGAAGTGAACCGCGGTAACTTCGACGTGGCCATCGCCCTCAGCCTGATCCTGCTGGGGCTCACCTACGGGGCGGCGGCGGCCCTCACCCTGGTGCAGCAGCGCAAGAGATGACGGGGCGGGGCAACCTCCGCCGCCTCCGGGCGGCGGGATGGGCCCCGCGGTGGGTCAGTGTGGGGCGGGCGGTACGTGCTGCCGGTGGGCGGAGGTGCGGGTGATCATTGAAAACGCCGGTAGTGGAAGTGCAGGGGCTGCGGGTCGAGAAGGGCGGGCGATCCATCCTCTCCATCGATCACCTGGTGGTGGAGGAGGGTGAGGTGATGGGGCTGGTGGGTCCCAACGGGGCGGGGAAGACCACCCTGCTCATGGTGGTGGCCGGCCTGGACATGGGCTTCCGGGGGAGAGTTCTTGTACGGGGCGTGCCCCTGGAGGCCGGCAACCTCCTGTCCCACCGGCGCCGCCTGGGGATGGTCTTTCAGGACCCGCAGGTGCTGGACCTGACCGTGCTGGCCAACGTGGTTGCTCCCCTGCGCTACCGGGGCGTGCCCGGGCGCGAAGCACGGCGCCGGGCCATGGAATGGCTGGAGCGTTTAGGTATCGCCGGGCTGGCTGCGCACCCCGCCCGCACCCTGTCCGGGGGCGAGCGCCAGCGACTGGCGCTGGCCCGTGCCCTGGTGACGGGGCCGGAGTTGCTCCTCCTGGACGAGCCCTTCTCCTCCCTCGATGCTCCTACCCGGGCCGGCCTCATCGCAGACCTGCGCCGGTTGCTGGCCGCGCTGGGCGTGACGGCGATCGTGGTCAGCCACGATTTCACCGAGGTGCTTCTTTTGGCCCGGCGCGCGGTGGTGCTGATGGGGGGGCGGATACGTCAGGACGGCGAGCCCCGCTCGGTTTTCTGGCATCCGGCCGACCCCGAGGTGGCCCGCCTGGTGGGCATGGACAACGTCTGGACGGGGGAAGTGGTGAGCGGGCCCGGCGGGCCCCGGGTGCGGCTGGGCGAGTGGGAGTTGGATCTCCCCTGCCCGCACCCCTCTGGTCCCGTGCAGGTGGGGGTGCGCCCGGAGGCGGTGACGCTTTGCCCTGATGGGCGGGGCCTGCGCGCCGAAGTGAAGGCCGCGGTGCCCCACGGGCCCCTGATACGGGTGGAGTTCGCCGGCCCGGTCCGCCTGGTGGCCCTGGTACCTGCCGCTCAGGGACTGGAACTCGCTCCCGGTGCGCGCGTGACGGTGGATATCCCGCCCGCGAGCCTCCACATTTTCCCCACCGCGCGGCCGTAGCCAGCAAACCCGGGTTGATTATGAACCCGCCCCGCCACTGATGGCCCTCGCCCCGTCTGCCCCGGGCGGGGGTGGGGAGGGCGCCGCGATGCTGGGGGTGTCATTCGCCGGGCATGCGCCGTGTGGCTGCCGCCTCCTGGGCCGGTAAGGAGAAGTGCTGGGCCAGGATATCCAGGGACCCCGGGTCAACCCTGTCGTAGAGCGGGAAGATCCGTTTGGCCGGAAAGCGCTCACGCAGCGTGCGCAGGCAGGGGACGGTGCACACGATGACGTCGGCGTCGCGGGACAGGGCTTCCAGCCCCGTTCCGTCGCCGACCAGGCAGGCCCTGGTCTCGATTCCGGGCGGGAGCAGTTTCTGCACGATGGAACTGAAGCTGGGCAGTGTTTCCGGGTCGCGGCACACGCACCCCACCGTGATCCCACCTGGCAACCGCGAGAGTTCTTCCAGCGTGGACGGGGAGGTGGCCAGTACCAGACCCAGGACGGGCAGCCCCAGGTGGCCCACGGCGTCGCGCACCTCCCGGTAATGGAAGTAGGTGGTGGCGACGGCCGCGTACCGGTCCCGGTGCCGGGCGATGCGCTCCCGCTCGAGGTGCAGGCGGCTGGTGAGCACCTTCTCCACCCGCAGCCCGAGAGCGGAGCGTATGTCCTGGCTAAGCAGGTCCAGTTGGGTCTCGTCGCACTCCACGAAGACCAGCGTGAGGGAACGGTAGTCGGTGCGGTAGCGTGCCAGCAACTTCTCCATCAGTTCCCGCAACTCATCGGCGGTGTAGCCCGCCTCCATGGCCGAGCGCATGGCCTGTTCTATCATCTGTTCCGCGTTACGGGGAGCGGAATGGGGGGGGTCGCCCGGGCTGGCCACCGTGGTCCCGTACCCCCTCCGGCTGACGAGCAGGCCGCCCTGCTGCAGTTCCCGGTAGGCGGCCTTCACGGTGTTCAGGCTGATGCCCAGGGCCTGGGCCAGTTCTCGGATGGGCGGGAGCAGCGCGCCCGCCGGAATTTCGCCGGATGAGATGCTCCACCGGATGTGTTCGCAAAGCTGCACATTGAGCGGTACGTTGCTGGCATGGTCTAGTTTCCAGGTGGTGGGAATACTGATTTTCATAGGGAAATAGCCCTCCTTCCCGTGCCTTTGTTTCTTTGTGACCCGTACTAATTCCTCTTTTTGCGGGCGGGGGTGATTTAAATGGGCACAATGGTCCACCGGATCCGTCTTCGGTCGGGTTCCGGCAGGACCCCGCGCGTGGTCAGGGTGGCCTTGGACGTCCTCGCGCTGGTCCTGCTTCTCGCGGGCGCTTCGCCGACCGTAACGGGCTGCCTGGCCGGGCCCACACCCGGGCAACCGGACGCCGGGATGCCCGCGCCGGCACCGCCGCGAGAGGAGGCAGCCCCCGCCCCCCTGCCGGTGGCCATTTTCCTGGCCTGCGGGGGAAACCTGGAAGCGGTGTTCCGTTCCCTGTCCGTCCCCCCCGAGGAGGGTCCCCGCGCCGCCCTGGAAGCGCTGGTGGCGGGCCCCACCTCATTCGAGGCCAGGCGGGGATACGGGGGCGTCCTGCCCCCTTCTACCGTGGTGCGTGCGGTCACCGTGGCGGACGGGGTGGCCACCGCCGATTTCAGCCGTGAACTGATCACCCGCTCGGCGGAGGTGGGCGGGGGTTCACGCGGTGAGATGCTGGCCCTGCACGCCATTTACCTGACCCTGGCGCAGTTCCCGGGCGTGGATCGGGTGAAGGTCCTGGTAGAAGGCCAGAGTGAGGGACAGGTGGAAGGCCGGTCCATCCGCGACTTCTGGGGGCACGTGGGTCTGCCCGAGTACCTGGTGGGACCGGTCCCCGTGCTGAAGGTGGCGGAGCAGCAACAGGTGGGGGATCGGGAGATGGCCGCGCAGGTCGGCGGTCTGCGCCTCAAATCGGTGCGCTGGTGGGCCCACCCCACCCTGTTCCGGCTGGTGTTCACCCTGGAAGGTGCAGGCGGTGCTGTCCTCAACGGCATCCCCCCCGCCCAGGCCTCCTGGTCCTACGCCCGCCGCACCCTGCTCATCAGCATCCCGGCAGTGAAGGAAGCGGTCGTCCCGGACCTCAGGGCGGGGGAGGCCGTGGAGGTCAACGACTGGCGGGTAGAAAAGCTGACCTGGGAAAAGGCGGGTCCCTGCTCCTTCGGGCTGGCCCTGCACCCCGACCACAGTTACGGTTGGCGGCTGTGGGGCCTGACCGACCCTGCCCGCATCGTCCTCGACGTTTACGCCACCGGCCCCGCCTCCCGCTGACGGGGCTGCGGGCCGATGCTCAACGCCTCCCTGAGCCCCGGTAGGTCGTGCGGGGGGTGGGCGGGCCCGGCAGCGGCGGCGCGGCGGCGGTTGACAGATTCTGTACCCCCTCCTATAATGGCGCTAAGCACAGGCGATGAAGCGGACGAGTAGGCCCGCTCTTCCCGCCAGAGAGAGGGAGCCGGAGGCTGCGAGCGCCCTCGGGTCAGGGGCAGGCCGAAGACCACCGCCGAGCCGCGGGCGGAAACCCGGGCCGTCGCCGGGATGGCACCGGGAAGTATGCCCGGCCGGGTGGGCCCGTTACAGCCCCAGAGCGGACCGCTGCCGGCGCGGCGCCGGCGCGGTCAATAAGGGTGGAACCGCGGAGAAGGCCCCCGTCCCTTGACGGGGGTTTTTCCTTTACCGATACGGGGAGGGATGGGAGTTGCCGAGCGCGCTGGAGAGCCTCAGGTCGCAGGGAAGGGAGAGGGAGGCCGGTCCCCACGGCATCGTGGCGGCCAGGTGGCAGGGCCAGGTGGTGGACCTCACCCGGGAACTGCCCGAAGGGGCGGAACCGGAGTTCCTCACCTTCGCTGACCCCGAAGGTGCAAACGTGTACCGGCATACCGCTGCCCACGTGCTGGCCCAGGCGGTCAAGCGGCTGTTTCCGGAGGCCAAACTGGGCATCGGACCGGCCATCGAGGACGGGTTCTACTACGACTTCGACGTGCCCCGGCCCTTCACGCCGGAGGACCTGGCCCGCATCGAGGAGGAGGCGCGTGCCATCATCGCCGCCGACTACCCCATCAGGAGGCGGGAGGTGGGCCGGGAGGAAGCCCGGGACTTCTTCGCCTCCCGCGGCGAAACCTACAAGGTGGAACTCATCGACGAACTGCCGGAAGGGGCCACCATCTCCCTCTACGACCAGGGCGAGTTCACCGACCTCTGTGCCGGTCCACACCTCCCTTCCACGGGATGGCTGGCGGCGTTCAAGGTGCTCCACGCCGCCGGAGCGTACTGGCGGGGTGACGAGCGCAATCCCATGCTCCAGCGCATCTACGGCACCGCCTTCCCCAGGCAGGAGCAGCTCGACCAGTACGTGTATCGGGTGGAGGAGGCCCGCCGGCGCGACCACCGCCGGGTGGGGAGGGAACTCGATCTCTTCAGCATCCACGAGGAGGCGGGGGCGGGCCTGGTGTTCTGGCACCCACGCGGCGGCGTCGTGCGCCAGATCGTGGAGGATTTCTGGCGGGCGGAGCACCGGCGCCGCGGGTACGACATCGTGTTCACTCCCCACGTGGCCCGTCTTGACCTCTGGAAGGTGAGCGGCCACTGGGACTGGTACCGGGAGAACATGTACTCCCCCATGGACGTGGAGGGGGTGGAGTACCTGCTCAAGCCCATGAACTGTCCCTTCCACATCCTCATGTACCGGTCGCAGACCCGCTCCTACCGTGACCTGCCCCTGCGCTGGGCGGAACTGGGGACGGTGTACCGCTACGAACGCTCCGGGGTCCTGCACGGGCTCCTGCGCGTGCGCGGCTTCACCCAGGACGACGCTCACATCTTCTGCCGCCCCGACCAGTTGCAGGCGGAGCTGGTGGGAGTGCTGGACCTGGCCCAGTACATGGTGGAATCCTTCGGGTTCAGCGAGTACGAGATCATGCTCTCCGTGCGTGACCCCGCCAACAAGCAGAAGTACATCGGGTCGGATGAGGTGTGGGAGGCGGCCGAGGGTGCCCTACTGGCGGCGCTGAACCAGAAGGAGCTGGCCTACGTGGTGGGCGAGGGGGAGGCCAAGTTCTACGGCCCCGCTATCGACATCACCCTGAAGGACGCCCTGGGCCGGGGATGGCAGGGTCCCACCATTCAGGTCGACTTCAACCTGCCCGAGCGTTTCGACCTCACCTACATGGGCGAGGACAACCGCGAGCACCGACCGGTGATGATCCACCGTACCGTGCTGGGTTCCATGGAAAGGTTCCTGGGCAGCCTCATCGAGCATTACGCCGGCGCCTTTCCCACCTGGCTGGCTCCCGTGCAGGCGCGGGTGATCCCGGTCGCCGACCGCCACGTACCGTACGGCCGCCAGGTAGTGGAGAAGCTGGCCCGGGCGGGCGTGCGCGCCGAGGGTGACTGGCGCAACGAGAAGGTGTCGTACAAGATCCGCGCCGCCCAGCTGGAGAAGATACCCTACATGCTGGTGGTGGGTGACCGGGAGGAGGCGTCCTCCCAGGTGGCGGTGCGCCACCGCAGCGAGGGTGACCTGGGTCCCATGTCGCCGGACACGTTCCTGGCCCGCCTGCGGGAGGAGTGTGCGGGCAGGCCGGGAGCATGGCCGGCCATGCCCTAGCGCGGGGCGAGGGGGCGTGGGCGGTGGCGGGCATCACACTGACGCGGGCGGGGGGGACGGTTGCGGTCGACCCGGGTGACCTGGAGGCCACCTTGCGGGATGCCCTGGCCGCCCGGGAATGCTTCTGGCTGGATGTGGTGGCACCCGGTCCCCAGGAGGTGGCCGCCCTGCGGGAAGCCCGCCAACGGTGGGCCGAGGGGGCACCATTCCCTCCCGCTGCCGATCTCGTCCTGGCGGGGATCCTGGACCGGGTGGTGCAGGGGTTTTACGCTGCCCTCGACTACCTGGCGGACCGGGTTGCCGGCCTGGAGGAAAGGGTCATGTCCGGGAAGCTGCGCAATCCCATGGGCGAGGTGACCGCCCTCCGCCGCGCGCTGGTGCGGCTGCGGCACGGCCTGGGTCCCGAACAGGACGTCCTGGCCGACCTGGCCGCGCGCCGCAGCGCCACCCCGGGGACGGACCGGCTGGTAAGCGAGGCCGGGGCGGTGGTCCTGCACCAACTGGTGGACCGGCTGCGCCGCATCTGGGATGCCGTAGAAATGGAGCGGGACCTGGTGGACAACGTGGTGGAAGTCTATCTGGGGCTGCGCACGGACCGGTTGAACGTGATCATGCAGCGCCTGACCCTCATCACCACCATTTTCATGCCCCTGACCCTCATCGCCGGCATCTACGGCATGAACTTCCGCCACATGCCGGAGTTGGGCTGGAAATACGGCTATCCCGCTTCGCTGGCGCTGATGGCGCTGGTGGGATACGGGATGTACCGCTGGTTTCGGGCCCGGGGGTGGTTC
>JACIYH010000010.1 GCA_014360055.1 Bacillota bacterium | reverse complement strand
AGGGAACGTCCGGAAAAGTCACCCCGGCCCAGGGCGACCTAGAGCTGCCACCCCCTGCCGTCAACAAGAATCCCCTGCCCCCTTTTCAGGTAATGTTGGTATGTAACACGCATTAGGCGAACAAACCGCCCCCGGAATGCCAGTTTCGGGGCTGCATACAGTTGGCCATTGGGAATGGTTGAGGAGGGTTGGAAAACGATGAAGATGGTTCGTGATAGAGTCATATCTTTATTGCGCGAGCATCCACAAGGTGTCGACGACGATGAGCTTGCTCGTGCTCTCGGCCTGCGACACCGCCAGCAGGCCAGCAGTACGTGCCGACAGCTTGCACAAGAAGGACTCGTTGAGCGAAGGGTGGTCGGGGGCAAGATCAGGTGGAGAGGCCAGGCCGAAGTTGCGGCTGCCCCCGTGGAAGAGCCACCAACGCCGAGCGGACACGAACCCTGGTTCTGGGAGGGCAACGTCCAGGCTTCAGTGGTTAAGTTTCTTAAAGAGCGGCGCTACTCAATAGTCAGCTTCGCTGACCCCCGCCGTCGGGAAAGGGGAAAGGATATAGAAGCGGAGAACCCTGCCGGCGGCCTTCTCTGGGTAACAGTCAAGGGTTATCCTGAGGGCACTCCAAGAACGAACCCGTCGACCCAGGCCCAACACTGGTTCAAAGATGCCTTTTTCGATCTTGTATGTTGGCGTGGAGAGAGGAAAGACGTGGCACTGGCCATAGGGCTTCCGGACTTTCCGCGTTACCGGGCGCCGGCCAGGAAGGTCTCGTGGGTCCAACCGATACTAGGCTTCTCGTTCATATGGGTAAGGGAGGGTGGGGAAGCAACTGTCGAAGGAGACCTCCCATCCGGATCACCGGACTTCCTTGGTGAGGGGGTTCCCTGCGGAGTGGGACCGCCGCTCTACAGGGAGTGCACGGTTGGGTAGAGAATATAGGGGGCGGAGGTGACGAGTTGATCATCACGACTACGCCGGTTATCGAAGGTAAGCCGGTTCAGGAATACCTGGGAATCGTGACGGGCGAGGCCATCCTGGGGGCCAACATCGTGCGCGATCTGTTTGCCACCATCACCGATATCGTGGGTGGGCGGTCGGCGGCATATGAAGAGGAACTGCGCCGGGCACGGGAGATTGCCCTGCAGGAAATGGCGGATGAAGCTACTCGCCTGGGCGGAAATGCCGTGGTGGGCGTGGACATCGACTACGAAGTGGTGCGGGAAGGAATGCTGATGGTTTCGGCCAGCGGCACCGCTGTTCGCGTCTGAAGCTACCGCGCCAGCCTCACGTCGAAGCAGTCGGGAGCGGCGCTGAGGTTGCCCGCGAGAGGGCGGGGTGGCTGCGGCGGGTGGCGGTGCGGCCGACAGGCGCGAGTGGTTTCGGCGCGTCGGCCCCGATGAGCGGGCCCAGAGGTTCAGGAGGCATTTCGGCTTGTTCGTGCCCGCCGTGCGGTACGTCAGGAGACTAACCTCCGGTGGAACCGGGGAAAGCAGTAGGAGTGGTACGGTGACGGGCGTGGCGGGTCGGGATGGGCGTAGCAATTGGGACAGCCAAGAGCAAGCGCTGCTCGACGAAGCGCTGCTCCTTGCCGTCAGGGCCCACCGGGGGCAGAAGGACAAGGGTGGTGCGCCATACATCCTTCACCCCTTGCGGGTGATGCTGTCGCTGGGCGAGCCGTTGGAAATGGTCGCGGCTGTGCTCCACGATGCGGTTGAGGATGGAAACGTGAGCGCCGAACAACTGAGAGGTACGGGCTTTCCTGAGGAGGTCGTACGTGCTCTGGACGCGCTCACGCGGCGGCCCGGGGAGGATTACGGGGAGTATCTGGTCCGAGTGAAGGCGAACCATCTGGCTCTCCGGGTGAAGGTGGCCGACCTGCGGGATAACCTTGACGAGTCCCGCATCCCGGACCCTACGCAGGAGGACCTCCGGCGCTGGGAGAAGTACCGGCGGGCGCTGCAGGAGCTGGAATGCTGACCTCCGGGGCTGGGAGGTGCGAACGCTAGGTCCGTCACCAAATGTCGGACTGCAAGTTGTAGGCTGGCCTTGGATATGATTGTGGCAGCGGGGTCCGCGTGGGTCGCTTCTTAGCACAGGGCGATGGCGTCCTCATCCAGACGGCCCGCCGCGACTCGGTGCTGGTGGACGGCGGCCCCTGCGGTGCCGGTCCTGAGCTTGTCCGGTACCTGATGAGGGGTGGATAGCAAACAAAGGGTCCCTGGGGGGGGCGGGAACGGAGATGCCATGGGAATATGTTGGCGACTGCGGTGAGGGGCAAATGCCGGGTGAGCGAGAATGGGTGGTCACCGAACTGGAGCTGGCGATCCGATACCTGGAACACGTCTGCGGTCAACCGCCTGCTGGTTGTGAGCTGGGTATAATGTGGCATGAGCATGAGCTAGGAGAGTACCCGTCCATCGGTCTCCTTTACGAATACGAACACGGGTACTACGATCCCCCCTGGGACTACATCTCGAAATGCGAAGTTGCGTTGCAGGCCTTTGACGAGGCGGTTAACTGGTCGGCCATCCACCCCGACCGCGTCCGCGAGCAGATTGCCGACCTTTTCGGGCCTCCTGTCATGGACAGGGAAGCCCGGAAACGGTGGGTGCGTCGGTTGTGGAACCTCCTCGGAAGGCGCATACCGGTAAGGCCAAGACGTACTCTGAAATCGTACAAATGGCGTGCTAGACCCGGGGAACGAGTTCGCCGGGGTCCGCGCCGCGCAGAATGAGGGCGCCCGTGGTGCCGGGCAACAGGGCATGTGCGTTCCTGGACGCGGAAGGGGTGTCACCTTTTGGCCAAGAGGTGGGGACTGGCGCTGGGGGCCGGTGGGTTGTACGGCCTGGCCTACGTGGGCGTGTTCAAAGCGCTGGCCGACGCTGGGCTGCGGCCTGACGTGGTGTCCGGAACCAGCGCCGGAGCAATTGCTGCGGGGCTGTATGCAGCTGGTGTGGCCCTGGACGACATCGAGCGTGAGTTGAGGCAGATGGCAGTGCCATCGAGGTGGGTGGTGAAGGGAATTCCGGCTATCGCCCGGGGTCTTACCACACGGGCGGGAATGGTGGACGGCGACCTCATCGAGAGGGAACTTGACCGCCTTCTCGGAGGGCGCAGCGTCTCGGACGTGCACCCGCCGGTGGTTATTGAGGCGGTCGACATCGAGACCGGGGAACTGGTGGTCATGTCGACGCTGGGAAGCCCTGGCATCCTGCCCCTGGCACGCACCTCGTGGCTTACGGACGTTCGCCTGTCCGAAGCAATCCGGGCGAGCAGCTCAATACCTGGCGTGTTTGTGCCAAAACTGCTCGACGGGCGCAAGCTGGTGGATGGCGCCGTGCGTGACATGGTTCCCGCAGCCGTGCTGAGGGCGCTGGGGGCAGAGTGCGTGGTAGCGGTTGATCTTCTCTCCGGGCAGGAACAACCGGTCAGGGTGGACAACGCGGTGGAAATAATCGCGCGCGCCATAGGTTTACTCGAGCGGGAGGCCATTCGCGAACGGCTGACCTCTCTCGCGGACGTGGTCATCGCGCCAGTGCTGCCGCCCCCGTCCGCGTCGATGGCCAAAAACATCGAGCGGTATAGCCGCGCGGGGGAAGAGGAGACACGGAGGTACATCCCCCAGATTCGCCGCCTCCTCGCCGGACCCACTGCCTGACCTGACGGTTCCTGAAGAAAGGGCCGAAAAAGAGTTGGCTCCTCGAGCAGGACTCGAACCTGCAACCCCCCGGTTAACAGCCGGGTGCTCTACCATTGAGCTATCGAGGAGCGTACGTGTATTGGGCTTTTACCTTGCCCATTATATCGGCCACGGCGGCAGCCGTCAAGGGTAGCGGACACGGTGGACAGGGTGGACACGGTGGCAGAGGACCTGTGTGGCAAACGACCCGTGTGTCCGGGAGGCTGGCTAACCTGGCTGGCCGCCCCGGCTACGGCTCGAGGCGCTCGTAGAGCCGCTTCCCCGCGGAGACGGTCAGGCGGTAAAGCAGGACCGCCAGCACGGCCAGGAGGCCCGCCAGCGTCACCACCACCGTCCCCTCCTCCCACTCCAGGGTTCGGGTGAGCCAGAGGGCCAGGTAGCCGAGGCCGGCCTCCAGGCCGGCGATGACCGGCAACGGGATGATCACGTTGAGGTTCGACTTCACCGCTTGCTGGGGGTTGGTCCAGGTCAGAAACGGCCTCGCCAGGTCTACGAGGAGCCCGACGAAAACCGATACCGCTGACCCCAGACCCGTGAGGACCAGGACTTCGGCCAGGTGCACAGCCCGCATGCGCAGGGCAAAGGCGAACAGGACGAGCATAGGCAGAGCACTTACCGCCGCCGCTACTGCCGCAAAGAGCATCTTACCCTGCACCAGCTTCTCCGGGGGGACCGGGATGACCTTCGAGATCCACAGGTAACGACCTTCACGCGAGACGGCACTGGCCGCCGTCGTATTCAGAGCCGTCACCAGCACGGTGAGCCCCGCCACGGCCAGGGAGGTGAAGAAAGCAGCGTTGCCGGTCGCGTATATGGCATCCAGGAGCCTGATCATGTCCGGGTCGCTCATAATGCCCCGGAAACCGAAGACGAAGATGATGGGGACGATCAGGGAGGCGGAAAACCCGTTCAAGACGTAGAGTGGGACCCGCATGAACAGGCGCCACTCGCGCCAGAAGAGGGCACTCAACACGCCACTCTGCACCGTGCTGTGCCGGGCAGCCGCCCGGGCGGCGGCGAGCTGGTGGGCGGTCAGACGGCGGCGAGCAAGTTCTGTCCCACCGATGAGCCCGGCGTAAAACAATCGGTCGCCCGCGGTGGCCAGAACCCACACCGCCACCCCCGTCACTCCGACGTAGAGAGCGAGCCCGACCAGCCGTGATCCCGCCGTGGCCCCGGCGATTACCCTCGTGGCCCAGACGGCGGGCGGGAAGGCACGACCCATAACCGCCACGAGGTCGACGTGCCCGGACAGGATTTGCTGTAGGTAGAGGGCCGGGTCCCCCTGGGAGGGAAGGTTGTTCATTACCCCGATCTGAAAGGCCAGTATCCCCGCGGTGAGAGCCACGCTAAACAGGATGATCAGGATGTCCCGGTGCCGCCGGTTGATGAAGCGCATGACCGCGAGGGTGACGACGGCGGCGATGGCCAGAGGGATGACGGGGGCGAGGAGGACTACCAGGAGGACGGCCAGCCAGTAGGAGAGACTGCCTCCCACCAATTGGGCGTAGGCCGTGGCGGCCGGCCCCATTGCCAGGAGGATGCCGACGTACTCCCCGACCACGATCACCGCGAACTTGGCCAGGACAATGGTCCCCGGCCGCAGCGGCAGGGGTACCAGAAGGCCCAGGTCGGTGGAGAAGTAAAAGATGGAGATGACTGCGGCAAAGCCGAACACCAGGACCAGGGTGGACGCCACCAGAAAGGCAAACGTGAAGACGATCTCGGGCCGGTTCGCCATGAGCCCGACTGCTACGAAAGCCCTGGCCACCTGGTAAAGGAAGAAGACGAAGGCACCGCCGCCCACCCCCACGCCTAGGGCGATGAGAACCGGCTCCCACAGCCGCTTCCGCTGCACCAGATAGACGTAGCGGGCCGCCGAAAGACCGAGTGTATTGTTCAGAGTCAGCCTGAAGAGCGGCCAAAAGGCGGACACGCCACTCACTTCCCCTTATTCTCTTCGGTGAGTTCCTCCTCGGTGAGGTCGAGGAAGATCTGCTCGAGCGTGGTCTCACCCGACGCCATTTGCCGGAGTTCCGCCATTGTCCCCTTGGCCACCAGCCGTCCACGGTTGAGGATAGCGATGTAGTCGCAGAACCGCTCGGCCACATCGAGGATGTGGGTGGAGAAGAAGACGGCCTTGCCCTGGTCGCACCGCTGGCGCATGAGGTCTTTGAAAAGGGCCTGCGACTTGGGGTCCAGGCCGGTGAAGGGCTCGTCCAGGATGAGAAGGGCGGGGTCGGGCAGTACGGCAGCCGTGACGGCCAGCTTCTGCTTCATGCCGTGGGAGTAGGTCTGGACGAGATCGTGCACCGCGTCCTCTAGCTCGAACATTTCCAGGAGCTCGCCCAGGCGGCGGCGCCGGACGTCGGTGGGCACACCGAAAACGTCGCCGATGAAGTTCAGGTACTCCAGCCCGGTGAGCTTTTCGTAAAGCTCGGGGTAGTCGGGAACAAAGCCTATGCGCCGCTTGGCCTCCAGTGGATACTTCCCCACGTCCACCCCGTCTACGCTGATCGTCCCCGTGTCGGGACGGAGCAGCCCCACGACCATTTTGATGGTGGTCGTCTTGCCCGCCCCGTTGGGCCCCAGAAACCCGTAGATGACACCGGCCGGTACCTCTAGAGTGAGGTCATCGACGGCCTTGACGGCCCCTTTTCGGTAGCTTTTAGAAACGTTCCTTATCGCCAGCAAGAGCGACACTCCTTATGCCCGCTGTCCGCTGCGCCCAGGAACCGTCACCCCTCCGCGCCGCGGACGCAACCGCGGCATCACCGTAGCTTTGATCATTGTAGCACCACCGGTCCGCCGTTTCCACAGGCCTCGTCAACCCCGCCCGGGGCCAGGTGGGTGAGAAGCGGGCCAGGGTGGTGACCGATGTCACCCCGGCACGCATGCTGCATAAGATCGTACGGGGTGACATAATGTCAGCTGAGGATCCCAGCCTGGTAACGGGGTTCGACGAGCCGCAGTTCGTACGTCATCTGCAGTCCCTGGTGGGGCAGCAGGTGCAGGTGGCCACGGTTTGCGGCACCATCGCCGGCGTGCTGCGTCAGGTGTTCCCCGATCACATACTGCTTGAGACGCCGCAGGGGCCGGCCCACGTACGCATGCGGCAGATGTGCTGGGTGCGCCCCATGGCCGCAGGCATGATGATGTGAGGCCGTCTTAGGCGACGCGCGGGGGGAGATCGGAGGGACCGGCCTTATGCCCGCGCGAGCACGGCACCACGCGAGGCGGTCGATCACGGCATGCAGCTGAAACCCTGCTCCCGGAAATGCATATCGAACGTAAAGACGTGCTTGACACCCAGGTCGCGCATGACCTCAAAGCTGACGCAGTCGACCAGGCTGAGGTTTCGGCGGCTGGCCGCGAGCAAGGCGGCGACTCCCCTGCGGTGCAAGTCCGCACCCACCCAGATGATACCTAGCAGGGGGAAGATGTCATCAGAGAAACTCCGCACCGCCTCGACCCCGAGCCTATTCTGAACGAGAGCCCACGTTTCCACCAGGACATAGCTGCTGGAGATGAGCGGGTTCCTACCGCCCAATAGCCTTTTCCATACCTCCCTGGCGCGGCCGTGGTTCTGGTCGTCGGCATCCAATACGGCAAGGAAGGCCGAGGTGTCTACATAGACGGTCATTCTCGATAGGCCTCCGCCAGGTACTTGTCGTGTTCCACAGAGAGATCGCGCAGGCCGGATCTGAAGCGGCCAGCCAAGGCAATTGCACGGGAGATGCGTTCATCAGTTGCGGTGGCCCAAGAACTCGCAATGACGAGATCTACCCCTTTTCGGATCAACTCGGCAATGGATTTACCTTGCTCGGCGGCCAGCTTTTTCAAGGCCCGGGCCTGCTCCTCAGTAAGCTGGACTTGGGTGCGTACCACGGTTGCACCTCCCAGTGATAAAAGTGCTTAACGGGATTTTAGCATGTAGGCAGCAGCCGGTCAAAGCCCGAACACACGGGTCCGGACACACGGACCACGGTTTGGGCGAGGCCGCCTCAGCGTGCCATCCTGGCGACAGCGCCCTCACAGAGAGGGCCTCAATGTTCGACCTGCCAGTTCAAGAACGCCGCCGTGGAGATCAAGGTCGTTATGGACGCGGCCGGGAACGTGGCGGGATTATGGTTAGGACGTCCCCGATAGACCGGGCATCTTCTTCAGCTTTTGCAGGAGGGCGCGCCGCGAGATACCGAGCAGGCGGGCCGCCTGGGTGCGGTTACCGCCCGTAACCCTGAGGGCCTCGCGGATGGCCCACCATTCCGCCTGCAGTCGCGCCTGTTTGAGGGGCAGATCGCCGGACGGGGGAGGGGCGGGACAGGACGACTGCAACTGGCCGGCCCATTGCTTGGACGTACCCGGGTGGGAAGCGGCAACCGCACCGGCGGGGTCGTGCCCACGCGCGTGGGCGGGTGGCTGTCCCTCCGTTGGCAGCTGAGATGGCCGGGTGATGTGCGGGGGGAAGTCCCAGGGCCCGAGCACCCTTTTCTCGGTCAGGATGACCGTGTGCTCAACAAGGTTGCGCAGTTCGCGCACGTTGCCCGGCCAGTGGTAAGACTGGAGGGCCTGCAGTCCCTCGGGGGAGATTTGCACCTGTTTCCCGTACTTCTCGTTGAAGAACTTGACGAAGTGCTGGGCGAGGAGGGGTATGTCTTCCCGGCGCTCGCGCAGGGGTGGGATGCGCAGCGGGATCACCGCCAGCCGGAAGTAAAGGTCCTCCCGGAACGCCCCCCGCTGTACCTCGGCGGGGAGGTCGCGGTTGGTGCAGGAGAGGACGCGCACGTCCACCGGGCAGGGCCTGCGTGCCCCCAGGGGGAACACCTGGCCTTCCTCCAGCACGCGCAGGATCTTGGCCTGCAGGGAAAGGGGCATGTCGGCCACCTCGTCGAGGAGAAGGGTGCCACCGTGCGCATTCTCAAAGCGCCCCGGCTTGCGCGAGCGCGCGCCCGTGAAGGCCCCCGCCTCGTAGCCAAAGAGTTCGCTTTCCAGCAAGGACTCGGGCAGGGCGGCGCAGTTCACGGCCACGAAAGGTCCGGCGTGGCGGGGGCTGAGGGCGTGGATGGCCCGGGCCACCACTTCTTTGCCGGTGCCGCTCTCCCCCATGATGAGGACGGGGGCGTCACTGGAGGCCACTTTCTCCGCCACCGCCAGTACCCGCAACATCTGGGGACTTACGGCCACCAGGTCGGCCTGGCCGTAGCGGCGGCGGAGTTCCCGTTCCAGTTCTTCCACCCGGCGGTAAAGGCGGGCGTGGGAAAGTGCCCTGTCCAGCGTAAGCTTGAGTTCGTCGGGATCGAAGGGCTTGGGCACATAATCGAAGGCGCCTGCCTTCATGGCCTGGACGGCGGTCTTTACGCTGGCGTAGGCGGTCAGCACGATGACGGGCAGGCCGGGGTCGATGCGGTGGAGTTCCGGAAGCAGAGCGAGGCCGTCCTCCTGGCCCAGGCGCAGGTCCACCAGGGCCAGGTCGGGGTGGTCCTCGCGCAGCCTGGCGAGAGCCTCCTCGCCCGAGGCGGCCGTGCACAACTGATACTCCTCGGCCAGGATCTGGCCCAGCAGCCAGGCCATGTGGGGTTCGTCGTCTACCACGAGCAATCTCGGGCGCACAGGCACGCTCCTTTCCACGCAAGCGGAGCGCTGAATCTCTCTGGGTAGGCGCGCCCGTCGGCCGGGTGGGGCGGGTGAGTGCGGGTCAGGCGGGCCGGCCGGGCCAGGCCAGGGCCTGGATGGGCAGGTGCACCACGAACCGGGTCCCCTTCCCCGGTTCGCTCTCGAACTCCACCATGCCGGCGTGCTCGTCCACGATGCGGTGGACCAGGGCCAGGCCCAGCCCGGTCCCCCCGCTTCTGGTGCTGAAGAACATGTTGAACACGCGGTTGCGGTTCTCGGGCCGGATTCCCTCGCCGGTGTCCGTCACCTCCACGCGGATCAACTGGCTGCCCTGCCGGTACGAGGTGCGCACAGCCAGGGTTCCTCCTCCGGGCATGGCCTGGATGCCGTTCATGAGTAGGTTCAGAAAAGCCTGCTGCAGGTGGTCGGGATCGGCGCTCACCGGGGGGAGATCGCCGTACGCCTCCTGCACCTCCACCTGCTGGGAGCGGGCGTAATCCCGCACCAGGGCGGCGGCCCGCCGCAGGACCTGATTGACGTCCGTGGGTACCAGATGGGGTTCGGAGAACCGCGCGAAGTCCAGCAGGGCGTTGACGGTACGGTTCACACGGGCCAGTTCCTCACTGGCGATGCGTGCCGTTTCCGCCACGAATTCCGGCTCTCCCGCACGGGTGGCCAGCAACTCCAGGCATCCTGATACGATGGTGACCGGGTTCTTTATCTCATGGGCGATGGCCGAGGAGAGTTCGCCGGCGGTGGCCAGCTTCTCCGCCCGACGCTGGCGTTCCTCTTCTTCGCGGGCGCTCGCCTCGTCTTCCACCAGCAGAACAACTCCCGCCCCTCCACCGGGCAGGTCTTCCACGCGGGCCAGGATGATACGCACGGGTCGGGACTGCCCCCCGGGCACGGTCAGGGTGAGCGAAAGCAGACGATAACGTTCCCCGGTGCGCCCCCGCTCGGTCGCCTCCCCGGCCAGGTCGCCAAAGCCCAGTGAAACCAGGGCGTCGGCAAGGGGCATGCCCTCCGTGAGGTCCGCGCCGCCGGCCAGGTCCAGCAGCGAGCGATTCACGAAGGCCACCCGGCCCCGGTCGTCCCCGATCAGTACCCCCAGGCTCAGGCTGTTGAGAAACAGGGAAAGGTAGCGCCGGATGCGGTCCAGAGACCAGGCCAGGTAGCCCGATTCCCCGTGCGGACCCTGCCGGAGGGCGGCCAGCAGGGAACGGCTGGAGGAAAGCAGGAGCCCGGTCAGACCGAGCACGGGCTCCACGTGGGGCGAGAAGAATACCTTCCGTGCCCGGAACTCCATTTGCCGGTAGATGTCTTCCAGGGTTTCGTTGGCCCAGCAGAACCCGATGGTGCGCCCTCCCCGGATGAGGGGCCTCATGCAGTTCATGATGTCGCCCCGGACCATGGAGCCCACGCCCACCAATTCGCGCTGCCGGGCCATCGCCTGGCGGCCAAGGTGGTCGGCGTCCACGCTGATGCCGACCTTTCCCCCGAAGTCGCGGCTGGGCCCGTAGGTGACGATGCAGTCCAGGTCGGCGGAGTAGTAGCCGACCCCCACGCCGGGGAAGGCATCGGCCACCAGGTCTGTGAAGGGAGTCAGCGCCTCGTTGAGGGCGGCCAGCCTTATCTCCCGCGGGGCCTCCGGACCCAGGCCCCGGGAACGGAGGATGTCATCGTAGTCGCCCTGCAGGTGGGAGTCCAGGAGCCGGGTGAGGCCGAAGAGCTTGTCCGCCTTCTCCTCCAGCAGGATGGCCTCCGCCTTTTGCAGTAACAGATACCGCCCGCTCACCAGCTTCACCCCCGCCCCCCGAATTGCCCGCTGCGGCGCGCCACGGTGCTTCACAGAGCTTGTTTCTACCCGTGAAGACAGGTACCCTCCCTGGCGGGAGGGTGCCTGGCGGGCACCGGCCGTCGACGCCAGCGCCCGATGGATTTCCCGGGCAGGTTGGCCCTGGCAGCACCACGGAGGGGCGGGCAGCGAAGGTTAGAGCAGCGGGTAGAGCAGGAACGCCCCCGAGGTGATGATCAGGTAGACGATGAAGATGACCATGAGCCAGCCCATGATCTCCCGGAACTCCAGCTTGGCCACTGCCAGCATGGCGATTGCCCAGAAAGGCTGGATCATGTCGGTCATCATGTCGCCCCAGGCATAGGTCACCACCGTCTTGGGGATGCTCACCCCCAACTGCTTGGCGGCTTCGATCAGGTAGGGTGCGGTGATGGCCCACTCCGAACCGCCGGAAGGCACCAGGTAGTTGAGCAGTCCCGCGTACCAGTACGTGATGAGCAGGAAGGTGGCCTTGGAACTGATGGCCACGAAAGCGCGGGTGAAGGCGGCCGAGAGGGCGGTGTACTGGAACAGCCCGAAGATGCCCGCGTAAAACGGGAACTGGATGATGATGCCCCACACCGCCTTGGCGGCGTCTTCGGTGGCCTTCAGGAACGACCAGGGGCGCCAGTGGAAGAGCACACCCAGCATCAGGAAGGTGAAGTTGATGTTGTCGAGGTTAACGAACTTATAGAATCCCTTCTCGCTTATCTCCCATATGATCCAGATGGCGCCCGCCGCGAACACGATGAGGTTGAACCCGGGCCACCAGTTCATCCACTGGGAAGGTGTCAGCTTCCCCTGCGGCCGCTCCGGGGGCTCGTACAGGCGCAGCCGATCCATCAGTTCTGGGGACACCCGGTAGGTCTTCTCGGGCACCGGGTGCATGGCTGCCATCACCGCAGTCACCACCACGATGATGATGAGGGTGAGGCCGATGTTGAAGCCGGTGAAGATGGTGGCTGACGTGGGGATGGTTTCCGTGAGCAGGCCGGCCTTGATGAGGAAGTTGCCCGGTGTGTTGACCAGCAGAGGGGCCGATGCGGAAAGGCCCGCATGCCAGGTGCATCCCAAGCCCAGGTAAGCCGCCGCCACCAGCAGGCGGTAATCCACGTTGGGTTGCCTGCGCACAAGGAACAGCGCGAACACCGCACTGGCTATCAGGCTCAGCCCCCAGTTCAACCAGGCCGACACCATCGAGAAGAGGGCCATCAGTGCGATGGCTTGCCAGGGCCGGTCCGGGTTGGGCAGGCGGGAGAGCCCGTCAAGCAGGCGCTTTACGGGCGGAGAGCAGGCCAGGATGTACCCGGTCATCATGATCAGGCACATCTGCATGGCGAACCCGAGCAACGCCCAGAACCCCTTGCCCCACGCCTTCACTGCCCCGGTGGGTGTGGTATCACCCCAGATGAGGGCGAACACGAAGGTCACGATGGTGAGGATGATGACTATCACCAGGGCGTCCGGTATCCAGCGTTCCGACCAGCGGGTGAACTTCTCGCCCGCCGCCTTCAAGAAGTTCATGCCCCCGGTCCGTTCTTCCGTGCGACTCACGCCTATCCCCCCTTGCGACTTGGTCTTGCCGCCCTGCTTGACCAATCACGCTTCCGGGACCACCGCGGTCCCGACCGGGGCGGAGGAGCCACCCTGCTGCGCATGCCGCCACCATCGGAAGGCCACGGTGGCGGATCCCACCTCCTCAGCGGCCGATGATGTAGCGGTAGGGGTTCACCTCCCGCCTAGCGGCCGATGATATAGCGGTAGGGGTCGACCTCGGTCCGTAGCACCTGCAGTTCCTCCGCGGTGGGGGGTTGGCTGCGACCGAGGTCGTCCGCCCACAGCAACTCGAATCCCGTGTTTTCCTGGACCTGCTCGCGGGTGATGCCCGGGTGCAGGCTCTCCACCCGCATACGTTTGGTCTCCTCGTCGAACCCGATCACGCACAGGTTGGTGATCACCTTGTACGGTCCCGTCCCCGGCGGCAGCCCCGCCGCCTCGCGGGCTCCGGGGCCCGTCAGGTACCCAGGGGTGGTAACGAAGTTGCACTTTGGCACGAAGCGGCGCCGGTCCTGGGGGGTGATCATCATGGTGCGCCAGCACAGCGAGCCCAGGTCATTGGCGCCGCCGCTGCCCGGGAACCTCACGCGCGGCCGAGCATAGTCCGTGCCGATCATGGTGGAGTTGATGTTGCCGTACATGTCCACCTGGGCCCCGCCCAGGAAGGTGTAGTCGACCATCCCCTTCTGGCAGAAGGACATGATGTCGTCCATGCTGGTGGCCATGAGTGCCCGCCAGAAGGTGCGGGAATCGCCCACCGAGATGGGCATGGTGGGCAGGATGGGGGCCACGCCCCCCGCCTCGAACATGATGGTCAGGTTGGGGGCGTGGAGACGCTGGGCCAGCATGGCCGCCGCGCAAGGTGCCCCGGTGCCCACCACCACGGTGGCGCCGTCTTCCAGGTACCGCGCTGCCAGGCAGATCATGAGTTCCATGGGGTTGTAGTCGCCAGCCACCGCTCCTACCTCCCTCCGGGATGTCCCGCTCCGCCGTGCTCCTGGCCGCGGTCAGGCGGAGTTGGGCCGCTCGACCAGCCACTCCTGCGCCCGCAGGCGCCGGAGCTTCTCGATGCCGCCGCAAAGCTCCAGGTACTCGTTGAAGTCCCTGGTGCCGTAGATGTACCTGTCCAGGAACTGGCGGAAGGTCGCGGGGTCTTCCTCGGCGGCCAGCCACTCGCGCAGGTGCTCTTCGTCCGAGAAGTACTCGTAGGGCATGTTGCCCGGGTAGGACCCGTACGGCACCTCGATCACGGCGTCCACGCAGAAGAAGGGGATCGCGGTCCGGTGCGGCTCCCGCCGGAAGTGCTCGGTGGGCACGAGCCGCTCGGCGGTTATGATCACCCGTTTGGCGGCCCGGGCCAGGTCGTTGTCGGCCACGTTGATCCCGTCGATCTGGCAGTTGCCGTATCGGTCGGCCCGGTGCACGTGGATGATGGCCACGTCCGGGTAAAGCGCGGGCAGGGCCACCAGCTTCACTCCCGTATACGGACAGGTGATGACCTTTGCCGCGCTGTAGCGCAGGGTGTCGGTCCCCAGCATGTTGCGGGCGGGGATGAAGGGGATGCCCATGGCTGCCGCCCGGTACCGCCAGGCCAGGGCGGCGTTGGTCCACTCCGTGGCCTGGATACCGCCGTCCTCGAACAGGCGGCGGGAGACCCGGGAGAGGCCGCGGGCCTCCAGCCCCACCACGTAGGCCACGTCACACCGGTCCATGCAGCCCCCCGCCGCCAGGATCTGAAAGTCATGGGTGGCCGTATGGCCGGACACCCCGAGGTGGCGCCTTCCCTGGCGCACGATTTCGTGGAGTACCGCCGTGGGGATGCGGTTGGCCCCGAACCCGCCGATGGCGATGTAGTCGCCGTCGTGGATGAGCCTGGCCACCGCCTCGCTTACGGTGGTCACCTTGTCCACCATGCCCTTGGGTTTGGCGCGGAAGTGCTGCCTGGCCGCGTCCACGTCAGGGGTCATGAAGAGGGGCTGGGTACCACCAGGCTGTGCTTCCTGCACGTGCTCGCCTCCTTCCCTTCAGCGGGTCTGCCCGGCGGGTCCGCAGGACCGGCCGGATCCCGAGTCCCGCCGTGCAGCCGGGGCCGGATCGGAATCCCGCCGTGCCGGGGCCGGAGCCCGGTCACGGGCCCCTGGTCTGCTTGACGCGTTTTCTGCAATTTTCATGCCAGGCTCCGCGGCAGCTGTGCCCGGCCTGTGCCTGGCCTGGGGCGGGCCTGACGCGGCCGGTCCGTGGCCCCCCAAGGCCCTGTCCCGGTCGGGGCGTGGCAGCGCAGCCAGTCGTGCCGGACTGCTGCCTGGATTCGCGGCGGGTCAGGGTGAGAGGAGCGCGCACGGTTTTTCCCAGGGGTGTGAAGGTGAATTCGCACCGGGTGCCTGCGCCCCGCCGGAGGCAGGTGCCTGCGCCCCGCCGAGGCGCGATGCCGCGGCAGGAATACTCGCGGACCCGAAAGAATTGCTTAACCTCGTGGCCGTGCCCCAGCGACGTGAGGCGAGCCGTGTGCGACCGGCGGGCACGCGGCACTTACGGGGGCGCCGGGGGTGCCCGGTCAACCCGGGAGGTCAGCGCGGGTGGTTGGGCGAGTTCAGGAACCGGAAGTGGTACCGGAAAGGGAACTGCGGCGGGCCGTGTGGCGGCTGGCCTGGCCGGTGGTGGCCGAGCAGGCCCTGGGTACCGTTACCCAGGTGGTGGACATGGCCATGGTGGGTCACCTGAGCACGGAGGCGGTGACCGCCGTGGGGCTCAGCTTTCAGCCCTTCTGGTTCGTCAGTTCCATATTCATGGGCCTGGCCGTGGGAGCCACTGCCGTGGTGGCGCGCTCGGTGGGGGCGGGCGACCGGCCCACGGCGGCCAGGGTGACCGGGCAGACGGTGAGCGTGGCGGCGGTGCTGGGGAGCCTGGTGGCGGGGGCGGGTTTCCTGCTGGCACCCCTCATCGCCATCTTCATGGGGGCGGCCCCCGACGTGGTCCCTCTGGGTGCGGCGTATCTCCGGGCCGTCATGCCCGGCCTGCCCTTCTTCTTCGTCTTCACCGTGGTGGCGGGGTGCCTGCGGGGTGCCGGCGACACGCGATCCCCGCTCTACGTGAATGCGGCTCTCAACGCCATCCACATCTTCCTCAACTGGGTGCTCATCTACGGGCACCTGGGCTGCCCGCCCCTGGGGGTGGTGGGGGCGGGTCTCTCCACCTCGCTGTCACGCGGGCTGGGTGCGGTGGCCCTCATGGGCATGGTGATGGGGGGCCGGGCGGGGCTGCGCCTGGGGATGCGGCACATGCTGGCCCTGGACGCCCGCCTGATCTGGCGAGTCCTGCGGGTGGGGCTGCCGGCCGCCGCCGAGCGCGCCTTCACCAGCGGGGGTCAGCTGGCCTACGCCCGCCAGGTGGCCAGCCTGGGCACGGTGGCCTACGCCGCCCACTCCCTCTGCCTGAACGCCGAGTCCTTTTCCTACATGCCGGGGATGGGGTTCGCCACCGCCGCCACCGCCCTGGTGGGGCAGAACCTGGGGGCGGGCCGCCCCCGCGATGCCGAGAGGAGCGCCTATGTGGCCCTGTGGTTTGCCCTGGCCACCATGGGGGGCATGGCCGTGTTGTTTTTCTCCATCCCCGGCGTGTTCCTGCGCATCTACACCTTCGATCCGCGCGTGATCGCCCTGGGCATTCCGTTGCTGCGCATCGTCGCCTTCACCCAGTTCCCGGAGGCGGTGGGGTTTGTGCTCCCGGGAGCCCTGCGGGGGGCGGGGGACACCGTGGTGGTGATGGGGGTCACCGTGGTCGGCATGTGGCTGGTCCGCCTGGGCCTGACCTCGCTGCTCGTGTTCGGCCTGGGCATGGGGTTGCCGGGCGCCTGGCTGGCCATGCTGGCCGACTGGCTGGTGCGTGCCGCCCTGTTCCTGCGGCGTTTCCGTTCGGGACACTGGAAGTCGGTCCGGGTTTGACCCGGAGAGTATGCTGGGGTGAGGAGGTGAGCGAGTTGACTGCAGGGGAGACGGTTTGGGTTGGTCTCGACGTGGGAGGGACCAAGGTGGCCGGCGGCCTGGTGGACGGGCGCGGGCAGGTGCGGGAGCGCGTGGAGTTACCCACCCGGGCGGAGGCTGGCTTCACGGTATCATCCGGGCAGGTGGTTGCCGTGGCCCGCGCGCTGCTCGAGCGGGCCCGTGCGCTGGGGTGGTCCGTGGGCGGGGTGGGTGCTGGTTTCCCCGGTCCCCTCGACCCGGTGGCGGCGGTACTGCACAACCCACCCAACCTCCCCGGGTGGGACGGCGTGCGCGTGGGCGATCTCCTGGCCGACGCCCTGGGACTGCCGGTGGCCGTGGAGAACGACGCCAATGCCGCTGCCCTGGGCGAGGCGCGCCAGGGGGCGGGGTGCGGGTTCTCCCTGGTGGTATACTTCACCCTGGGTACCGGAGTGGGCGGGGGAGTGGTATGCGGCGGCCGCATATTCTCTGGTGTAAGGGGTGCGGCGGCCGAACTCGGTCACCTGGTGGTGCGGGCGGGTGGTGAACCCTGCCGGTGCGGCGGGCGTGGCTGCCTGGAGACCTACGCCTCCGGGCCCGCCCTGGTACGCCGGCTGCGGGCGGCCCTGGCCGCAGGCGCGGGCCCAGATACTGCCGTCGGCGATGCGGGTGCCGGCGACCTCCCCGCGGAAGGACCGCTCACCGCCGAAGAGGTGGTGGAGGCGGTGCGGCGGGGTGACCCGGTGGCCGTGCGCGTATGGCAGGAAACCCTGGAGTACCTGGCGGCGGGAGTGGTATCCGCGGTGCACGCCTTCAACCCCGACGTGGTGGTCATCGGGGGAGGACTGGCCTCGGTGGGCGAACTCCTCTTCGGCCCGCTGCGCCGCCTGGTGCGGGAGCAGGGCATGCCATATCTGGTTGAGGACCTGGAGATCAGGCCCGCCTCCCTGGGCCGGGACGCGGGGGTGGTGGGAGCGGCCATGCTGGCCCGGGACCGGGCAGACGGGGGGTGCTGATGCGGTGAAGGTCGTGGAAAAGCCGTGGGGCCGGGAGATCTGGTGGGCCGTTACTCCGTCCTACGTGGGCAAGATCATCGAGGTCAGGGCGGGACACAGCCTGAGCCTTCAGTACCACCGCGAGAAGCTTGAAAGCATGTATTTCCGGCAGGGCAGAGGGCGCCTGCGCATAGGTGATGAGGAGAAGGAGATCGTACCCGGTCTGGCGGTGACCATCCCCCCGGGGACCCTGCACCGCATATGGGCGAACGAGGACCTGGAGATCCTGGAGGTGTCAACGCCCCAGGTGGAAGACGTGGTGAGGGTCGAGGACGCCTACGGCCGGGCGGGAGACCCGGGGGCGGGCGCGGCGCTACTCTGAGGCGGCGCGCTGGGCGGCCTGCGGCTGGTCGATGCAGAGGATGTGAAGCTCGGCAGGCCCGTGCACGCCGATGGTGAGGACCCGCTCGATGTCCGCGGTGCGGCTGGGCCCGGTGATGAGGGCGGCGTAAGCAGGGGGCTGATTGCGGGCCATCATGTAGGGCAGGGCCTCCTCGAGCGTCCCCACGATGCGGTCGGTGGGGAGGACCGCCACGTGCACGGGCGGCAGCATGCTGGCCAGCCTCAGCAGGAGCGGGGTGGCGTCCTGGTACAGGCTCCCCGTTTCCGCGATGCCCAGGTCGGCTTCCGTCACCCCCAGGGCGGCACGGGGCACGTGCTCCCCCGCCTCCACCAGCACTTCGACGCCCAGCCCGGACAGGGCGGGCACCAGTTGCATTTCGCCCAGCAAGGGTCCTCCTGCTACCAGCACGGGTGCCAGCTTGCGCTCCCCGGCGAGCCGGCATATGTAAATACACGCCTCCCGCGGGCCGGGCAGGCGCTCTACGCGGGCCCCCGCCTGAGTGGCCCGTTGCCTGAACAACTCGAACAGTTCTGGGCCTGCCATCCCCTGCACCTCCCCCCGGACCGACACCCGGGGTCCTGGCTGCTTTTTCGCCGCCATGCCCCCGCTCCCCTGCCGACCGGTAGGGTCCCCTGCTGGTGGTATTGGCGGGAAAATCTGGCCCGGCAAAGACTCTTATGGCCGCCTTGCCACCGGGAAACAATAGATGCCGCAAAGCCAGGCAGGGGGTGCGATTTGTGCTCAGTTTCCATGAACTGATCCGATACCCGGGCAACCAGTCGCTGTTCGAGGCCATCGAGATGAGCATACTGGGCACGATTTGCGGTCGTCCCCTGCACCTGCACGCGGAGGGTTTGCGCGGTACGGGGAAGACCACCATCCTGCGGGCCGCCCGCCAGGTGCTGCCCCCTATCCTGCGCATCAAGGATTGTCCCTACAACTGCCCCCCGGACCGCCCCCACTGTCCTCAGCACCGCGGTATGACCCGGGAGGAAGTGGGCGCGCTGGGAACGGAATGGGTGCCCATGCCCTTCCTGGAGATCAGCCACTCCGCCAAGTTGGGCACCGTGGTGGGGAGCATCGACCTGGGGCGACTCACGTCCGCCCGCCGCGCCGAGGCTGCCCTCCTCCCCGGCACCATCCCCCAGGCCCACCGCGGGATCATCTTCGTGGATGAGATCAACCGGCTGGCGGAGACCTCGCCCGAACTGACCGATGTGCTGCTGGGGGTGATGGGGACCAAGCCCGGCCGGGTGCAGATCGAGGAGACCGGCCTGCCCGTGGTCTCGGTGGAGGTCAACGCCTGTGTATGGGCTGCCTCCAACCCGGACGAGGACCCCGGGCCCCTGGAGGACATCAGGCGGCAACTGGCCGACCGCTTCGACCTGGTGGTGAACATGGGCCGTCCCGCCGCCGCGGAGGCGGTCAGGCGGGTGCTGGAGACCGCCGATGCCTGGTTCAGGGCAGGGGTCGGGAGTGGCCCCTCAGCGGGCACCCGGCCAGGCGACGGCGGGGTGGCCGCGGCTTACAGCCCCGGGGCGGGTGACGGTACGGTGGGCCCCTTCGCTCCGACCGACCTGGAGCGCAACCGCGCCCACTGGACCCGTTTCGTGGAGTGGATGCCTCAGGTGGTCGTGCCCGACAGCCTGCGCGCCCTCATCGCCACCCTTTACGTGGACTTCGGTTTCGAAAGCCTGCGGGCGGTGGAAGCCTGGCAGCTCGGTGCCCGTATACACGCCTGCCTGGCTGGGCGCAGGGAGGCAGAGGTGGCAGATTTCCTGGCCGTTGCCCCCCTGGTCCTGCGCCACCGTGTGGACATGTCCACCCTGAGCGAAGTGATGGCCCGGCTGGATTCGCCCGGCGATCGGGGCGCAGGTACGGCGGAGGCCCAATTGCCCGCCGCCGCCCCCACCCAGGACAAGCTCGAGCCGGGCCTCGGCCAGCTCTTTGCCCGCGCCCGGGAACGGCTTCACGCCCTGCTGGGGGGCGAACCGGGGGCGGCGGCCGGAGCCGGGCGCAAGGGGGCCCGGGAGGGCAAGGCGGGGGCAGCCGGCCCGGGAGGACAGGGGGCGGGAGGAGGTTCCCTCAGCGACCCTGCGCAGACGTCCATTGCTTCTCCCCCGGCAGTAGCCCGGCCGCTGGTGGAGTTGCCGGCGGCGGCGTGGGTCAGGGAGGATTGACAGGTGTCCCTGAGCAGGTTTCGCGCCCTGGCGGATGCCGAGGTCCTGCGGGCGGCCGCCGAGAGCGTTGGCGCTGCACTTGAGGCGGGACGCGGCGTCCACCTGGGAGAAGCGGCGGTGGCCTCGCTGAAGGTCCACACGGTAGACCCCCGGCGGCCCCAGGAACTGCACGTGCTCATGGGCTCGGACGCGGGCCAGGTATTCTACCATCGCCGTCGCCCCGGCGAGGTGATTCACCTGGACGTGTTCCACCAGCTGGGGGCGGTGGACCACCGCGCCGTGGCCCGCGCGCTGGGCAGGGCGGTGGAAGCCTGGGCGGCCAGTCCCGGCCTGCCCTGGCCGAAGGAATTTCCCGATCGCTCACCCGCCCGCGTTCTGGATTACGTGGACGTGCAGACCGCCACGGGCGGGGGGCGGTGCACGGGTAGCCTCAAGTACGGTCGGAGGGCTTCGGTGAGGTACGCCCACTCCAACCACGTCCACGTGGCCGCCCGCCTCCCCCGGGAGATGCTGGGCCTGCTCCTCTTCTTCGTGGCCGCGGTGGAAGAGCAGGTCATGCTGGGCGGCCTGGAGATTCGCCGGGTGGAAAAGGTGGTGTGCGATCCCCCCGCACCTCCCGGCGCGCCGGAGATCGACCTCTCGCCCTACCGTTCCCTGTCCGACTCCCTGCTGCGGGAGGAGACGCCGGAGGCCGGCTCCCGGTCGCCCCAGGTGCAGGCCAGCCGGCAGATGGAGGCCGCCCTGGAACTGGCCGAGGAATTGGGGGGCGTGGGGGAGCTCCAGGAGGCCCTGGACGCCCTGGCCACCGATGACGGCATGCGCACCCTGGTCATGAAGCTGGCCAGTTCCCACAGGTCGGTCTCCCGTTTCCTGGAGCAACTGGAGCAGCGGGGGCTGGCCCGCCGGGATGGCTGGAAGGTCACCCTCACTCCGGCGGGGATGGCCCTGCGGCAGCTGGTGCGGGAACGGCGACGCGAAATCGAGCTGGAGTTCCGCAAGCTCCTGCGCCGTATCCCCGCTCCCGCCCCCGCACCGGCCCGCCTCAACCGCCGCCCGGAGGGCCGTCCCGTACAGGGGCGGGGTCCAGCCATGCGACCCGCCCCGGTGGAGAAGGGTGAGTGGGCGCGTGAACTGGCGGTTACTGAAACGGTGGTGGAGTCGGTGCGGCGGCAACTCCTGCTCCCGGTCGCGGGGGCCGGCCATCACGCACCTCACGCGGTGCTGCCACCCGCCTCCCCCCACTCGGGGCCGCCCGGCACGGGATGCCCCGCGGACGGCCTGCGCGGGGAATCGGGTCGGGATGGCCGGGGTGAGGCCGGGGGTATAGTGCTGCGGCCCGAGGACCTGCGGGTGTGGCGCCACCGGCCCGGTAATCCCATCGACATCTGCCTGCTCATCGACGCCTCCGCCAGCATGGCGGGGCGCCGGTTGCGGGCGGCCAAATTCCTGGCCCAGCACCTGGTGCTGGCCACCCGCGACCGGGTGGCGGTGCTGGTGTTCCAGGAACGCCGGGTGGAGACCTATGTGCCCCTCTGCCGCAGTTTCTCCCGGGTGGAACACGGGCTCTCCCGGATCGCGGCCCTGGGGCTGACACCCATGGCGGAGGGGATCGTGGGAGCCCTCGACTACCTGCGGCGTACGCGGGCCAGGAACCCCGTCTTGCTGCTCATCTCGGACGGCATTCCCACCGTGCCCAAGTGGACCCTGGATCCCCTCAGCGACGCCCTGGACGCTGCCAGTCGCATACCCCAGGCGCGGGTGAACTTCGCCTGCATCGGGCTGGAACCCAACCGTGCCTTCCTGGAGGGCCTGTGCCGGCGGGCGAACGGGCACCTTTACATCGTCGACGAGCTGGACAAGGAGTCCCTGGTGGCCATAGCCCACGCGGAAAGACGCCGCGTGCGCGGCCTCACCGCCTAGGCCCGCCCCGCCGACCGGTGCCCGCCCCACCGCGCGGGCCCCGCGCAAGACCGGCCTGGCCTGCCCCACCGTGCCGGCCCCGCGCAGGACGGGCCTGGCCCCTGCCCACCGTGCAGGCCCCCGCCGGGAGGGATGCAGGCGCTCGCTGGCGGGGCGGGAGGAATGGGGGACAAAGGTGGCGAATGGCTTGCCAAAAACGTCCTGAGATAGGGGGGCGAAGGTCGTGAGCTGGGCCTGGCTGGTGTGGTTTGTGGCCGCTGTCCTGCTTGCCCTGGTTGCGGGCCAGAACACAGACCTGGTGGTCATCCGTTTTCTGGGTTGGGAGGTCCGTACCTACCAGGCCGTGGTCATGGTGGGCGCCGCCGCGGCGGGAGTCGTGCTCACCGCTCTCAGCGCTCTCCCCCAGCGGGTGCGGGCGTACCTGCGAAGCTCCGACCTTCAATCCCAGGTGCGCAAGCTCGGAGAGGAAAAGCAAGCCCTGGACGACCGCCTCCGCAAAGCGGAAGAGGAGGCCCGCACTCTCGCCGAAAGGCTGAAGCAGGCCGAAGAAAGGGCGAAGCAGGCGGAGGACCGGGGAAACCAGCTGGCGGAGAGCCTCAGGCGGGCGGAAGAGCAAGTGCGCCGGCTCTCGGGGCAGATGCCACAGGGGAGCACCGGCAGCACGGGCTAGCACGGCAGCGCGGGCGAAGGTGACACCGTTCGTGCCGGTGGACTATAATCGAATGTGAGGAGGCGGCTGGTTGGGGCTGGCCGAGCGGACGGTACGCACCGAATACACCGAGGAACTCCTCCGGGCGGCGGACAAGCTCTTCGGGGTGCTGGTCGAGAGGCTGACCGCTTATTACCCCGGGGCCGACCTGGATCTCGTGGAGAAGGCGTACCGCTTTGCCCTGCAGGCCCACGAGGGACAGCGCCGGGCTTCAGGCGAGTGCTACATCTTCCACCCCCTGGCGGTGGCCCTGCTGCTCACCGAACTGGAGATGGACCCGGTGGGGATTGCCGCCGCCCTCCTGCACGACGTGGCGGAAGATACCGGTGTCACCCTTGCGCAGATTGAGTCGCGCTTCGGCAAACAGGTGGCCGACCTGGTGGACGGGGTTACCAAGCTCGGTCGTCTGGGTTTCGCGTCGGCCAGGGAGGCTCAGGCGGAGAACCTGCGCAAGATGATCCTGGCCATGGCCCAGGACCTGCGCGTGGTGATTATCAAGCTGGCCGACCGGCTCCACAACATGCGCACCCTCGGCTACCTGTCCCCGGAGAAGCAGCGCAAGATCGCCGACGAGACCCTCGAGATCTACGCGCCCCTGGCCCACCGGCTGGGGGTGTGGCGGTTTAAGTGGGAACTGGAGGACCTCTCCTTCCGCTACCGGGATCCCGAGCGGTACCGGCAACTGGTGGGCCGGGTGGCCAGACGGCGCGAGGAGCGGGAGGCCCAGTTGGCCCGGGTCATCGAGGTGCTCAGGGAGCGGCTGGCGGCTGCGGGGATCAGGGCCGACATCCAGGGGAGGGCCAAGCACCTGTGGAGCATCCACCGCAAGATGGTGGAACAGGGCCGCGACCTCTCGGACATCTACGACCTCATCGCCGTGCGGGTCATCGTGGACACCGTTCCGGACTGCTACGCCGCTCTGGGCGTGGTGCATTCGCTTTGGAAGCCGGTGCCCGCCCGCTTCAAGGACTTCATCTCCGTGCCCAAGCCCAACATGTACCAGTCGCTGCATACCACGGTGATCGGACCCACCGGTGAACCTTTCGAGGTCCAGATCCGCACCTGGGAAATGCACCGCACGGCCGAGTACGGGGTCGCTGCCCACTGGCGCTACAAGGAGGGCGGCCGGGCCGGGGACCGGCGCTTTGAGGAAAAGCTTTCCTGGTTGCGCCAGTTGCTGGAGTGGTCCCGCGATCTGCGCGATGCCCAGGAGTTCATGGATTCCCTGCGCATCGACATCTTCTCCGACCAGGTGTTCGTGTTCACCCCCAAGGGTGACGTCATCGACCTGCCGGCCGGGGCCACCCCCCTGGACTTCGCCTACCGCGTCCACACCGAGGTGGGCCACTCCTGCGTGGGGGCCAAGGTGAACGGGCGCATTGTCCCCCTCGACCACACCCTGGAGAACGGCGACATCGTGGAGATCCTGACCTCGCGGCACAGCCGGGGCCCCAGTCCCGACTGGCTGCAGATGGTGAGGACGTCGGGAGCGCGCTCCAAGATCCGGGCCTGGTTCAAGAAGCAGCGCCGGGAGGAGAACATCGCCAGCGGCCGCGAGAGCCTGGACCGGGAGTTGCGGGCGCTGGGGCTGGACGCGCGGGAGGTACGGCCCGCCTGGCTGGACGAACTGGCGACGGAACTGAACTTCCCCGCCGGGGACGACCTGCTGGCGGCGATCGGATACGGGGCGGTGAGCGCCCAGCGGGTGGCCACCCGCCTGGGGGAGCGGCTGGGGAGGCCCGCTCCCGGGGCGCCGGCACCGGGTCCGGCCGAACCCACCCGCCCGAGCAGCCAGGGTGTGCTGGTCCGGGGTGTGGGAGACGTGCTGGTGCGTTTCTCACGCTGCTGCACGCCGATTCCCGGCGACCCCATCATCGGCTACGTGACGCGGGGCCGGGGCGTCTCCATCCACCGGCTGGACTGCCCCAACGTGCGGGCGCTGGCGCGTGACTCCGGTCGCCTGGTGGAGGTGTCCTGGGACGCGGGTGCCGACGGCTGGTATCCGGTGGAGATGCAGGTGCGGGGCCTGGACCGGCCGGGGATGCTCTCGGAAGTGACGGCCGTGGTGGCGGACGCCAGGGCCAACATCCTGTCGGCGCGGGCGTGGGCCGACAAGGGCGGCCTGGCCCTGATCGACCTGGTCCTGCAGGTACACAACCTGCGGGAACTGGATGAACTGGCCCGGCGTATCCGCAAGATCAAGGATGTGGTTTCGGTGGAGCGGGTGGTGCGGGAGTCCCGCACACCCTGATGGCGGCCCCGGCCGCCGGGCCCCGCCGCGCGCTGCGGACGGCCAGGGGGCGTCGCCGGGCGGGGGGTGGTGCGCGTTTGCGGGCGGTGGTGCAGCGGGTGAAGTGGGCGGGGGTCTCGGTGGAGGGCCGGCAGGTGGCCCGTATCGGACCGGGGTTCCTCGTACTGCTGGGGGTGGGCCGGGGCGACGACGCTGCGTCGGCGCGCTATCTGGCGGAGAAGGTGGCCACCCTGCGCGTCTTCGAGGATGGCGAGGGTAAAATGAACCTGGCCCTGGGGGACGTGGGAGGCGAGGTGCTCGCCGTATCCCAGTTCACCCTCTACGCGGACTGCCGTAAGGGGAGGCGGCCGGGCTTCAGCGATGCGGCTCCCCCCGGAGAGGCACTTCCCCTCTTCGAGGAGTTCGTGGCGGAGTTACGCCGGAGGGGAGTGCCGGTCCAGACGGGTGCTTTCGGAGAACATATGCTGGTGGAACTGGCCAACGACGGGCCGGTGACCGTGCTCCTGGACAGCGAACGCACCTTCTGAAGCCGGGCGGATGACGGGCGCGCGACGCCGGTCGCCTGGTGTGCGAGGGGCGCTCGTGCTGCACGGGGTGACCCGGCGGGGAGGTGCGGGGCTGCGGACGGTCAGGCGGCGGCGGGGGCGGTCACATACCCGAGATGGGGGGAGAAGCGCTTGCTGGTGGAGACGTTGACGGTGGGGTGGTTTGCAGCCAACTGCTACATAGTGGGGTGTCCCGCCACGCGGGAAGCGATGATCGTCGATCCGGGTGATGAGGCGGAGCGGGTACTGGAGGCGGTGGAGCGGCTCAAAGTCACCGTCCGCTGCATCGTCAACACCCACGGCCATGCCGACCACATCGGGGCCAACCGGGAGGTCAAGGACGCCACCGGAGCGCCCCTGTGCATCCACCGTCTCGATGCCCCTCTGCTCGCCGATCCCGCCCGTAACCTTTCGGCGTGGGCGGGTGACCCCCTTCCTCCCGTGGCGCCCGCCCGCCTGCTGGAGGACGGGGACGTCATCGAGGTGGGGCAGTTGCGCTTCCGGGTACTACACACCCCCGGTCATACCCCGGGAGGCATCTGCCTGGCGGGCGAGGGAGTGGTGTTCTCCGGGGATACCCTCTTTGCGGGATCGGTGGGAAGAAGCGACTTTCCCGGGGGATCTCACGTCACGCTGATCCGGTCCATCAAAGAAAAGCTGCTGGTCCTCCCCGACGAGACGGTGGTGTATCCGGGACACGGCCCCACCACCACCATCGGCGAGGAGAAGGCAGCCAACCCCTTCCTCTCGTGACGGTCAAAGGAGGACTCGCGCATGAAAGTCTACATATCGGCTGACCTGGAGGGCATCAGCGGGATCACGCACTGGGACGAGACGGGGAAGGAGGGGGGCGAGGACTACCAGCGGGCCCGCCGCCTGATGACGCGAGAGGTCAACGCGGCCGTGGAAGGAGCAGTGGAGGCGGGGGCTACCGAGGTGGTGGTGAACGACTCCCACGGTCACATGCGCAATCTGCTCATCGAGGAACTGCACCCGGCCGCCCGTCTGATCAGCGGCAGCCCCAAGCCCTTCTCTATGGTCCAGGGCCTGGACGGTAGCTTCGCGTGCGCGTTCTTCATAGGGTACCACGCCCGGGCCGGGAGCCGGGGGGTGCTGAGCCACACCTACACCGGAACCGTGGCCGAGTACCGGGTCAACGGACGCGTGGTGGGCGAGACGGGCATGAACGCCGCCGTGGCGGGCGAGTACGGGGTGCCGGTGGTGCTGGTGTCCGGTGACTCCACGGTGGTGGAGGAGGCCCGCGGCCTGCTCGGTCCCGTGGAGACGGTGGCGGTGAAGGAGTACGTGGCGCGCAACGCTGCCGTCAGCCTCCCGCCCGAGAAAGTGCACGCCCTGCTCAGGGAAGCGGCCCGCCGTGCCGTGGCCCGTGCGGCCCAGATCCCGCCCTTCCGCGTGGAGCCGCCGGTGGAAATCCAGATCCGCTTCACCCACAGCGGCCTGGCCGACGCCGCCGAACTGATGCCGGGGGCGCTGCGCATCGACGACGTCACCGTGGGTTACCGGGCGCCCGACTTCCTCACCGCCTACCGCGCGGGCCGCGCCCTCATGGCTCTCGCCGCCCGCTGACTTGCACTGGCGGTGGCGCGGCGTCCGTGGGGCGTGTCGTGCGTTGACACTGAATGGTGGTGAATTTAGAATGGGGGCATGATGAGGGGGTGGCCGGGTCGGCTAAAGCTGCCATTCAGCGGCCCCGGGGCACCCAGGACGTGCTGCCCGGGGCCGTTTATGTGTGGGAATACGTAGAGAATGCCATCCGCGAGGTGTGCCGGCGCTACCACTACCTCGAAGTCCGGACACCCATCTTCGAGCACACCGAACTCTTCGAGCGCACCACGGGGGAGACCACCGACATCGTGGAGAAGCAGATGTACACCTTCCGGGACCGGGGTGGTCGCAGTCTCACCCTGCGGCCGGAGGGAACGGCGCCGGTGGTACGGGCCTACCTGGAGGTGCCCGAGCGGCCCCTCCTGCCCTGGAAGGTGTTCTACCTGGGCCCCATGTTCCGCCACGAGCGGCCCCAGGCGGGGCGCTTCCGCCAGTTCGTGCAGTTCGGGGTGGAGGCCATCGGTGCGGACGATCCCGCCCTGGACGGCGAGGTCATCGCCCTGGCCGACGACCTTTTTGCCCGGCTGGGCCTGGAGGGCCTGTCCGTCCACCTGAACAGTATCGGCTGCCCGCGCTGCCGCCCCTCTTACCGGGAGGCCCTGCTCTCCTACTTCCGGGGGCGGGAAGGCCTGTGTGCGGACTGCAGGCGGAGGCTGGAGGTAAATCCTCTGCGGGTGCTGGACTGCAAGGAAGCATCCTGCCGGGCCCTGGCGGAGGAGGCTCCCCGGCCCACCGACTTCCTCTGCCCCGAATGCCGGGAGCACTTTGACGGGGTGCAGGCATTCCTGAGGCACACGGGGATCCCCTTCGTGCTCGCACCCACCCTGGTGCGCGGCCTGGACTACTACACGCGCACCGTGTTCGAGATCATGCACGGCGCCCTGGGGGCCCAGAACACGGTGTGCGCGGGGGGCCGGTACGACGGCCTGGTGGAGCAACTCGGGGGTGATCCCACGCCCGGAGTGGGTTTTGCCGCCGGGCTGGAGCGATTGATCACCACCCTGGAACTGGAGGGCAGGCTGCCCCCGCCGCCGACCGAGGTGCAGGTGATGGTGGCATATGCCGGGAACGCGGCCCGTCCGGTTGCGCTCGACATCCTGTACCGGTTGCGCCGGTCGGGCTGGCAGGCCGACATCGACTACCTGGGTCGCAGTCTGAGGGCACAGATGAAGCAAGCCTCCCGCCTGGGTGCTCCCCTGGTGGCAATGGTGGGGGAGGACGAGGTGGCGTCAGGTGAGGTCACCGTACGGGACATGCGCACCGGCGAGCAGGTGCGGGTCCCCCTTGAGGAACTGGAGGTCACCCTCAGGCGCATTGCACCCACGACGTAGACGGATCAGCATCGGGGAGAGGTGGCAGGATTGCTACGGACTCACTATTGCGGCGAACTGCGCCCCGCCCACGCGGGGCAGGAGGTAGCCCTGGCCGGCTGGGTCAGGACCGTGCGCGACCACGGCGGCCTGCTCTTTTTGGACCTGCGCGACCGTTCCGGCGTGGTGCAGGTGGTGTTCCACCCCGGGCGAGGTGAAGAGGCGGACCTCTTCCGCCAGGCCCAGGAGTTGCGGGCGGAGTACGTGGTCCTGGTGCGGGGGAAGGTGAGCATGCGACCCCCGGGCCGGGCCAACCCCGCTCTCCCCAGCGGCGAGGTGGAGGTCATTCCCTCCTACCTGGAGGTTCTGGCTCCCTCCCTGGTTCCTCCCTTCGAGGTGGACGGCCGGGCGGAGCCGGACGAATCGCTGCGCCTGCGCTACCGGTACCTGGACCTGCGGCGACCGGTCATGCTGGAGCGCCTCGGTTTTCGGCACCGGGCGGTTAAGGCCGTGCGCGACTTCCTTGACTCCCGCGGATTCTGGGAAGTGGAGACACCCGCGCTCACCAGGTCGACTCCCGAGGGGGCGCGGGACTACCTGGTGCCCAGTCGGGTGCAGCCCGGGCATTTCTACGCCCTGCCCCAGTCGCCGCAACTGTTCAAACAACTGCTCATGGTGGCCGGCGTGGACCGTTACTTCCAGATCGCCCGCTGCTTCCGCGACGAAGACCTGCGCGCCGACCGCCAGCCCGAGTTCACCCAGATCGACCTGGAGATGGCCTTCGTCGATGAGGAAGACGTGCTCACGGTGATGGAAGAGATGCTGGGCCACGTCTTCCGCACCTGCCTGGGCGTGGAGTTGGAGCTACCCTTCCCGCGCCTGAGCTGGGACGAGGCTATGGATCGCTTCGGCACGGACAAGCCCGACCTGCGCCTGCCGTGGGAGATCAGGGACCTCTCCGATCTGGCCGCACGCACCGAATTCCGCATCTTCCGGGATGCTCTCGCCGAGGGGGGCACGGTGCGGGGCCTGCGCCTGCCCGGGATCGCCCTCACCCGGCGCGAGATCGACGCCCTCACCGCCGAGATCGCGTCCCTCGGTGGCAGGGGGCTGGCCTGGCTGGCCTGGGAAGACGGGGGACAGGTACGCGGTTCCGTGGCACGCTTCCTGGGCGGGGACGCTCCTGCCTGGCGGGAGCGCCTGGCTGCGGGGCCGGGGGATACCGTGCTGATCTCGGCGGGGCCGCTGCAGGTGGTGCGCAGGGTGCTGGGCTTCCTGCGCACCCGGGTGGCGGAGGAGAAGGAGGCCGTACGGGAGCCGGGCTGGCGCTTCCTGTGGGTGGTGGGCTTCCCTCTGCTGGAGTGGAATGAGGAAGAGGGGAGGTGGCAGGCCGAACACCATCCCTTCACCTCTCCTCTCGAGGAACACCTCCCCTTGCTGGAGACCGACCCGGGGAAGGTGCGGGCGCGCTGCTACGACCTGGTGCTCAACGGGGAGGAACTGGGATCGGGCTCCATCCGCATCCACCGGCGGGATTTGCAGGAGCGGGTATTCCGCGCGATTGGTATCACCCCCGAGGAGGCGCGCGAGCGTTTCGGCTTCCTGCTGGAGGCGTTCGCCTACGGGGCTCCGCCCCACGGCGGGTTCGCCCTGGGCCTGGACCGCCTGCTCATGCTCATGGTGGGCGCCCCCAGCATGAGGGACGTCATCGCCTTCCCCAAGACGGCGCGGGCAGCCTGCCTGCTCACCGGCGCCCCGGCGCCCGTGAGCCCCGCCCAACTGGCCGAGCTTCACCTCCGCCTGGCAATCCCCAGCACCCGGGGCCACTGAGCAGTCGCCGCCCGAGCGCATCCCCCTCCTACCCGGGGCAGTGGCGGCGGTGCCGCAGGTCCGTCAGTCGTAGAACTGGTGTTCTCTGGGGTGGCGGCCAGATTCTGGGACAACCCCCTTGCCAAAGCGGCCCGGCTGTGCTAAACTCCATTTGACAAAAGAATCGGGCATCAGGCTCAGCCTGCCGTGCGCGCGGTCTCGCTGCGAAGTTTTGGGCCAACACCAAAACTAAGGGAGCCTGGTCTCTGGCTGTGGCTTGCACGCCCCCCGGTGGCGTAGGGCCGGTCCGGGGAAGCAAAAAGCAGACAGGAGGGCACCCACCTGCGGAGAGCGGGTTCAAAACGGCGCGAGATGCGGCACGGCGGGCCTTTTAGTTTTGTGGGGCTGGAAGCTGTGGTAGAATAGGGCGTAGTTTGTCCGAGGAGGCGATCCGGTTTGGCCAAGCCCGTGGAGTTGACCGAGCAGAACTTCTCTCGTGAGGTGGGAGAGTCTGACCTGCCCGTGCTGGTTGATTTCTGGGCGCCCTGGTGCGGTCCCTGTCGCATGGTGGCGCCGGTGGTAGAAGAAGTGGCGGCCGAGTACGACGGTCGTCTGCGGGTGGGCAAGGTTAACGTGGACGAAAACCCCAACCTGGCCGGCCAGCACGGCGTTATGGCTATCCCCACGTTGATCCTGTTCAAGGGCGGCCAGCCGGTGGACCGCATCGTGGGCTACGTGCCCCGGGGGGAGTTGAAGAAGAAGCTCGACTCGCACCTGTAGGCCGGGGACGCGGTCAGGAGGATTTGAGTGGACGGTTGCTGCGAGCGGGTGCGCTGTGCCCGGTTGCGGGGCAGGTGCATGACTCCTGAGGAGGCCGCCCGCCTGGTACCGGGGGGAGCGGTACTGGGCGTGAGCGGCTTTGCGCGTGCGGGCAGCCCCAAGGCGGTACCGCGGGCCCTGGCGCGGCTGGCCCTCGGGGGGCAGGCCGTGGCCGGGCGCCCCCTCCAACTGAGCGTGTGGTCCGGTGGCTCGGTGGGGGGCGAGATCGATGAGGAACTGGCCGGTGCGGGGGCCATCGTCCGCCGCCTGCCCTACCAGTCCCTGGGCGCCATGCGCCGGCTCATCAACAGGGGCGAGGTGGCCTACCTGGACCAGCACCTGGGCGTGTGCCCGGAACTGGTGAGGGCCGGCCATCTTGGCAGGGTGGATGTAGCCCTCCTGGAGGCGTGTGCCGTCCGCGAGGACGGGTCCCTGGTGCCCACCTCCTCGGTGGGGAACGGTGCCCTGTATGCCGCCGTGGCCGACCGGATTATCGTGGAGGTGAACCTCTGGCATCCCCCCGAGATGGAGGGGCTACACGATATCTGGAGTTACTCCCCGCCTCCGGGCCGCGCCCCCCTTCCCCTGGTGGAACCGCTGCAGCGCATCGGCGGGCCGGCCATCGCCGTGGACCCCGACCGCATCGCCGGCATCGTGGAAACCTGCCAGCCCGACCACCCTTACACCTTCGAAGTGCCTGACGACGCCGCCCGCCAGATAGGCGGCCATCTCCTGGACTTCCTGCGGCATGAGGTGCGGGCGGGACGGCTGCCGCCGACCCTGTTGCCCCTGCAGACGGGCATTGGGAACCTGGGCAATGCCGTGCTGAGCGCCCTCGCCGAATGGGAGCGACCGGGACTGGTCTTTTTCTCGGAGGTGTTACAGGACGGCGTCCTCGACCTCATCGACGCCGGCATGGCCTGCGGTGCCTCGGGCACTTCCCTGGCCCTCTCCGTGGCCGGCCAGCAGCGCCTGCACGGTCACCTGGACCGCTACCGCCGCCACCTGATCCTCCGCCCCCAGGAGGTCTCCAACAGTGGCGAGGCCATCCGGCGCCTGGGCGTGATCGCCATCAACACGGCGGTGGAGGCGGACATCTACGGACACATCAACTCCACCCACGTGCTGGGGTCCCAAATGCTTAACGGCATCGGCGGCTCGGGCGACTTTTCGCGTAACGCCTTCCTTTCCATCTTCGTCACGCCTTCCACGGCCCGGGACGGGAAGATCTCCTGCGTGGTCCCCATGGTGTCCCACGTCGATCACACCGAACACGAGGTACACGTCCTCATCACCGAACAGGGGGTGGCCGACCTGCGGTGCCTGAGCCCCCGGGAGAGAGCACGGGCCATTATCTCCCATTGTGCCCACCCTTCCTACCGCCCGCTCCTGGAAGATTACTTCACCCGCGCCTCGCGGCAGGGCGGCCATTCACCCCACCTGCTCGCCGAGGCCCTGTCCTGGCACCTCCGTTATCAGCACACCGGCACCATGCTCCCCTGACCCAGGACCCGGCCTGCGGAAGCACTGGCGGCCGGGATCGTTTAGCACGGGGAGACGTAACACCTGTAAACGGCGCGCGGGCCGCAGCGCTGACGCATGGGCTTGGGGACGGGTTGGCGGAAGGAACCACGCGGACCAGGACCGGGCGATCTGGGGCAGCCTGACCATTGACCGCGCGGCGTTGACAGCCCTCGTTTGGGTGTGGTAGGGTGAGTTCAGGCAGAAAGGCATCGATGGCCCGCCGGCCAATCCCCTTGATCGCTGAGTTCCCGAGTGGGGGAAGCGGGGGACCCAAATTGACGGGGCTAATCTCGCCGGGATGGGCGAGACGGGTCACACTCTTTCGATCCGAGCCCGGCAGCTAACCTCGCAGGCGTGGGAAGAGGAGGTGGGTTGGGTCGGGGCGGCGACTGTTCCCTTCGACGGGATCATCCTTCCCGACCCGGGAGTTTTCCTCCGGGTCGGTTTTTCCACCTCCGGGCCGGTGGCGCCAGGCTCCAGCGTCTTGTGTTTCCCCCTGGAGTAGCGAGGACTGAGGAGGTGGATGATGACGGCGCCGGAACGGTGGGATGCCGCACGTGTGCGCCAGCTCTTCCGCGATACTCTCCCGGGCAGGAACCTGGTGGTGGTATCGAACCGAGAACCTTACCAGCACGTGTGGGGCGATTCGGAGGTGAGGGTGGATCGACCGGCGGGCGGACTCACCGCTGCCCTGGACCCGGTGTTGCAGGGAATCGGGGGAACCTGGGTGGCGTGGGGAAGCGGCGACGCCGACCGGGCGGTATCGGCCAACGGTATCGTGTGGGTGCCCCCTGAAAATCCGGGGTATCGGCTCAAGCGGGTGTGGCTGAGTCCCCGGGAGGTCAGGGGGTATTACGAGGGATATTCCAACCGGGTCTTGTGGCCCCTGTGCCATCTGTTGATCGAGCGCGTGGACCTGAGCGAAGCATGGTGGAAGCACTATGCCCAGGTGAACCGTCGCTTTGCTGTTGAGACAGCGGGTGTTGCCAGGCCCGGAGACGTGGTGTGGGTGCACGATTATCAACTTGCTCTGGTGCCTCTTTTCCTCCGGAGCAGGTGTCCCCAAGTGCTGATATGTTCCTTCTGGCACATCCCGTGGCCCCCTCACGCCGCCTTCCGTTTTTGTCCGCAAGCGTCGCAGATCATCAAGGGCCTTTTGGGGTGCGACCTCATCGGTTTTCAGACGCCGGAATATGCCGTCAGCTTCCTGGAGTGTGTGGAGAAAGAACTGGGCGACGCGTGCCAGGTCAGTTACGACGGCGGTGGACCGGACCCCGACAGCGGCTGGGCGGCGGGCCAGGTGCGGTGGCAGCACGGTACGGTCGCGGTGGGCGCCTTCCCCATCAGTATAGATTACGACGCTTTCGCCGCCATGGCGTTGTCCCGGGATGCATTGGCGGCGGCGCGCCGCATCCTGCGGCGCCTGGGGTTGGCGGCTGGGGCTGCGGGTGTGCGCTTACGGAAAGGGAACACCCTCCAACCTCTGGCCCTGGGGATCGCGGTGGACAGGCTCGACTACACCAAAGGGATCCTGGAACGGCTGGCCGCCCTGGACCGCTTTTTCAGTGATAACCCCCACTACCGCGAGAAGGTGGCCGTGGTCCAGGTCGTCGCGCCGAGCCGAACCGGCATACCCGACTACAGGCGTTTGCGCCAGCAGGTCTCCTCAATGATGGACGAACTTAACCAGCGGCACCGGACGGAGATCTGGCAACCGGTCTACTCCATAGACCACAAACTGGGTCCTGTCACCCTGGCCGGACTCTACCGCCTGGCCGACTTTGCCATCGTGTCTTCCGTTTACGACGGTATGAACCTGGTGGCCAAGGAGTTCGTGGCCGCCCGCTCGGACGGGGACGGAGTGCTCCTTCTGAGCAAGACCGCCGGGGCTGCCGCCGAACTGGAGCAGGCGATTCCCATCAACCCTCTCGACCCGGCCGGGTTTGCGGCTGCCATCCGCACGGCCCTCGAGATGCCCGCCGAGGAGCGGCGCCGCCGCATGGCCGCCCTCCGGGCTTACGTTAGCGAGCATAACATCTACCACTGGGTGGCGAGTTTCCTCCGGGCACTCGGTTCGCTGCCCGCAGCGTCTTCGCTGCCCGTGGCCTCTTCGCCCGCCGGGGCCGATGTCACTCAGCCCGCTGTGCCGCGCCCCGTCCGGCACACGAGGGCGGGGGTGAACCGGTGACGGGTGGCGACCTGCCGGCCGACTGCTGGGATCGGATCAGGGGTGCGCTGGCCGGGGGTCTGACCCTACCGTTCTTTCTTGACCTGGACGGAACCCTGGCTCCCCTGGCCCCTGTTCCTCACCGGGCACGCGTCCCCGTGGCGGTCCGGGAAATCCTGCAGGATCTGCACTCTTTTCCGCGGTGTCAGGTTTGGGTGGTCACCGGTCGGCCGGCGGCCGAGGCCCTGCAGTTGGTGGGCATCCCCGAGATCGGGTACGCAGGGGTACACGGTCTGGAGGTCAGGTGGCCGGGGCCGGAGGGGAACACCCAGTACCCGGTGAACCTGGACGCTTTCCTGCCTGTGGCGGCGGCGGCCCGGCAGGCCCTGTACCGGGAACTGGCGTCCGTACCGGGGTGCCTGGTGGAGGACAAAGGCATTTCGGTGGCCGTCCACTATCGCGGGGTCAGTGCCGCGCGCCGGCCGGAGGTGCTCCGGGCCGTGAGGAGGGTGGCCCGTGGGAACCGCCTGCTTCGTCTGCAGCCCGGCCACGATGTGATGGAACTCCGTCCCAACGTGGCCTGGGATAAAGGCCGGGCGGTGATCTGGTTGCTGGAGAACGCGCAAGGGGGCAACTGGTGGGAACGGGCCCTCCCCATCTACGTGGGGGATGACCTCACCGACGAGGATGCGTTCACGGAACTGGCCGTCCGGGGCGTTACCATAAAGGTGGGGCGGGGCCTTACTGCCGCCCGCTACCGCCTCGGGGGTCCGGAGGATGTGGCCCTGTTCCTGAAGGCGTGCAGACGCCTTCTATCCGATCCGCCTGTGCCGGGGTGAACTGCTGTCGGTGCTTGCTGGTGGGTAGGCCTTCAAGAAGGGAGGAGAATCTGGCCACAGGCCCGCCCGATCAGCGGGAGGAAGGCGGGCCGTGCGGGCCGGGGTGCGATGGCCGATCGCGTGGTAGATTGGGTTCTCAATTCGGGCGTGCGTCTGTTGGGTATCGTGGTGGTCAGTTGGCTGGCCATCAGGGCCCTGCGTCCCGTCTTCGGCCGGCTCGAGCGCATGCTGGCAGGTGAGCCCCGGCCGGGGGAACCGCCCGGGGAACGGCAGCGCCGATTGAAAACGTTCATGAGCATCGCCCGTAACGGGGCGACCGTGGTAATCGTAGCCCTCGCGCTGGTAACCGCCCTCCCCGAACTGGGCGTGGAAATCGGACCGCTGCTGGCGGCGGCGGGCATAGGGGGGCTGGCCATCGGGTTCGGAGCGCAGAACCTGGTGAGGGACCTCATCAGCGGCTTCTTCCTGCTCCTGGAAGATCAGGTGAGAGTCGGCGACGTAGTGAGCATCAACGGTACCAGCGGGCTGGTAGAGGCCATAAACTTGCGCACCATCGTCCTTCGCGATTTAGCCGGGGTCGTCCATGTCATACCCAACGGGAACATCCAGTCGGTAAGCAATATGACCAAGGACTGGTCACGTTACGTCATAGACGTGGGGGTGGCCTATAAGGAGGACGTGGATCGGGTCATGGAGGTACTGCAATCCATAGGGGAAGAAATGACCCGTGATCCCCGGTACGGGCCCCTCATCCTGAAGCCTCTTGAGGTCCTCGGCGTGGACGACTTTGCCGACTCCGCAGTGGTCATCAAGGCCATGATAACCACTCTACCGCTCAAACAATGGGAGGTCGGCCGAGAGCTTCGCAGGCGGATCAAGAAGCGCTTCGATGAGGAGGGCATCGAAATCCCCTTCCCGCACGTGAGTGTCTACTGGGGAGAGGCCAGCAAGCCGCTGGAGGTGCTCGCCCGGGGGTTGCATTCGCGGCCCGGACGGAGTACCGTAGATACCGAGTGAGGTGAGGGGAGATTCCGGGTACGCACAGATCCCGTCGGGATCTTTTTTCTTCGCCGTTGGGTGAGTTCTCGTTGCTTGTTTCCCTGGCCCTCATCACCGGGGTTGTGGGTGGGCTGGGCGCTATCCTGTTCCGCCTGATGATCGATTGGGCGGGCAGGGGAATCCGCCAAGTGTTCTGGCTCCTGCCGGGGGTGCCCCATTTCCCGCCTCCCCGGCACGATCTGGCCGTGCTGGCACCTGCCGTCGGCTTGGTCCTGGTCGGCCTGATCGGCCAGTACCTCGCTTCCGAGGTGCGAGGGCACGGCATTCCGCAGGTGCTGGAGGCCCTGGCCCTGCGCGGAGGGCGGATTCGCCCTCGGGTGGCGCTACTCGGCATCGTGGCCCCTGCCGTCACCATCGGCAGCGGAGGGTCGGTGGGTCAGGAAGGCCCCATCGCCCTGATCGGGGCATCGTTTGGGTCGGTGATCGGCCAGCTTCTTCGCCTCTCCGACCGGTATCTTTCTCTGCTCGTGGCTTCGGGGGCGGCGGCAGGTGTGGCGGCGACCTTCAACGCTCCCATTGCCGGCGCGCTGTTCGGGATGGAAGTGGTGCTGGGAAGCCATGCCATGGGAGTGATACTTCCTACCCTGGTGGCGGCGGTGACGGGTACGGTCACCTTCAATTCCATTATGGGCAATCGTCTTGTCCTGCCCACGGCCACCTTCGGCCTGGGGCACCCTGCCGAGATCCTGGCCATGCTGCTGCTCGGTGCTGTGGCGGGCCTCATGGGCCTGGCATACACGCGCGGGCTGGACCTGGTGGAGACGGCGTCCGCGCGCTGGCGGGTGCCCTTTTGGCTCAAGCCCCTGCTGGGCGGTGTGCTGGTCGCCCTGCTCGGCATGGTGGCCCCTCAGGTACTGGGTGTGGGTTACGACACCATGGAACGGGCGGTGGCAGGAGATCTGGTTCTTGCCGGGTTCTTCTGGCTGCTCGTACTCAAGTACCTCGCTACCCTCATTACCATTGGGGCGGGAGGGTCGGGCGGTGTGTTCGCCCCCTCCCTGTACCTCGGAACCATGCTCGGGGGCAGTTTCGGTGCCGCCATGCACCTCCTCATGCCTGATGTGGTAGCTGTCCCGCAGGCCTACGCCGTGGTCGGGATGGGTGCGGTGTTCGCGGCTGCTGCGCAGGCTCCGCTTACGGCCATTACGATCATCCTGGAAATGACCGGGGATTACGAGATCACGGTGGGCGTGATGGCCGCCTGTGCCATGAGCTATTTTGTCTACGGGTTCCTGGCCCGCGACTCCATGTATACCGTGAGATTGACCCGCAAGGGGATTGTGGTCCTGCGCGGTACGGAGATCCGGCCGGCCGAGCGGATAACCGTGAGTGCCGCCCAGCGCCAGTTCTCGGGCGGGTGTCCGGCTTCCACGTCGGTTGCCCAGGCGTACGGGAGCGTGTCCGCCCGGCGCCACCGGTCGCTTGTGGTCGTGGACGACCGCGGAGAGTTGCTGGGAGTGGTTTCGGCAGACGATCTGCGGCGTGCGCTCCTGGACGGCAAGAGCGACGTTCCGGTGGGGGATGTCGCTTCTCGCAATGTGGTCACGGTGTATCCCGACCAGAGCCTGGAGGACGCCATGCGCCTCTTCGCCGTGTACGACTACCGGATGTTACCGGTAGTAAGCCGCCAAAACCCGCGGCGGGTAGTGGGCATCCTGGGCCGGGATGATGTCCTGCGCGCGTACAACGCTCATACTCTCCACGGGCTGGAGACATCCCGCAAGGTGCAGCTTCTGCGTCACCTGGCCAGGGACCAGGGTTCCTTCGGTGAGGTCGTGCTGCCGGCGTCCTCCCCGATAAGCGGCCGGACCCTTGCCGAACTCGAGCTTCCTCCCCAGTGTCTGCTGGTTTCGGTGACGAGGGAGGGTAGCGTGCTCATCCCCCACGGCCGCACGCGGCTCGAACCCGGTGACAGGTTGCTGGTTTTCTGCAGCCCTTCCGAATGCCTGGAGGAAGTCGAAAACTACCTCCGGGGCGGTTCGCTTGCCTCCACCGGCGCGGCCGGGTACTCCCGGCAAGGGCGAGGGTAACGTTCAGGGGGACGTGGCGGCGCGGCTGAGCGCCTGTTCTGTTGCAGGGTCGAACAGGTGGATGCGGTCGGGGTCCGGGGCTACTGTCAGGCGGTCGCCCACCCGTACCTTGACCCGGCCGGGCACCCGGGCAGTGAGTCGCTGCTCCCCGGCCAGGAGGTGCACGAAGGCATCCGCACCCAGGGGTTCCACCACCTCGACCAACGCTTCCACGCGGTGGTCGGGCAGAACCCTGACGCGTTCGGGGTCGACCAGGATGTCCTCGGGCCGCACACCCAGTACGATGGGATGCCCGCCCAGGCCCGCCGTGGCGCCAGCCAGGGCCCCGGGCACGCGGATGCTGATGCCCGCGGCGGCGAACCACAGGTCACCATCACGGGGTTCCAGTGTGCCCCGCACGAAGTTCATGGGCGGTGAGCCGATGAATCCGGCCACGAACAGGTTGGCCGGCTGCTCGTAGAGTTCGAGCGGCGAGGCTACCTGCTGGATGCGGCCGTCCTTCATGACCACGATACGGCTGCCCATGGTCATGGCTTCGGTCTGGTCGTGGGTCACGTAAATGGTGGTAACCCGCAGGCGCTGGTGCAGGCGGGCCAGTTCCGTGCGCATCTCCACCCGCAGCTTGGCGTCCAGGTTGGAAAGGGGTTCGTCCATGAGGAACACCTTGGGCTCCCGCACGATGGCCCGACCCAGGGCCACCCGCTGGCGCTGGCCGCCCGAAAGCTGCGCGGGCCGGCGCCGCAGCAGGTCGGCCAGGCCCAGGATCTCGGCAGCCTGGCGCACGCGGCGGTCGATCTCGTCCCTCGCCACGCGGCGCATACGCAGGCCGAAAGCCAGGTTGTCGTACACGTTCATGTGCGGGTAGAGGGCGTAGTTCTGGAACACCATGGCCACGTCGCGGTCCTTGGGAGCTACGTGGTTGACCAGGCGGTCGTCGATGTAGATCTCCCCCGAGGTGACCTCCTCCAGCCCGGCCACCACCCGCAGCAGGGTCGACTTGCCACATCCCGAGGGTCCCACCAGGACCAGGAATTCGCCGTCGTCGATCTCCAGGCTGAAGTCGTGCACGGCGGTGACGTCGCCGAACTGCTTGGTCACGTGGTGAAGCTGTACCGTAGCCATCACTTTCTCCTCCGATTCCTGCGGGCCATCCTCCCGGCGGGTAGGGGGTCGCTGTCTGCGAGTGTGCGTGCTGACCGGTGATGGCTCCGTGCGGCCGCCGGCGGCAAGGCGTAGACCTGTGCTACTTCAGGGTCCACCCGATCAGACCCCTTACGTAGTAGCGCTGCAACAGGGCGAACACCAGGATGGGGACGGCAATGGTCAGCACCGAGGCGGCCGTCAGGATGCCCCAGTCCACGTGGTACTGGCCGCGCAGCAGGGGGATGCGCTGGGTAGCGACCAGCCGGGTTGGTTCGTAGAGCAGGATGAGGGCCATGAAGAAGTCGTTCCAGGCCCAGGTCAGCTGCAGGGCTGCAGCCGAAGCCAGCCCGGGAAGGCTGAGAGGTAGGATGACGTGCCAGAAGATCTGCAGGCGGCCGGCCCCGTCCAGAAGGGCGGCCTCCTCCACCTCCCGTGGGAGGGTGGCGAAGTAGTTGCGCAGGAACATGATCATCCAGGGCAGCGCCCAGGCCGTGTGGGTTACCACCAGCCCGGCGTAGGAGTTGATGAATCCCAGGTCTCGCAGGATGCGGAACAGGGGAATGGCCACCATCTGCTGCGGTACCGCCAGCAGGAGGATGATGAGGGCGAAAAGCGGCGTCCGCACGCGCGCCCGGGACCGCAGGAAGCCGTAGGCGGCCAGGGAGGCGATGAGGAGCGGCAGTACCGTGGAAGGGACGACCACAAGCAGAGAGTTGCGGATGCCCTCCCCCATAGGGGCGGTGGGGTGATTCCAGGCACGCACGAAGTTTTCCGCGGAAATGGTCACCTGCCCAAGCTGCCACCAGCCGTGGATCAGTTCCGCCTGGGGCCGCAGCGCGCTCATGAGGATGCCCAGGAAGGGTACAATCCAGAGCAGGCCGACGAGCCAGGCCAGGGTGTGCCTCAGGATGACGGCGGGACGGAGCCGGCGCCCGGGCAGGGGACGGGCGGCTGGCGAGGGGGTGCCACGGCCCGCAGCAGGGGGTGGGGTGGTGGAGCCTGCGTGGGGCGTGGCTTGCCGGCCGGGCGCAGGTCGCCCGTAGGGCGCAGGCTGAGAGACCAGACCCATGTGTTCACTCCTCTCGGCGACTGCTGCGGATAAAGGCGATGCCCACCACCAGGGTGAACAGGGACAGCACGGTGGCGACGGCCGCGGCGGTGTTGAACCGCAGGGCCCGGAAACCATAGAAGTACATCTGCAGCGCCAGCACCATGGAGGACCCGCCCGGGCCGCCTAAGGTGGCGGTGTACACCAGGTCGAAGATCTTCAGGTCCCAGAGGATGGTCATGGCCACCACCACGCTGGTCACCGGGCGCAGGGAAGGGACGGTGATGTACCAGAACTGCTGCAGCGGACTGGCCCCGTCCACGGAAGCGGCCTCGTAGTAGTCCCGCGGGATGGTGGACAGCCCCGCGCTGTACAGCACCATGGCGAACCCCGACCACAACCACACCGAACCCAGGATGAGCGACAGCAGTGCTGTGTCGGGGTAGGCGGTCCAGCTTCTGGCCAGGGCCTGCAGTCCGGCCAGGCGCAGGAAAGCGTTGACGATACCGGCGTTTTCGTCGAACAGGAAGCGGATGATCACCCCGCCCACGATCATGGGTGTAACCATTCCCAGAAAGATGATGGACCTCAGGATGGCGGAACCCCTCACGTCGCGCAGGAGGATGGCCAAGCCGAGCCCTATGGCGACGGTGAGGGGCAGGTGCAGCAGAATCCAGATGGCGTTGTGCACGAGCGAGCCCCAGGGGGGCGTGTGGGCGGGGAACCGTGCCAGGTTCAGGGTCTCCGGGTCGGAAAGCACGTCGGCGAAGTTCTTGAGACCCACGAAAGCGCCATCTTTGGACAGGAAGGACAGCCCCAGCGTTTGCAGGGCGGGATACACGATGAGGACGAGGATCAGGAACAGGGCGGGGACGGCCAGGAGCAGCGGGTCAGCCCAGAGCCGGGCCCTGGCCCCTCGGAGATCCATTACGTATCTCACCTACCCAGGGTGACTGCGGAGGATTTTCGGGGGGAGGGCCGGACCGGCCCTCCCCCGCCTGGCTTACTTGGATTGGCGCTTGCTTTCCAGGGTGGTAAGCACCTCGTCCAGGGCCTTTGGCCTCACCCACAACAGCTTAAGCTGATCCCAGAAGGTGCGCTGCCAGTCGCCCCCGATGGAATCGTCCAGGTCGGGCAGGGTGACTTCCACCTGAGCCAGTGCCTCGGCCAGAGCCTTGTCGGCGGGCGGGTAGACGTCGGCGGGCACGTCCTTGCGGCCGGCCAGCTTACCGCCCTGCTTGGCCCGCGTCTCCATGCCCTCCCGGCTGATCAGGAAGGCGACCAGCTTCCTGGCGGCGTCCACGTTTTCCGAGTACTTGGGGATGAAGGCGTAGTCGGTACCGGCCACCACGCCTTTCGCCCCGGGCAGGGTGAACACGCCCAGGTCATCGGGTTGCTTGACCATGCCGGTCAGCCAGTTGCCCATGAAGTACAGGGCGTATTCCCCGTTCCACCAGAGGTCGATGGCCTGGGTCCATTCCACCGGATCGCTGAAGTAGGGAAGCAACGGGACCAGCCGGTCGGCGAAAACGCTGCGTACCTGGGCGTCGGTCCACTTCACCTTGCCCGCGATAAGGTCGAGTTGCAGCTGGGGCCCGCCGCAGGCGATGAGGAAGTGCTCGGTGATGTCGCTGATGGGCCAGCCCACGCCGTCCCCGGTCACGATGGGCTTCTTGATCCCGGGCAGCCCCGCCACCTGCTCCAGCAACGCCTTCAGTTCCTCCCAGGTGGTGGGGGGCTTCAGATGGTGCTGCTGGAAGAAGGACTTTCGGTACCAGAAGCCGGGCTTCACCGTCATGGCGTAGGGTACCGCGCACACCTTCCCTTCGGCCTCGGCAGCCTCGAGGATAAACTGCCCTGCCTCGCTCTGCCAGACGTCGGCCAGGTCCACGGCGTGCTGGGCGTTCTCTTTAACCCACCAGTCCCACATGAAGATCACGTCGCCCGGGGCTTGAGCCGCTTCGAACTGGGCCGGCAGAATGGAGGCGAGGTCCTCCGCCCGGTAAATGCGATAGTTGATCCTGGCACCCACCTTTTCCTCTGCCGCCTTGAGGACGGGGAGGAAGGCCTCCATCTCGGGGCCCGACCACGGACCGATGACCGTGAGCACGGGCTTGGGTGCGGGCTCGGCCGCAGGGGCGGGAGCCCGTGCGCAACCCGACAGCACGAATAAGGCGACCACCAACAAAACCAACCAACGCTTCACGGAACACCCTCCTTTTGCCGCGGGACGGTTGGATGGCTGACCCGTGCCATGAGGGCCAACCTCCCGTGTGGCGAGTCCCGCCTGCGTTGTGTTGGGCACTGTTTCAATATTCGAGTTCGGTCTCCCAGATTCCTTCCTTTTCTGGGCGAATTCTACCAAGTAACTCGGTTACGGGTGACCGGCCCCGGCCAGGTCGGTGATGTCGGCATCGGGGTAGCGAACTGCCAGCAACAGGAGCAGGTAATCTTTGAGGTGGCGGGTGATCAGGTAATTGTTGCGCACGTGCTCACGACCGTTACTGCCCAGGGCCTGCCGCAGGGAGGGATCATGTAGCAGTTGCCGCAGGCGGTAGGCCAGCCCTTCCACCGACCTTACCAGGAAGCCGGTGAAGCCGTGAATGACCTGGCGGCGGATACCGCCCACGGCCCCGGCCACCACCGGTTTTCCCTTCCAGAGGGCCTCCGTTACGGTGAGCCCGAACCCTTCCCGCAGCGACTTCTGCACGATGATGGTGGATGCCCGCTGCAGGGCGTTGATCTCTAAGTCGCTTTCCGGAGGGAGCTCAAGGACGTGGATGTCAGGGTCGTGGCTGGCTTCTTCTCTCACCTGGGCCAGGACCTGCTGTCCTTCGGGGTCGTCGCTGGCACCTCCTCCTGCCAGCACCAGCTGGCAGTCTTCGCGCCGTCGCACCTCCCGGAAAGCCCTGATCACCCCCATGGGATCCTTCATGGCGTCGAAGCGGGATACCTGGGTTATGATGGGCCTTTCCGGGTCGATACCGTATCGCTCCAGGACGTCCTGCACCGTACGGACGTCCAGGTCTCGGTTTTTGTCGTTGAGGGGGTCTATGGAGGGCTCGATCATGAACTGGTTGTGGGGTAACTGCTGGGCGAAGGCGGGGATGGAGAAAATGCTGGCGTCGTACTGCTCGACGTAGGGGCGCAGGAAACCCCAGGCCACCGGGTCCGGGGCGGACAGGTCGATGTGGCACCGCCACACCCAACGGGACCGGCCCTCCGCCCGGTGCCGGATGAGGCCCGCCGGCTGGGGATCATGGATGATCACGCAATCGGCGTTGAGGTCAAGGCGGGAGGCGTTCAGTTGCTGGCACCTGGCGTAGGTGTCCACCTGCTCTTGTCGTAGCACGAAGGGTGCCCCTTGAAGGCCGTTGTGCAGGGCCTTGGTGAAGGAAAAGAAACCGGGCAGGGGTTCGATGACCTCCCAGCGTGCGCTGACCCCCACGCTGTTGAGGAGGGGGATCATGGCTTCCAGGATCTCGGCCACGCCGCCGCCCATCCTCGTGGAGTTGACGTGCACCATGGTAGCCCCCTCGACATGGCGGACCAGCGACCATATCTCGCGCAGTTCCTCGGGGCCCACGAATTCCGCGTAGTCTTGCAGGCGTCGTACCCTGCTCATGTCAATGCCCCCCTGGCGTCGATGTGCCGTGCGAGTATGGTCACGAGTTCCGACCGCAGATCCTCCAGGGGCCGGGGGTACGGGTCCAGCCGCCGTATCTGCCCGGCCAGGTCCTCCAGTCCCAGCTCCTCTTCTATCCATACGGCGAAGTCCCGGTCGCGGCATTCGGGGTTGAGTCGGGCCACGAAGACGTGGTAAAAGAGCGAATGGACGCTGATGCGGCTGACGTGCCAGGCGAACTCCTCCAGGCTGCGGGCCACCCTTCCGGCGGGCAGCACGAAGCTCCTCGAGCTGGCGAAGTGGAAGGCGTCCAGGGGGTCGGCCTGGCGGCGCTGGCGGCCCGGGTGGCTTGCCAGGTGATCCTCGATGACGGCGATGAGCGTCTCGCGCAGGTCCCGGATGGACTGGCAGTCCAGGATGTTAATGCTGCCCACCCGTTCGGCCAGGTCCCCTTCCCCCAGGGCCGTGGCGATCCAGGTGGCGAAGTCGTTACCGTTGTACATGGGAGCGGCGAACTGCCGCTGCAGGAAGCTGTGGTGGGTGTGGTAGAAGATGCTCGCCCCGCCCACCGTCCGCAGCCCGGCCAGGAGTTCGTCCAGATTGTGGGCCCTGATGCCGGTCAGTTGCACCAGCCGGCGTTCGGTGTAAAAGGTGAAGCCGGGTCGGCCCTCGGTGAGCCTCAGCCGCCGCCCGGGAGAACATGTCGCCTCCCCCACGGCCATCCCCCCGTTTCATCTGTACCTGATGTGTCTGACCCCCCTCACATTCTTCGCGAGGTCGCTTTTCCCTGCTCGCGACCGACCTGTGGCTCCCCGGTCAAACGGTATCCCCGGCCGGGGAGTGGAGTCGGGAGGAGCGGGCACCCACGGGCGTCGAAGGCAGACACCGGTCGCCGTCAGAACCAGGCTGAACACCGCATCTCCGCAAGAACGGGGGAAGTAAGCCGCCTGAGAACGGGGGGAGCAACACGGTGGAAGCGGAACTGAGGCGCGATCCCTTTTCGGGCACCTGGGTGAGCGTGGCCGCCGGCAGGGCCCGCCGGCCGGTGGAAGCGAGGGACGGGGGGGAGTGCCCTTTCTGCCCCGGAAACGAGGATATGACTCCCCCAGAACTGGCCTCGTGGCGTGAAGAGAGGGGCCGGCACTGGCTGGTCAGAGTGGTCGACAACCTGTTCCCCGCTCTTGTCCCGCGGGCCGGCGGTCCGTCAGCACGGGAGGAACTGTACGACGCCATGCCAGCCGTGGGGGCACACGAGCAGCTTTACCATGCCATGCCGGCCCTGGGGCCGCACGAGGAACTCTACCACGCCGTGCCGGCCGTCGGGGCACACGAGGTTATCGTCGAGCACCCCGACCACCACGTTACCTGGGCCTCCATGGAGGAGCAACACCTCAGCCTGGTCCTGAAGGCGTGGCAGGCCAGGTACAGGTACCATGCCGGTGATCCCCTAGTCCGCTACGTACAGCTGTTCAGGAACTCCGGCCCTGCCTCCGGGGCTTCACTAAGCCATCCCCATTCCCAGCTGGTGGCGCTGCCCCTCATCCCCCTTTCGCTGGAAGCGGAACTGAGCCGTGCGGCGAGATACTCTTCGGCCACGGGTAACTGTGCCTACTGCAAGGTGGTTGCCCGGGAGGAGGGAGGGCCACGCCTGGTGCTGGCCAACGGCGACTTCGTCGCTTTCTGCCCCTTTGCGTCCCGCGTCCCGTACGAAACCTGGGTGGTCCCCCGGCGGCACCAGCCCGAGTTCGGGTGTCTCACACCACCTGAGCTGGCTTCCCTGGCCGGGATGCTGCGGGCGCTGGCTGCCTCGCACTTCGAAATCCCGGGAGGGACGAGTTTCAACCTGATCCTCCATACGGCTCCCTGTGACGGGGGCTCCTACGCCCATTATCACTGGCACCTGGAATGGATACCGAGGACGGGTACCGCGGGGGGCTTCGAGTGGGGCACAGGGTGGTTCATCAATACGGTGCCACCCGAAGCGGCGGCCCGCCGCCTCCGCTCGCACCTGGGTGCGTCCGAGCTCGCCGGGCCGGACAGGGAGCATTCATGACCCTAATTGAAGTGTCCCCCGGGACTCGTCCGGACCCCACTGGAGGTCGCGAAGGCCGGTGCTTCAGGTGGGCGTTGGTTGGGGCGGCTGAAGCGGGCCGGGCGCGTGTCAGGTGGGCTGCTGGTCGGGGCGGCTGACCCGGACCGCCCGCCTCACACGGCGGCGTTTGCGGGGCACCCGGACCTCCAGGATGCCGTCGCAGTAACTGGCCACCGCCCCGGCCGGGTCCAGGTCCGGTCCCAGGGGGATCCGCCGGTAATAGCTGCCACTGGGGCGCTCCCGCACCACCGGCTTGCGTTCGGGTTTCTCGGGAGATCGGATGGTGGCTTCCAGGACCAGTTCGCCGCCGTCCCAGGTGAGGTCGAGCGTGTCCAGGTCGATGCCGGGGACGTCGGTGATGATGACGTAGTCGCCGTCCTCCTGGTAGACGTCGGCGCGAGGGGTCCAGGTGCCGGGCGCATATGCCCAGGGGGAGGCCGGGATGGCACCCGGCGGCAGACCCCCGGGGGCGGGGATCCCGCCGGGCACGGCTGCCGGCGGGACGCCGTACGTGCCCGGGTAGGGGGGTGGCGTGGGGTAGGCGGCGGGCGGGCCCGGTGCAGGGGCGCTGGGCGCACCGGGGTAAGCTGGAGGCGGGTAAGCGGGGAGCGGGGGCGGTACCGGGGAGGCGGGAGGTGGTGCGGGGGAGGAGGGACCAGGTCCGGGGGCGGCGAATGCTGGTCGCACGGGGACCTGACGTCCCGGGGGCTCGCGCTCTGCGTCCTCTTGCTGCCTGTTTCTGTCGCGGTACCGGTCGCTCATGGGCTTTCCTCCCGCACGTCGGTGCCCGGGTGGGTCACCCCGAATCTGGGCCATTTCCCGGGTTATTGTCCCTGCTTGAAACGCTCCCTTATGCGCAACTGCAGTTGAAGGAGGAGGAAGGGGATTTGCGGATCATCGACCTGCGCAGCGACACGGTAACCGTCCCCACGCCTGCCATGCGCGAGGCCATGGCCCGCGCCGAGGTGGGGGATGACGTCTACGGGGAAGACCCCACCGTCATCCGGCTGGAGGAGATGGCGGCCGCCCGCATGGGTAAGGAAGCCGGCCTCCTCTGCGTGTCCGGCACCATGGCCAACCAGGTGGCGGTGATGACCCACACGCGCCGGGGGGATGAGGTGATCCTGGAGGAAGAAGCGCACATCTACTACTACGAGGCGGGGGCGCTGGCAGTCCTCTCGGGAGTCCAGCCGCGCCTGGTCAAGGGACAGCGGGGCATGATGGATCCCGACGACCTGGCCCGCGCCATCCGGCCCTCCAACATCCACTACCCGCCCCCCCGGCTGCTGTGCCTGGAGAATACCCACAACCGGGCAGGAGGCACGGTGATGACGCCCGCCCTAACCCGGGTCCTCGCGGACGTGGCCCACGAGCGGGGCCTGGCCGTGCACCTGGACGGCGCTCGCATCTTCAATGCCGCCGTCCACCTGGGTTGCGATCCCCGGGAGCTGGCGGCGCCCGCCGACTCAGTGATGTTCTGCCTGTCCAAGGGGCTGGCGGCCCCGGTGGGCTCGGTCCTGTGCGGGTCGAGGGAGTTCATCGAGCGGGCGCGGCGCAACCGGAAGATAGTGGGAGGGGGCATGAGGCAGGCGGGGGTGATCGCCGCCGCCGGGGTGGTGGCCCTGGAAACCATGGTTGATCGTCTGGCCGAGGATCACGCCCACGCCCGGCTGCTGGCCGATCTACTCAGTGAAGATCCCCTGTTCCGCGTGGATCGGGAGACCGTGCAGACTAACATCGTGCTGTGCTGGCTCACCCGGGGGGACGCCTTCGCCTACGTGAGGCGCCTGGCTGCGCGCGGGGTGAAGGTGAACGCTACGGGTCCCGACCGCATCCGCCTGGTGACCCACAAGGACGTGGCCCGGGCCGACATCGAGGAAGCCGCCGCCATCATGAAAGAAGAAGCCGGTCGCTTCGCCTGACCCGGCCGTCGGCGGATCAGTCCCGGGGCGCCGGGACGGGCCGACCGGTGCAGCGCCGCGGGCAAAGTTGAGGGGATGGGGATGGACCTCTTCGAGCAGGCGCGGGAGGAAAGGGAGAAGCGGGAGGCGCCCCTGGCGGCGCGTATGAGGCCGCGCACCCTGGACGAGATGGTGGGGCAGGGGCACATACTGGGGCCCGGCACCCTGCTGCGCCGGGCCATTGAATCGGACCGCCTGTTCTCCAGCATCATCCTGTGGGGGCCGCCGGGGACGGGGAAGACAACCCTGGCCATGATCGTGGCCCGTACTACCCGGTCCCATTTCGAGACCCTGAGCGCGGTGCTGGCGGGAGTGGCCGACGTACGCCGGGTGGTGGCCGAGGCGAAAGAGCGGCGTGCCCTGTACGGGCAGCGGACCATCCTCCTGGTGGACGAGGTCCACCGCTGGAACAAGGCCCAGCAGGACGCTCTCCTGCCCCACGTGGAGGACGGTACGGTGGTGCTCATCGGGGCCACCACCGAGAACCCCTACTTCGAGGTGGTGCCGCCCCTGCTTTCCCGCTCCCGGGTTTTCCGCCTCCGTCCCCTCTCTCCCGCCGAGATCATGCTCATCCTGCGGCGTGCCCTGAGCGACCCCGAACGGGGCTACGGTGGCAGGCCCCTCGACGTGAGCGAAGAGGCGCTGGAACACCTGGCCCGGGTGGCGGACGGCGACGCGCGTGCCGCCCTCAACGCCCTGGAACTGGCGGTGGAATCCACTCCGCCCGGGGCGGACGGGGTGATCCGCGTCGACCTGGGGGTGGCCCAGGAATCGATCCAGCAGCGCGCTTTGCGGTACTACAAGGGCGCCGACGAGCATTACGACACCATCAGCGCCTTCATCAAGTCCGTGCGTGGCTCCGATCCCCACGCCGCCCTCTACTGGCTGGCCAAGATGGTGCACGCAGGGGAGGATCCCAGGTTCATCATGCGGCGGTTGCTCATCCTGGCGGCGGAGGACATCGGCCTGGCCGACCCCATGGGCATCGTGGTGGCCGCGGCGTGCGCCCGGGCCCTGGAATGGGTGGGGATGCCGGAGGCCCAGTACCACCTGGCCCAGGCCACCATCTACCTGGCTACCGCCCCCAAGAGCAATTCGGTGGGCGGTTACTTCGCGGCGCTGGCCAAAGTGCAGGAGCAGGGGGAATTGGAAGTCCCCGACCACCTCAAGGATGCGTCAAGAGACGGAGCCGCCCTGGGGCACGGCAAGGGATACCTGTATCCCCACGATTTCCCGGGCCACTTCGTGCCCCAGCAGTACCTCCCTCCCGGCCTGGGGGGCGCCACCTTCTATCGACCCGGCGACCAGGGCTTCGAGCGGGAGATAGCCCGCCGCCTGGCGGAGTGGGAGGCGGCCAGGGCCCGTCAGCGCGCTACCTCCAGCAGCCAGAACACGGTGCCGGAATCACCGCCCGGGGTCCCAGGGGGGCCCTAGAGCTACCTTTCGAGGCGGCACCGGGCCTCGTAGTAGCAGGCTCCCTCTCCGTCCTCGGAGACGCCCGCAGGCACCAGGGCGTTGATGCCGATCATGCCGGGCACCCTGCCCCCCTGGTCGATGACCACCACCCCGGGTTTCATTTCCGGGTCTGGCACGAGGCGCACGCGCACCCGTCCCAGGGGCGTCGCCAGCAGCGCTTCTGTCTTACCGCCGGGAAGGTGGGAGGGGTGGATCCTGGCCCTCGGGAGCGGACCGTCGCCGGCGCCGTCGTCAGCGGTGCCACAAACGTGGTCGGGGGAGCGGGCGTGGGCATGGGAATTTATCCGGTCGGGGGATTTGGGGGTTATGAGGTGCAGGGGATAATGGGCGGTGTCGCCCTCCCCCTCCCACTGGCGTCTGAGGTCCAGATAGCGCCGGAAGTCCTCGGGACCCGGAAAGTGAAAGCGGCCGTCGGCGGTGGGGAATACCCCCCCGGCGAAGGGCAACTGTGGGTAAACCTGGCCCAGGTGACCCTCACCGTCCGCCACGATTGCTCCTCCCTGCTGCCGGAGGGATTCCAGGGTGACGCCGTAGCGTTGCAGGGGGGCCAGCGCCCGGCGCAGCCAGCCATCCGGTCCGCCTTCCGCCAGGTACTCCCCCTCGCAACCCAGGCGGCGGGCGAGATCCGCGTAGATTTCGGGCTCCGGCCGACATGCCGGTGGGGGCGGCACCAGGGCTGGCATGTGTCCCACCCAGGGCGTGCCATAGGACCCGCGTACGTTCTCGAACTCGAGAAAGGACGCGGCGGGCAACACCAGGTCACATAGCTGGGCGGTTTCGCTCATGCGCACCTCCACCGCCACCTTGAATTCCACCCGGGCCAGGGCGCGGGCGATGGCACCCGAGTCGGGGGCCTGCTTGACGATGTTACTGGCCTGGAACCAGGCCACCCGGTGGGGAGGCCCGGCCAGCAGGTCGGCGGCCAGAGCTGGCTTCCGTACCGTGCGGTGCCCGGACGCTATGCCGCGCAAAGGGGGCGGGTCGGCCCAGTCCAGCTGGAAGGGCGTGAGACTGGCGGTGAAGAACGAAACGCCGCCCCCCGGGATTCCGTACTGCCCGGTGAGGGCGCCCAGCGCAGCCACGAAGGAGGCGGCGGTGGGGCCCCAGCGGTAGTGCTGCATTCCCATCCCCAGCCAGATGGATGCCGGCTTCAGCGAAAGCAGAACACCCAGTTGCCGGACTTCTTCTGCTCCGAGGCCACAGGCCCGCGCCGCTTCTTCGACGGTGAGGGAGGATACCAGGCGCATGAAGTCGTCTGCGCCTCGGGTATGGGAGTCCAGGAAGTGCTCGTCGACGAGACCCAGGTCGCAGAGCGCACGGCTTACACCGAGGGCGAGATGCACGTCGGTGCCGGGCCGGATGCACAGGAAGAGGTCAGCCCTGCGGGCGGTGGCCGAGGGGTACACATCCACCACCGCCACCTGCGCCCCGCGACGGCGGGCTTCCTGCACGAAGCGCCAGAAGTGAGTGTTGGTGGCGGCCGGATTCCGTCCCCACAGGACGACGGCCCGGCTGTTCAGGACGTCCGCAGGCGGGTGAGAGAGGCAGGCGCCGGTCGTGCGCACCAGGCCCTTTTCTCCCGCGATGTCGCAGAGGCTGCCCGTGGTGACGGTCGCACCTAACAGGCGGAAGAGCCTCTGTCCGGAGAAGCGCAGGATGCCGCAGTTGGCGTTGCCCAGGTCAAAGAGGATGCGCTCCGGCCCGGACCGAACGGCCTGCTCCAGCTTCCGCGCGCACAGGTCCAGGGCGTCGTCCCAGGAGATTTCCCGCCAGTTGCTGCCGTCGCGCAGGAGGGGGTTTCTCAGGCGGGCGTCTGAGCGCAGGAAGGCCGGATACCGGGCCAGCTTCCCGCAGATGGTCCCCCTGGAGAAGGGGTGGTCGGGGTCCCCGCGCAGGATTACCTCCCGGTACGTGGTCACGTCCCCGTCCAGGGGTACCGCCCCGCCGCCTCCGACCTCCGCCAGGGCCCCGCACGCGTCCCAGCAATCAAACGGACAGGTCGTCTTCCTCATCTGGCGCTCGTCCCCTCCCGTTGCACCCCGCGCTGGTTCAGTATAGCACATACGGGGGAAACGTTTCCGGCCGCCGTGGCGTCCCTACAAGGGGGTGCACCAGGTGTGGTCGCATGGGGGAAGGCTGCTTGCCAGCATAGTTTGGTTCCTTGCCTTGGCCGTAGCGTTGGCATTCAGTGGTACTTGTCCCGGCTGGGTGCGGGCTGATGCGGCACCCGTGCAAATTGGAGCGGGAACGGTGGGGGGAGGAGTGACCCCGCGTGGGTTCCTGCTTAGGCGCAGGCGTTCCAGGCCGCGGGCCGGAGGTTGATCAGATGGCGGGTCGGACCTGCGGGGGTGGGCCGGTGAGGAAAGGGATAGCTCTGGCGCTACTGGTGCTGTTCACGGCCGTACTGGGCACCACGGGTACCGTGGGCTGCGCTGAGCGGCTGACCCGCTGGCAGGCGTGGTCCTCGGAGGCACTGGGAGAGCACCGGGAGGACGGGAGGTACCCGTCTCCGGCGGAGGCACCGGAAAGGCTGGGGTGGCCCTCGGGACCGGTCATCACGGATCCAGGCGGCGC
>JACIYH010000001.1 GCA_014360055.1 Bacillota bacterium | reverse complement strand
GATGGCGCAAGAACCGTGCCAGACGCTCCCCGGATACCCGGGCCCGCCTGCCGCAGCGCCGTCGCGCCGCCGTCAAACGGCCCGCGCATCCCAGGTGTCGGGGCGCAGCGGTCCGGCCCAACGCGCAGGTGAACACGGGCCTTGTCAGAAATGACTTTGGTATTGCATATCTGCAATGCTGGCCGCGGGGCAAAGGCGAACCGGAACCGGACGCCGGCGGCGGCAGCAGCGAGCCGGTGCGGCGGTCCGCCCGTGGCTGCCTCCCCGCATCAGCATGGCACGCATCTTGCTCCAAAGGGATAGCGGGAAGAAATCGAAAGGCGACAAGAGGTGATACCAGGGCGGTGACGGACAGGCGGGTGCAAGCGCGGAAGTGAGGCAACGAGTGCAAAGGAGGGAAGCGTATGAATGACCGGGTGCGGGATCTCAAGCAAAGGGTGATCCCCAAGAGCAGCGTGGGCATGAAATACGCCGAGAACGTCTTCCTCGACGTCGACCGGGGGAGGCTCTGGACGGAGTCATACCGGCAGACCGACGGCGAGCCGGAAGTGATCCGCAGGGCCAAGGCCCTCAAGAACCTGCTCGAGAAGCTCTCCATCTGGATCAAGGAAGGCGAATTGATCGTAGGCGCCGGAACCAACCACCCGCGTGCCATCCTGGGGACCTTTGAACTGAGCGACACCGCCATCGAGCACGTGGTCGAGGACGGGTTCGTCCGCGAGGAAGACAAGGCTGACCTGAAGGAGATAATGGCTTACTGGAAACCCAGGAACATGTGGTCTCGCGTCCGCGAACTGGGTAACCTAGATGAGGCTCACCTTTACAACGCAGGCAATGCTGTCATGGCAGGCGCTCTCACTGCCCGGGACGGTTTCGGCAGCAGTCAGCCCGACTACGAATTCGTCTTCCGCAACGGACTCAATGCCCTGATCAAGAGGATGGAGCAAAAGATCGAGGAAGCCCGCAAGGGTGGTTACACCGACGACGTCTTCGACCTCGCCCGCAAGGTCACACAGTGGAAAGCCATGATCATCGCCGCCCAGGCGGCCATTGACTGGTCGCGGCGGTACGCGGCCCTGGCCAGGTTCCTGGCCAGCGAGGAGGAGGATCCCGTCAGGAAGGCCGAGCTGGAGCGTGTCGCCGACGTATGCGACCGCTGCCTCGCGGAGCCGGTCCAGACCTTCCACGAAGCCGTTCAGGCCGTGTGGTTCATCCAGGTCCTCACCCACCAGCTCGAGCGCTTCGCGCTGGGCACCTCGGTCAGGATCGACCAGATACTCTACCCCTATTACCAGGCCGACATCGACGCCGGGCGCATCACCCGCGACCAGGCCCTGGAGATGCTGGAGTGCCTGTGGCTCAAGCTCCTGGAGACGGGGTACGCCCAGACCAGGGAGGCCAGACGACGCCTGCAGGGGTCAGGGATGTTGCAAATCTACACCCTGGGGGGCGTGAAGAAGGACGGCTCGGACGCCTGTAACGAGGTGACCAAGCTCTGCCTGGAGGCCACCCGCGACACCAGGTCGGTCCAACCGTCGTTCGGATTCCGGGTACACTCCAAGACCCCCGACGAATACCTGCGGGCGGCCTTCGAGGTGGTCAAGACGGGCATGGCCATACCGTCCTTCGAAAACGACGAAGTCGCCATCACGTCACTCATGAGCAATTTCGGCTGCACCCTGGAACAGGCTCGAGATTGGGCCCTCATCCTGTGCAAGTCGCCTGGTCCGGTGGGACCGTACGGCACGCCGCGGCGGAGGCCGTGGTCGTCAAACGCCGCCGGCATCCTCACCGTGGTCCTCAACGACGGTGTGGAACCGGTCTCGGGAATCAGGATGGGCCCGCCCACCAACCCGCACACGTGGAAGTCCATCGACGACGTCTACGAGGCGTTCCGGAAGCAGTACGCCATCGCCCTCCAGATGGGGCAGCGCATGAGGAACCTCGCCGCCGCGGTGGAAAGGCAATACTTGCAGCAGCCGTTCCTGTCCTGCTGCCTGGAGCCCTTCCTGGAGAAAGGCGTCGACGTGATGGAGCACGACGAGTTGCCGGTGCCCTGGTTCAACGTGAACGGCTTGATCGATGCCGCCGACTCCATGGCAGCCATGGACAAGTTGATCTTCCGGGAGAAGAAGCACACCATCGAGCAGCTCCTCGACGCCCTCAAGAACAACTGGGAGGGCTACGAGGAGATGAGGCAGGACTTCATGCGGGCCCCGAGCTTCGGCAACGACGACGACTTCGCGGATGCGCACGCACGCCGCTGCCTGGACATAATCGTGGAGGAAGGGCTCAAGGTCAAGGACGCCTGGGGAGCCTCGCCGCGGCCGCTGCCCCAGTCGGTGACCGAGTTCCGTGGCCTCGGTGCAATAACCGGACCCACGCCCAACGGGCGCAAGAAGGGAGAGGTGCTGGCGGACGGGGGCACCTCCCCGCGCTACGGCAGGGACAAGAAGGGGCCCACCGCCGTGCTCAAGTCGTGCTCGAAGCTGGACGCCGTCAAGTGCAGGGCCATCCTGCTCAACCAGAGGCTGAGCCCGGCTTCCCTCCAGGGCGAAAAGGGATGGCAACTCTTCCGCGCCTACATCAAGACCTGGCACGACCTCCTGGTCCAGCACGTCCAGATCAACGTGGTCGACACCGAGACCCTGAAGGCAGCCCAGAGGGAACCGGAGAAGTTCCCGGATCTGGTGGTGCGGGTGGCGGGATACAGCGCCTACTTCACGCAACTGGACAAGGAGACCCAGGACTCCATCATCGCGCGCACCGAGCACAGCCTGGCGGCCTCGTGAGAAGGGGGGAACGGTGGCATGGCCCTTAAGAAAGGCAAGAAGTACTTCGTGCCCGGGGGCAAAGTGCCCGACCGCAAGGACGGCACGCTGATCTGGAGCGAAAAGGACCCCAGGGCGGACTGGATATGGTTCGCCAAGCCTGTCAGCCGGACCGAACTCCCTGCTGACGTCGTCGAAAAGCCCGCGGCCTCGGCACAAGCGTGACCGGGAAGCAACCAATCGAGCAGGCGCCGGGGTGACCCCGGCGCCTCTCACACCACCGGACATGCGGATCCGCATCCGGCGGTTCGCCAAGAGTTCCGAACTCGCGCATAGGTCTCCTTGAGCGGCATCAGCCCTTGGTCACGCCACCAGGCAAGGCCAAGGGCCTTGTGCAGTCACGGGGTCGCAGACAGGCGCCAGCACCCCTTGCTAGATCCCGCCACCTCACGGGCAGGTTCCTTCCTCACCTTCACCCCTGTCCCCATGACCCCGCACTCCAGAAAACACCCGGATCAGCCGCAACGACCGCTTGTCCTTTACCTTCCGCGCCACCCGGGCCACGAGCACGTCGTGGTTGACCCGGTCAAAGAACTTCCCCAGCCCAATGCCCACCACCCAGCCATAGCCCCCCTCCACCTAGCGGCGGGCCATGCGCACAGCATCATGAGCCCTCCGCCCAGGGCGAAAGCCATCGCTGGACCCCGAAAACCCCCGTCCCTCCTCCGCAGGATGCACTCTCGGGTCGCGCCGAAGGCACGCTCGGCACTCCGGCAGGCCCCCCTCGGCTCCCCTTCGGGTTCCTGGTTCCTCAGCAATGCGAGGATCGTGCCAGACCATGCGACAGCCCCGGACCACCAGCGGCGGCCGGGGCTGTCCTTCCCCCAGTCGCGAACCCAGGCCGGACTACTTACCGCCCAGCCACTTCTTGACCTGGGCGACCATCGACTCGAGCTCGGGCACCTTCTGGAAGTAGGCAGGGTAGACCACACGGTCGAAAAGCTCCTGCCACTGCGCCCACTGCTCCGGAGTCGGGGTGATCAACGTCACCCCGTTCTTCTTACAGTCGTCGATCCAGCGCGCTTCCTGCGGCCCCACCTCGGCCCGCCCTTCCAGGCACGCCTCGCGCACGACATCGGCCAGGACTTTCTGCTGGTCGGCCGGAAGACTCTCGAAGAACCGCCTGTTTATCATAACGGGGTAGGGGACCTGTGTAATCCTGAGGTTGGTGAGGTATTTTACCACCTCGTACAGCTTGCGCTCGGAAAGCTGGGACGTAGCCACCATGGCTCCGTCTATCGTGCCACGCTGCAAGGCCATGTAGAGTTCGGCCCCGCTCAAGCTCACAGGTTGGGCGCCACAGGCCTCCATGACGAGCTTGTCCGTCGTCGTGCCCGCCCTCAGCTTCATGCCCTTGAGGTCCTTGGGGACATAAACGGGTTTCTTGGTCGCGTAACCAATGTATTCTACCCAGAAGTCCGAAAAACCGAGAAGCACGGCCCCCTTCTCCTTTAGCTGCTCTCCCATCTGGGCCCCCAGGTCGCCGTCATACACCTGCCGGATGACCTCCGGACTAGGAAAGAGGCCAGGCAGCTCGAACAGGGAGAACAGCGGGGCGACACGCGCCACCCAGAACGCGGGTATGGAGACCATCTCCACCGCCCCGGTGGTCACCGCCTCCATGGCGTCCTGGTCCTTGATCAGGGAACCCTCGCCATACACCTCCACTTTCAGGGCCCCTTTGGACAGTTCCCCCACCCTGGATGCTATCCTCTGCACGTCATGGTAGAGATTGTACCCAGTCGGCATGCCACACGCCAACCGGATTACCTTGGGTGCCGGCCCGGCCTGTCCCGAGGGCTTTTCCGCCTCCTTCTTAGCGCATCCGGCAAACGCCCCCAACACCAGCACGCCGATTACCAGCACCGCCAGGACCGCTCTCCCTCTCGTCATCTGGACCTCCCTCCCTAAGCTTTCTGGTCTCCGGGTGCAGCCCCCAACTCGAATCCGATCAGTAACAACCCCTTGTCCCCGGCAACACCTCCCTCCCCTGCGGCTGCCGCAACTACTGCTCCCGCTCCCGCCCGTACACCCACCCCCGCGCCCGAGGGAAGCTGACGAACTAACATCACTTCATGGTACTGGGCAACCACGTAGCGAGACCGGGGAAAACGGCAACCAGGATCATGACCACAACGTACAGGGCGAAGAAAGGAATGCAGCCCCTCCAGGCCGTTGAGGCGGTGAGAGGCAGACCCATCTGCCTGCCAATTCTTTCCATAGTCTGCACGGTCAGCCCCACCGGGGGTGACAGCAAGCTGAGTTCCACGTTTAGCAAGTACAGTACTCCATAAGCAATAAAATCGTAGCCATAGCCTGCTAGAAGGGGAGCGACCACCGGGATGGTAAGGAAAAGCATCGAGGCGCCCTCAAGGGCAATGCCGAGTATCAGCAACCACACCATGGTGATCACTATGAAGGCCCACAACGGCACCTCGTGTCCGAATAACGCCCGAGCAAGGATTTCGGTAACACCGCCGACGGTTATCGCGTTCCCAAGCAATAAGGCAGTGGCAATGAGGAACATTACCATGGCGCTCAGGCTCAGCCCGTGCCGCAGGGTGGGTAGAAGGTCGCGCCAGGTCATACGACGGTACACGAACATGCAAACGATAAGAGCCCATACACAGGCAACGGCAGCCACCTCCGTTATGGTGGTAATACCCGAATAAATGCCGCCCAAGAGGATGACCGGGATGCTCAACGCCCAGAAGGCGCGCTTGAAGGCCTTCCAGCGCTGGGACCACGTCCTTCTTTCCCTCACGCTTTTGCCCTGTCCAGTCCGCCAGCACGCCCACATTGAGTAGGCGGTAAACAGCACCACGCACAGGAGCCCGGGAACCACGCCAGCGATGAGCATTTTCGCTGGCGAAACCCCGGTGAGCGCAGAGTACGCAATTACGCCCACGCTGGGAGGGATCAGTATTCCCAACCCGCCTGCCGACGCAGGCAGGCCCAGGCTGAGTTCCAGGCTGTAGCCGCGCTTTTGCAGGTTGGCTACCGCCATAGGCCCGATGGCAGCAGCTACCCCCACGCTGCTACCGCTCATGGCCGCCAGGACGGCAGCCGTGAGCACGACGGCCACTCCCACACCTCCCGGGATATGGCCCAGCATGCTGTCGAAAAACTCGAACAGATCATCGGCAACCCCGCCCTTGACCATGATGGCTCCCACCATGACAAACAGCGGTATAACCAGGTAAGTGTAATCATTAAGCGCGTCGAACATGGTCTTCGCGGCCAGCACGAGGCCTGCGTCGCCGGCGACGTGGTACAGGAGCCACGTACCAGAAAGACCCATCGCGACACCAAGCGGCATACCCAGGAGAAGCAATGCAAACAATAGTACATGAACCCACACCGCGAGCAAGACCTATCCCCTCCCTTCTCTACCCCTCCGGGAAGCTCCTTACTCCTCCAGGCTCCCACTGCCTCCGGATCCCCTTATCACCCCTTTGCTCAATGAGCGAGCCACGGCAACGGCGTCAGCGAGGGCCTCCAGGCCGAACAATGCCATGCCCAGGGGTAGCACCGCCAGCAGGGGCCAAACGGGTATCCCCAGCAGGGGGGTTTCACGCTGGGTCTGCCAGGCGACCTGCACCATGTATGCAGACCTCCAGACCACAAAGATACTGAAAACCATGGTGGGCAAATCGTCCCCCAGGATGCGCATGACGGCCCGGGCCCGCGGCGGCAACCTCTCGGACACCAGTTCGACCTTGACGTGTCCTCCCTCCCGCAGGACAAGGGCGACGCCAAGGTACACGGCCCACACCACGGCGTAGCTGGAAAACTCTCCCACCCAGACCAACTGGTGCCCGATAGACCGCCCGATGATATTGAGCACCATGAAAGTGAACATCAGCCCCAGGACCACGGCACCGAGCGTGTGTGCCGCGCCCGTCACCCTCTTTAACAGCCCCATGCGACCTCCCCCCTGACCACCTTCCCGTGCCCGTGAGCGCCCTCGTGCTAAGACGTCGTGCAAGAAGCGTGCCACGCCCGCACAGCCTCCAAACCGCAGGGCCTCAAGAGGGCCAAGCAAACCCCCAACTTTTCACAAGATGGAGCGCCAGCTAACAATTGAAGTGACCTTTGCACGATTGCAAGGCATTGACTGCCCGTGACCACAGACGCGTCCAGCAGCACCATGGTCGTGGCTCCCATGAAACCGGTCGGCCAGGTGAGATGGGATTGCAACCAAATAAGAGCGCGTCAACCTGCCCGGCGCCCCAGGCTCAAAGTCAAAACAAACAGACCCAGGACCAGGATCATGGTAGCCCCCGGGCTGGTGGCAGGTACAGCGTCCGGAACACTCTTGCTCACGATCACCGCAAACAACGGCCACCCGATCAGATCGTTGATGGTAGCCGCAGCCATCATCACCCGGCCCGCTTCCGTCCTCATCAGGTCAAAAAAAGTGGGGCACGGTGAAGGCCGAGGCCGAGCGTTGAACCACCATGAAGCTGAAACCCATGACCATCGTGCCACTGCTAGGGGATCCCACCCCGCCGCATCGCGGGCTGCTGCCGGAGGGCGCGGCCTGCCCGATGATGATGTCTCCGGGAGAGCCGTTGCCCCTTCCAGGCGCGGAAACCGTACTCGAAACAAGAGGCAGTATGAGAGAGCGCACGCCAGACCAGTTACCAAGACGCCCAACCCCAGGTAACGCGCGGCGGGCCGCCAGCCCTCCGCCACGGCGAGACGGGGCAGGAAAGCAACTGGCGGGGCGATCCCGGTGGGAACCCCACCCTGCTTGACCCCGATGGCCAGGGCCCTCCGTTGCCCGGGGAACCATAACGCGACCCCCCGGTTGGTCAGGGGAAGCAGGCAGGCGAAACCGACGCCCACCACCAGGACACCGACAGCCAATCCGGCGAGACCCTCACCCAGGGAGAAGACAAACACGCCCCCGGCGATGACGGCCACCCCGAGGAACAGAACAATCCTTTCTCCCACCCCTGTCGCACAGCCAACCCCACACCAGGGCCATGCCGACCGGGCCCCAGGCCGGAAAGGGACAGCAGGAAGCCAAGCTCAGCCGAGCTATCACCAAGAAAGCCCACAACGGGATGTACTGGCCAGTAAGGGCCCGCGTGAGATATTCCGTCACCCCCGCCACGGTCAGGGCATTCCCCAGCATGATCGCCGTCGCAATCAGGAACATGACTATCACGCCCAGGCTGAGCCCGTGCCTGACCGTGGGCACGAGGTCGCGCCAGCTCAGCCGCCCCACGTGGGCGGCGTTGCCAACCCTTTGGAGCATTCCCACGCCATCCTTTCCCTCCCATCTTTCTTCTCCCCTAGGCGGCAGACCACCCCTTGCCCACCCGTCTCTGAGGGAGTGTCACTTCATCCTCGCACTCGTGCACAGCCGGGTGCCGCAACAGCGGGACATAGAGTGCATCAAAGTTGCAACGCCAGGGGAGTATCGACTAAAATGGTGATAAGGGCCGAGATCAACGCGCGGGGTCGGTAGGTATGGGCAGGGCGAAACTGGGCTTCATTGCCTTCACCCCGGAGCAGGTTGCGGCTGCCCTAGCCGCCGCCAGGTCACTGGCAGGGCGGGTTACCCAGCCCCTGGCCATCGAAACGGCAGAAGCAGCAGACCCGGAGAGCGTGTTCCGTGCGGGAAGGATCCTGGAGCGGACCTGCCAGGCCATCCTGGCCTCTCCCGGAATAGCAGCAGAACTGGAACGGGCACTCTCCGTACCCGTAGTCCGGATCAGCTTGCCGCGTGCCGAGTTGCTGGATGCACTTTACAGGGCCAGCCGCAAGGGCCGCAAGGTGGCCACCATACTGCACGCACACCACGAGTGCCAGCTGGGCGTATGGCCAACCGTCCTGGGCATACAGGTGCGTCAAATACAAATCCAAAACCGGGAACAGGCCCGCCAAGCCGTCGCTCAGTGCAAAGAGCACGGGTTCGAGGTCCTGGTCGGGGGCACCATGGTGGGGCGCTACGCCCGTGAGCATGGCCTGGAGCATGAGCTGGTGGGGATGGGTGAAGAATCCATTCGGCACGCCCTGGAAAAGGCTGCCGATCTCGTGGATGCCCTCGAGAGGGAGAGGGAGGAAAACCTTCGTTTCCAGGCCTTGCTGGATGCCGCCGACCAGGGCGTCGTCTTCGTTGATAAGGAGGGAACAGCGAAGTACGCCAATGATCTGGCGTTCCGCATCCTCGGGCTGCGGCGGGCTGCCCTACTGGGAAACAACCTCCTGAGCGCCATGAGCGACTCGTTGACTCCCGAGGCGTGGCGACAGCTGGCGCAAGCCCTGGGAGAGAAGGATCCGGTGCGCCTGAAGGGATCGCTTCTGCGGTACCGGGACGGCAGCGGCATCGTGGTCACCAGCACCGCCATTGTCGCCACCGGGGGACGGCTCGGAACCCTGCTCAGCCTGACCGAAGTGTCTCGGCTGCAACGGGTAGAGGCCCGCGTGCGGCGGCAACTGGCAGAGGCCGGGCTGGTAGCGAAGTACCACCTCGAAGACATACTGGGTACAAGCCCGGCTATCACCCAGGCGCGGCTGCAGGCGAAAGCCTATGCGGCCACCGATGCCGCGGTACTCGTCTGCGGGGAGACGGGAACCGGAAAAGAATTGTTCGCCCATGCCATTCACAACCTGAGCCCGCGGGCGGCAGGCCCCTTTGTCGCCATCAACTGCTCCGCCCTGCCCAAGGAACTCATGGAGAGCGAATTGTTCGGCTACGAAGAAGGCGCTTTCACGGGGACGCGCAAGGGGGGCAAGCAGGGCCTGTTCGAGCTAGCCCATGGCGGCACCATATTCCTCGATGAGGTCGGCACCATGCCGCTGGAATCGCAGGCGCGCCTCCTCCGGGTCATCCAAGAAAAGGAGGTGATCCGCGTCGGGGGAACCCGCATGATCCCGGTCGACGTGCGGGTGATCGCGGCCACCAACTGCGACCTAACCGAGAAGGTCAACCTGGGAGAGTTCCGTCAGGACCTTTTTTTTCGGCTCAGCGTCCTGGTGCTCGAGGTACCGCCCCTACGGGCCAGGCCCCAGGATGTGCCCGTCCTGTTTCTCCATTTCCTGCAGCAGGTGGCACCCGACATGTGCCGACAACTGACGCCGCTGGATCAGGAGATAACCGCCATGTTGCAACGGCACCACTGGGCTGGCAACGTCCGTGAACTGCAGAACCTAGCACACCGCTTCGCAGCTTTGGCCCGGCAACACCCCGGCGACCCGCGCCGACTGCTCGAAGCCACTGTCGCCGAAGCGCTTGACAGTCACCGCCGGCCTCCTTACCCCTGGGCCGTCACTGCCAAACCCGTCTGCACGCAGCCGCCCGGCACTGCGGAGGTACCATACCGCGATGCCCTTCGAGAAGCCGAACGGACCCTTTTGCACCGCGTAGGGGAGCAGGCCAATTGGAACCGAAAGGAAATGGCCAGGTTGCTGGGGGTCAGCACCACCACCTTGTGGAGAAAACTGAAGCGAGCCGGCATCTCGGACTTTCGAGTCATGCCGGTGGCCCACACCGGGCCGGAAACGGACTGAGTTCAGTTCAACCGCTGCAGGAGGAATGCCCGGGCGCGCCGCTCTCGGCCATGCAACGCTCCGCATGTTCCAGGGAACAGTAGCCCAGCTTCCGGAAGACAGTGGCCAGCGCCTTTTCCGCCAGGCTCTCCTTTCTGTTCACCGCCTCCACCAGGTCGGTGTAGTAACTGAGCAGGGTGGTGTCGGAGTAAGTCTCCAGTTCGCTGCGCAGATACTCCCTGAAATGATCCAGACTGTGCTCGGCCAGCAGGTGCGGGTACTTTTCCCTCAATTCCTTCTCCCACTGCACTTCAATGGCCAGGATCTCTTCGATCAAGGGGCTAGAACTCAAGGCAGGCAGCAGGTCATCCAGGCGGGCGTATTTCTCCGTGAAGAGGTTACGGTCAGCAGCCCTCGCCTCTTCCAGGTCCCGCAGGTAGCACCGGAGGGTGTCCTCCGACCAGGTTTCGAAGGTGGCACCGCGAACGAGGAGAAAGGCCTGGGGATGCTCCTGGCATCGGCTGCCACCTCCGGATGGCACCTCCCTGAACATTTCCAGTTCTATCTTTAGGATCTGCTTGATGAGTTCCGCTTTGCTCATCACGTGATACCTCCGATGGTAAGGCTGGAATCGGCGGGCGAGAAACCCGCCCTTTTCAACCTCCGGGCCAGGCCCACCACGTCCTCGGGATGAAGGGACTCCACCTCCCGGTACTGGTAGGCCTCCCAGCGACCGAGCAGTTTGTACTTCTTCCCGGCATAGGAATGGTAAGGCAGGATGTCAACTCCCGCCAGGTGGCCGCGGAAGTTGCCCAAGTAATCAGCGAAGGCCTGGAAATCGTCCTCCGTGTCATTGAATCCGGGAATCACCGGAATGCGCACCCGCACCGATGCTCCCGCGGCGACCAGCCTTTCTATGTTCTGCTGGACCACGGGCAGGCTCCCCCGGATCACTTCCCGGTACTTCTGAGCATCCATGGTCTTCAGGTCGACCAGGAAGAGATCCACGTGGGGTCGCAGTTCGTCCAGGCAGGGCCACGCACAACAGGCAGCGGTGTCGACAGCCACATGGACCAGCTCTTCCTTGAGCCTCTGCGCCAGGCGCGAGGTAAAGTCTGGGAAGTACGTGGGCTCGCCGCCGCTGATGGTCACTCCTCCCTCAGAGCTAACGAAGAACATTTCGTCCCCGCAAGCTTCCCGCACTATCTCTTCCAGGTCCATTTCCTGGCCGA